>NZ_LT629772.1:306041-612083 GCF_900105385.1 Microlunatus soli | reverse complement strand
ATGGCCGGCACCGAACTGAGCGATCTGGCCGATCTGCAGCCCGGCGAGGAGGTCGCGGTGCTGGCCGAGGTGGCCCGCACCCAGGCGCATGCGATGCAAGGCGGCCAGCGGGGCCGTGGCGCGCGTGGCCGATTGGAGGCCTGGATCACCAACGGGCGGCACGGCCGGCTCAATCTGACCTTCTTCGGCCAGCCCAAGCTGATCGACTACTGGGAGAAGCAACTGCACCAGGGCACCCGCGGCATCTTCGCCGGCAAGGTCGGTGTCTTTCATGATCAACTCCAGCTGTCCCACCCGGACTTCGTGATGCTGGACGAACACGGCCGGGTGGTCGGTGGTTCGAAGGCCAACGAGGCGATGGCCGAGGTCTCCCGGGCCGACCTGATCGGGATCTATCCGGCGACGGCCAAGCTGCGGACCTGGAACATCGCCGAGTCGGCCAACCTCGCGCTGGAGTTCTTCGAGGGGGCCGACGACCCGTTGCCGGCGTCGGTCCGGGACCGGGCCGGTGTGCTCGAGCTGACCGAGGCCTACCGCGCGGTCCACCAACCGCGGACCAAACCGGAGGCGGCTCGCGGACTGGAGCGGCTGAAGTTCGACGAGGCGTTCGCGATCGGGCTGGCGATGGCGCGCCGCAAGGCGCTGGCCCGTAGCCACGGGTCGGTGCCACGGCCACGGCGGGCCGACGGTCTGCTGGACGCCTTCGACGGGTCATTGCCGTTCAGCCTGACGCTCGGCCAACGGCAGGTCTCCGACCAGATCTTCGCCGATCTCGCTCAACCGCATCCGATGCAGCGGTTGTTGCAGGGCGAGGTCGGGTCGGGCAAGACCGTGGTGGCGATGCGCGCGATGCTCGGGGTGATCGACGCCGGCGGCCAGGCCGCGTTCCTGGCGCCGACCGAGGTGTTGGCCACCCAGCACTATCAGACGATCACCAAGATGTTGGGGGAGTTGGCCACCGCCGGCACGCTGGACGCGCCGGAGCATGCGACCCAGGTGGTGCTGATCACCGGTTCGATGCCGGCGGCGCGGAAACGGGAGGCGTTGTTGGCCGCGGCCAGCGGCGAGGCGGGGATCGTGATCGGCACCCACGCGCTGCTCAGCGATCAGGTCCAGTTCGCCGAGCTCGGGCTGGTGGTGGTCGACGAGCAGCATCGGTTCGGGGTCGAACAGCGGGCAGCGCTCGGAGCCAAGGCGACCAGCCAGCCGCACCTGCTGGTGATGACGGCGACGCCGATCCCGCGCACGGTGGCGATGACCAGTTTCGGCGACCTGGAGACGTCGGTGTTGCGGGAGATCCCGGCCGGTCGGTCCGAGGTGAGCACGGTCGTGGTCGACACGATCGCCGCGCCGGCCTGGGTGGACCGTGCCTGGCAACGGATCGTCGAAGAGGTCAAGCAGGGCCGGCAGGCCTACGTGGTGTGCACCCGGATCAGCATCTCCGACGTGCTCGGTTACGACGGACTCGAGGTGGTTCCCGACGATCAGGAGGAGGCACCGAAGACCCCGGCGATCGCGGTCGAGGAGCTGTACGGCGACCTCACCCAGGACGGCGGCCCGTTGTCCTCGATCCGGGTCGAGATGTTGCACGGCCGGCTGCCGGCCGAGCAGAAGGACGACGTGATGCGCCGCTACGCCGCCGGCGAGATCGACGTGCTGATCTCGACCACGGTGATCGAGGTCGGGGTCGACGTGCCGAACGCCTCGATGATGGTGATCTGTGACGCCGACCGGTTCGGGATCTCCCAGCTGCACCAGTTGCGTGGTCGGATCGGCCGTGGTGAGCATCCCGGGGTCTGCCTGCTGTTCAGCTCCAGTGATCCGATGAGCCAGGCCGCCGAACGACTCAGCGAGGTGGCCGCCACCCGGGACGGATTCCGGCTCGCCGAGGCCGATCTACGGCTGCGCCGGGAAGGTGACGTGCTGGGCGCCGATCAGTCGGGTCGGCGTTCGAGCCTGCGGCTGTTGCGGGTGCTGCGTGACCAGGAGCTGATCGCCTCGGCCCGGGAGATCGCCGACGGCTGCATCGCCGACGATCCCGAGATCGAGGATCCGGGACTGGCCGACATCGTCGACAAGATCGAGTCACCGGAATGGTTGGAGCGGGCATGATCAACAGCGTGATCGGGAACGGAGCTCGATGAGCCGGATCGTTGCCGGCAGCCGGCGGGGACGTCGACTGACGACCCCACCGGGTGACCGGACCCGACCGACCAGTGACCGGGTCCGGGAGGCGTTGTTCTCGATCATCGCCTCCTGGGCCGGGACGGCCGGGTCAGGGGCGGAGGATCAGTTGGCCGGGTTGGCGTTCCTCGACCTGTACGCCGGGTCCGGGGCCGTCGGGTTGGAGGCGGCCAGCAGGGGAGCGACCCGGGTGCTGATGGTCGAGTCCGATCGGCGGACCGCCAGGATCATCGGCGAGAACATCCGCGAACTGGACGTCGGCGCCCAGGTCCGGACCGGACGGGTGGAGGACGTGATCGGCTCCCCACCGCCGGGTGAATACGACGTGATCTTCCTCGACCCGCCGTACGAGTTGAACTCGGCCCGGCTGAGCGGCCAGCTGGCGACCCTGCTGGAGCAGGGCTGGATCACCGACGACGCCCTGGTGGTCGTCGAGCGGTCCGCGCGGAGCGAGGAACTGACCTGGCCGGAGGATCCGGCCGACGTCTGGACCAAGAACTACGGCGAGACCGTGCTGCATTTCTGGCAGCGATGATGGGTGGCCTGCGCCGCCGGCGCGGGTGTGAGTGAGCGAAGGGACAGCAGGGTGGCCGATGACGAGGCACAACAGCCGGGCAATGCGCAGCCACGGCGCGCGGCCTGCCCGGGATCGTACGATCCGGCGACCCGCGGTCACCTGGACATCATCGCGCGGACCGCGAGACAGTTCGACGTGGTGCACGTCCTGGTCGGCAACAACAGCAGCAAGACCGCGATCTTCACGCCCCGGGAGCGGGTCGAGTTGCTCGCCGAGGTGTGTGCAGACATCCCCGGTGAGATCGAGGTGCACCTGCTGGACGGGCTGCTCGTCGACTACTGCACCGCGCAGCGGATCGACTGCGTGGTGAAGGGGATCCGGGTCGCCGCCGACTTCGACTTCGAGATGCAGATGGCCCAGATGAACACGGCGATGAGTGGCGTGGAGACGCTGTTCCTGCCGGCAGCCGCACGGTGGTCGTACGTCTCGTCCAGTCTGGTCCGTGACATCGCCCGGTTCGGCGGTGACTTCGACCAGTTCGTCACCCCGGCGATCGCGGCCCGGACCCGGGCCAAGCTCGCAACATCGGGCGACGGTTGAGTCGTTCGGGTGTCGGGACGAGGTAATCCCGACCTGGAGGAGGCCGCTGAACAATTCGCTCCGCTGCGCGCCACGCTGCACAGACGCGGGCGCGTCGCGCTCGCTCGACGGGCCCCGGCCCGCCTTCGCTCCCGCGACGTGCCCGTGCACGCACATCGCGGTGCTCGCGACGAGCCAGTTGTTCAGCGCCCTCCTCGGGTCCCGCCACGGCGGGAAAGAACGTAAAGTTTGTATAACGGTCCGCAGCGACTAGATTCTTGTCCGCTGTGCGTCGGGATGTCGTCCGGTCACCCGGGAGGGGACCGGGCGGCTCGTCCAGCGGAACATGTAGCCACACGAATGCGCGCCCGGTAGACCCGGGACGGGAGGATTCATCGATGCCCGAGGAGCCGACGGCCGAGGCCCGGTTGGAGCAACTGCGGGAGCTGATCGCGTCTGCGCGCGCGATGCCGATGTCGGCGTCCTGCGTGGTCAACCGGTCCGAGGTGCTCAAGGTGATCGACGAGATCGCCGAGACGATGCCGAAGGAACTCGACGAGGCCCGCTCGGTGATCGAGCAGCAGAAGGCCAAGATCGCCGACGGCGAGGCGCAGGCAGCCCAGATCGTCGCCGACGCCAACCAGCACGCCCTGGACCAGGCCGCGCACAGTTCCCAGGTCAAGGTCGCCGAGGAACACGCAGCCAAGATCATCGCCGACGCCGAGCACGAGGCCGAGGCGCTGCGCCGTGAGGTCGACGTCTTCATCGACTCCCGGATGGCCAGCTTCGAATCGGTGCTGGCCAAGACCGGCAGCCAGGTCCGGACCGCACGCAAGCGGCTGGCCGACCGGAACGCCGAGCCGGCGGAGGACCGCCGGCAACGCGCGACCGAACTACCCACTCTCGACTGACCCCGCCCCAAGGACACCGTTCCCGCGCACTTTTGAGGCTGCCGCGCGAGCTGGAGGGCGTGCGGGAACACCGAAGTTGCGCGGGAACTGGTGTTACCGGGTGTGATTTGGCCAGGCCGACCGGGGACGGCTAGAGTTGGGCGTCGGTCATGACGATGTTCTGACCGCTGCGCTGAAGGGAACTGCTTGTGGATACGGCAGCTCGCTCGAGGGAACCGTACTCGGATCTGGTGATCGACACCCACGATCTGGGCCGGGGAGCCGGGCGGATGATGCAGGTCCAGCGGACCGCGGAGGCGCCAGCGGAGCTGGGGATCGAAGTGATCGGGGTACCCCAAGGCTCACCGATCGAGTTGGATCTGCGACTCGAATCAGTGGTCGAGGGAGTGCTGGTGACAGGCACGGCCGATGCTCGGTTGGCGGGGCAGTGCGTTCGGTGCCTGGTGGACCTGACCGATGAGACGGTCGTGGACTTCCAGGAGCTGTACGTCTATCCCGACAAGGAGTCCGAGGACACCGAGACCGAGGAAGAGATCAGGCACCTGAATGGTGATCTGATCGATCTCGAACCGGTGCTGCGCGACTCCGTTGTGCTCGACCTGCCGTTCCAGCCGCTGTGCCGGCCGGATTGTCTGGGTCTGTGTCCCGAGTGCGGGGCTGATCTGAACGCCGATCCGGAGCACGGTCACCAGGCCCCGGTCGATCCTCGGTGGTCAGGTCTCGCGGCATGGCCGGGCGAAGAGTCCTGAGAGCCAGGAAGTCCTGAGCAGACCGCAGGGCTGTGAAGTGACGCGGACGCGACAGTGTCCGTGGCGATTACGAGGAGAAGATCGTGGCCGTTCCGAAGCGTCGGATGTCCCGCAGCAACACCCGGCACCGCCGGTCGCAGTGGAAGACCTCCGCTCCCACCCTGGTCACCTGCGCCAATCCGGCTTGCCGGGAGAAGCACCTGCCGCACACCGCCTGCCCGGCCTGCGGTCAGTACGGTCCCCGCGGCGAACGCCGCCAGGTGCTGGCTTCCTGACCCACTCCCGTACGGGACAAACGATCTTGGCAGAGCAGCCGAATTCCACAGCGCACCCGGAACACCCGGGAGCCTTCGAGGTGCTGGCAGAGCTCGGGATCACCATCGATCCCGGGCTCCTTGATCGTGCCCTGACCCACCGTTCGTACGCCTACGAGCAGGGTGGTCTGCCCACCAACGAACGGCTGGAGTTCCTCGGCGACTCGGTGCTGGGGCTGGTGGTGACCGAACATCTGTTCAGCACCAACCCGGACATGAGCGAGGGCCAATTGGCCAAGCTCCGCGCCGCGGTCGTCAATTCCCGTGCGTTGGCCGAGGTCGCCCGTGGGCTCGACCTCGGCTCCCTGGTCAAACTGGGACGCGGCGAGGAGACCACCGGTGGCCGAGACAAGTCCTCGATCCTGGCCGACACCACCGAAGCCGTGATCGGCGCCGTCTTCGTCGCCGAGGGCATCGACAGCGCCCGCCGCTTCGTGCACCATCTCTTCGACCCGGTGATGGCCGAGGTCGCCACCCTGGGCGCCGGCCTGGACTGGAAGACCAGTCTGCAGGAGCTGTGCTCGCTGAACGGGCTGCCGGCGCCGCAGTACGTGGTGACCGAGACCGGTCCCGATCACGCCAAGACCTTCACCGCCCGGGTACTGATCGACGGCAAGCAGTACGACCCCGGCGTCGGTCACAACAAGAAGGAAGCCGAGCAGAAGGCCGCGGCCAGCGCCTTCAACGAGCTCCGCACCGCCGTCGAACAGCCGCTGGACGAGGTCGGTGCCCTGGTGGCAGCCGCCGACGAGGCAGCCGCCGAACCCGGATCCGGTGCCGGAGCTTCCTGAGGTCGAGGTCGTCCGACGGGGTCTCGATGAAGCGCTCGCCGGCCGGACGATCGCGGCCGTCGAGGTGCTGCATCCGCGGCCCGTCCGACGCCATCCGGGCGGACCCGCCGACTTCGCCGCCACCCTCACCGGCCGTACCTTCGATCACCCCCGACGCCGCGGCAAGTATCTCTGGCTGCCGCTGACCGACGGCGACGCGATCCTTGCCCACCTGGGGATGAGCGGCCAGTTCCTGGTCGCCGACGCAGAGATCGCGGATGCACCGAACACCCGGATCCGCTTCAGTTTCACCGACGGCGGGCCGCAGGTCCGCTTCGTCGACCAGCGGATGTTCGGCGGCCTGTCGCTGGCACCCGACGGCGCAGAACTTCCCGCCGAGATCGCTCACATCGGCCTCGATCCGTTCGACCCGGCGTTCGTCGCGGTCCAGGTCGCCGATCGGCTGCGCCGCAAGCGGACCGGCCTGAAGCGGGCGCTGCTGGACCAGAACGTGGTCTCCGGGATCGGCAACATCTACGCCGACGAGGCACTGTGGCTAGCCCGGCTGCACTACGCCCGGGCGACCGAACACACCACCCGCAAGCAGCTGGTCGAGTTGCTCGACGCCGCCACCGCGGTGATGGCGGCCGCGCTCGGAGAAGGCGGCACCAGCTTCGACGAGCTGTACGTCAACGTGAACGGCAACAGCGGCTACTTCGACCGTTCGCTCAACGTCTACGGCCGCGAGGGCGAGCCCTGCTCGCGCTGCGGGCACGCGATCCGGCGGGAGGCGTTCATGAACCGCTCCTCCTTCCGTTGCCCGCACTGCCAACGGGTGCCCCGACACACACACTGGTGACGTAGCGGCCGTCAGGAGGTCGGTTCACTCCGGACTTCGGGGAGGACCCGTGCGGCGGACAAGTCCGTCGCGTTCGAGGCCGCGCAGCGTCTGGGGCAGCATCTTCTGCGAGACCCCCTCGACCCGCCGTCGAAGCTCGGAGAACCGGGCGTCGCCGTCACCGAGCGCGCCCACGATGAGGACGGTCCACCGGTCGCCGATGTGATCGAGGATGCGTCTGGTCACGCAGCCCGAGCGATACGGCCGCCGCCCGGGGTCACCAGGTCACGGCGTTCAGCCGCTCGCGTCCCACTGAGGCGGTCACCGGTGTGAATCACGTCCAAGGTGATGTCACCGACCGGGTGGCGTTGTCGGCGATCGTCGCCGGTGCCGACGTCGTGGTCGGTCGAGCGGCCCCGCGCATCAGCCGCGAGTCGTCGGAACGGGAATCGGGCAGGGGCCAGGAGCGATGCCCGAGATCTTGGCGATCACGCCGGGCCGGGTGCTCATGCCGGAGACCGATTCAGTGATCTTGTGGGCTGTCAACGCGTCCCTGTCGAGCTCTGCGCCGGAACAGGCCCGGGGCAGTCCCGAACTCCCGACGGAACGCGGTGCCGAAGGCGAACGGCGACCCATACCCCACCTGGTGGGCGATAGCGGAGACCGGGATGTCGGATTCGCGAAGCAGCCGGGCCGCGGTGCTGAGCCGAACCCAGGTGAGGTACGTCATCGGCGGTTGTCCGATCAGCGCTGTGAACCTCCTGGCGAACGTGGTCTTCGACATGTTCACCGTGGCGCCGAGGCCTGCCACGGTCCACTCGTAACCGGGCTCGGCGTGCATCCGATTCAACGCCGCGGCCAGCAGCGGGTCGGCCAATGCCGCCGGCCAGCCTCGGCCGGGGTTGCGCGTGGACTCCTCGTCGAACCAGCCGCGTAGCAGGTCGACCAGCAAGAGATCCAGGAGCGCGGGCAACGAGGCATCCGTGCCGGGGCGCGGATGCGCGAGCTCGGCACTGAGCAGGTCGACCACCGAGCGCAAGGAGCCGTGCCTCTCCGACGAGAGGAGCAGGAAGCCCGGCAACGTCCGCAGCAGCGGGTGGGCATCGCCGCGGTCGAGTCGGTAGGCGCCGCACAGCAGATCAGCGTGCACGTCTCGCGGGTCAGCCGGATCCTGCGTCTCGGCCGAGCTCCCCAGCTCGGCGGCGGGCAGGTCGTCGACGACGCGGTCGGCCCGGTCGGACATGCCGTGCCGGGCGCCGTGCGGCAGGAAGACCACGTCGCCCGCGCTCAGCTGTACCGGCTCTCCGTGCGGTGGCACGAACCAGCACGAGCCGTGCAGCAGCACGTGGAAGCCGGCACCGGGGTAGGGCCCGTAGCTGTTGCCCCACATGCCGGTCCGCCGGGTGCGGTTGAACTTGGCGCGTCCTGCTCGTGTCGACGCGATCACCTGACTGAACACGTCCATGCCGACAGCCTACGGAGGCGGACCTGGCACTGGTCGTCTCGCGTATGTCGATGGCGTTTCCACGCATGGAGACGGTCGACGGCCCTGCCTAGCGTGGTGGCATGACAGCTCAGCAGGCCTTTGTCGACACGATCGAGCTCGGCGACGTGCGCCTCACCAGGGTCGTCGAATGGCAGGCGCCGATGGCTCCGGCCCGCGACGTCTTCCCCGGCACCACCGACGAGACCTGGCGGTCCCATCAGGACTGGCTCGCGCCGCATTTCTGGGACCCGGCAACCACCTTTTTCCTGACGTACGTGCAGACGTGGGTGCTACGCAGCGAGGGTCGAACGATTCTCGTCGACACCGGGCTCGGCAACCACAAGGAGCGTCCCTACGTCGACCAGTGGTCGCGTCTGAACAGTGACTTCGTCGGTCGTCTCGCCGCGGCCGGGGTCGCCCCCGAGGACGTCGACGTCGTGGTCAACACGCACCTGCATGCCGACCACGTCGGCTGGAACACGCGCCTCGACGGGCGCGCGTGGATTCCGGCGTTTCCCAACGCCGAGTACGTCATCCCTCGCGCGGACTACGACTTCTGGAACCCACTCAACGCTCACCCCAAGCGCGGGTCGCTCGCCGGGATCAATGCGGCGCTGGGGAACCAGAACATGTTCGAAGACAGCGTGCTGCCGGTTCGTCGCCACGGCAGGGCGGTGCTCTGGGAGGGCAGCCACCGCATTGACGCCAACCTGTCGCTCGTACCTGCGCCCGGTCACACTCCTGGGTCCTCGGTACTGGTGCTCGAGTCCCGTGGGGATCGGGCTCTGTTCGTCGGCGACCTGATGCACACGCCGCTTCAGCTGGCCGAGCCTGGCGTCGAAGCCTGCCTGAGCGAGGACGTGCCCGCAGCGGTACGGCAGCGAGGGCGGTTCCTCGAGCTCGCCGCAGACACCCGGTCGCTCGTGCTCCCGGCGCACCTGCCCGGCCACGGAGCGGTTGAGGTGAAGCGGGAAGGCAATGCCTACGCCGTCAAGGAGTGGGCGAGGTTCACCCCGACCGACAGGTGAGCCCTCGGGTGCAGTCGTCGGCACGATCGAGATGTTGTGTCAATTGGTTGTATCCCGGGCTGAGGCCGCCGACCGCGTAACTCATACGACATCGGGATCGCGAGTCGTCGCCCACGTATGAAGTTCTGCGGCGACAGGACCAGCCCTTGCTCGATGGCTGCTGGTCCGCGGCGTACGAGTCTTGGTGCCGTTTGGAGGGTACCGATCAGTTACCGCTGCGCCGGACGGCGAAATCGAGGCTGAACTACTCGGGACCGAAGCTGGCTCGGCCGGATTGGAAGTAGGACCGCACGGACGGCGGCAGCCACAGCAGGCCGAGCATGATCAGGTGGATCGCGTCGGTGACAACGACGACGATCAAGAACGGCGTATCGGCAGTTGCCGACAGCAGGCCGAGCACCGAAGCGGTGACCAGATAGCTGCTGAGCGCGATCCGCGCCCACCGGCGACCGCTCCAGGTCTTGGCGGTGAACCACGCGACCAGCACGACCGCCACCCCATGGAACACGGCGGTGTATCCGATCACCGCGGCGAAGGCGAAGCCTCGATGGGCCGGCGGAAGATCGGGCCGACTTCGCAGCACGGAGGCCATCGTTGCTACATGATCAAGAAGCATCCCGACCGGTAGCCCGACCAGCAGGAGCACACTCAACGCCGCCCCGACGACGAGCGCTCGAAGCGCCGAAGGCTGTCGCCATTTGACACCGTCGGTTGTGTCGACGGCGCGGGACGAGTGGTGCGGCACAACAGGCACCCTATCAATACAGTCGTATTGTCGCGGCTGTCGGTCGGCGGCCCGGTCCTGCGTGTTGCGCGGGAACGGGGCGCCCGCGCCGTACGGTAAGGATGTGAACGCGTTCTGGAATCGCTGGCGCAAACAACTCGCCCAGGTTTCCGTGCCGTCGCGGTCGGCGGCCGGGCAGTCGGGGCTGAGTCCGATGCTGCTCGATGATCTTCGGCAGACGCTGCAGCCGGTGGCCCGGGACTGCGCGGCGATCAGTCTGGCCGGTGCGGCGACGTCGCCGATCCAGAGCTTCCTGAGCGGCCATCCGTTCCTGCCGCCGGGTGCGGTCTGGCCGGAGGGGATCGGCGGACCGCAACTGTTCCTCGGCCAGCTCAATTTTGCCGAGGTCGGCGCGCTGTCGGACTTTCCGGCCGCCGGACTGCTGCAGTGGTTCGTCGATGCCGACGAGAACTGGGGACTGACCGTCGACGCTTCGGCGGGATCAGCGGGTTTCACTGTGCGGTGGTATCCCGATCCGGTCGCCGACGGCAGCCCGAGCCCGGACGCGCCGACCCCGACCGATGCGCACGATGAATTGCCGATGGAGTTCGTCGGCGCGACCGCATTGGAGTTCGCGCCCGGGATCAGTATCCCGTCCTGGGACGAGCTGACGCCGGCCGTCCGCGCCGACTCGGTCTGGGAACGGATCGCCCTCGCGTTGGGCGAGAGCAGATCCGAGCCGGCCTTCGTCTACGAAGAGTATCTGCGTGGCAGTGCGAGCCCGTTGGCCGATCATCGGGCGACCAGCAAGATCGGCGGCTTCCCGTCCTTCACCCAACACGACCCGCGCGGAACCGGCGGCTACCCGGCCGTCGACACCGGTCTTTCGGAGTTGATCATCGAACTTGATTCGATGGACGTCGGCGGCTGGGGCGACTCCGGGGTTGCTCATCTGTTCGGCGATCCTATGGCCCTGGCCGCCGGTGACACCAGCGGTGTGAGGTATCACTGGGACTGCCTGTAGCATCCAGGAACCGTGCAGCCGCATCCGGCGAAACCGTTCCGACGAAGGAGTCTCGACCCATGGCCGACCACATCATGGCCATCGATCAAGGTACGACGAGCAGCCGCGCAATCATTTTTGATCATGAAGGCAAGAGTGTCGCCAGCGGCCAGCTCGAACACGAGCAGATCTTCCCGCGAGCCGGCTGGGTCGAGCACGATCCGATGCAGATCTGGGACAACGTCCGCGAGGTGATCGGACACGCCCTGGCCAAGGCCAACCTGACCCGGCACGACATCGTCTCGATCGGGATCACCAACCAACGCGAGACCACCGTGGTGTGGAACAAGACGACCGGCAAACCGGTCTACAACGCGATCGTCTGGCAGGACGTCCGAACCCAGAGCATCGTGGACCGGCTGGCCGCCGACGGAGGCACCGACCGGTTCGCCGACCGGACCGGACTCCCGTTGGCGACCTACTTCGCCGGGACCAAGATCAACTGGATCCTGGACAACGTCGACGGCGCCAGGAAGGCGGCCGAGGCAGGCGACCTGCTGTTCGGCACCACCGACAGTTGGGTCCTGTGGAATCTGACCGGCGGCGTCGACGGAGGTGTGCATGTCACCGACGTCACCAACGCATCCCGGACCCTGTTCATGGACCTGGAGACGTTGGATTGGCGCGACGACATCCTGGACGTCTTCGAGGTGCCGCGGTCGATGCTGCCGCAGATCCGCAGCAGCTCGGAGGAGTACGGCACCGCCTCGTCGCAGAGCCTGCTCCGGGAGACGCCGATCGCCGGCATCCTCGGAGATCAACAGGCGGCGACCTTCGGCCAGGCCGCCTTCGACGCCGGTGAATCGAAGAACACCTACGGCACCGGCAACTTCTTGATCTTCAACACCGGCGAGGAGATCGTCCGCAGCCAGAACGGTTTGCTCACCACTGTCGGCTACAAGCTCGGCGACGCGGCACCGCACTATGCATTGGAAGGGTCGATCGCGGTCACCGGATCACTGGTGCAGTGGGTCCGGGACAACCTCGGCCTGATCTCCTCCGCACCGCAGGTGGAGGAATTCGCCCGTCAGGTCGACGACAACGGCGGCGCCTACATCGTGCCGGCGTTCTCCGGGCTGTTCGCACCCTACTGGCGGCCCGACGCGCGTGGCGCTCTGGTCGGGCTGACCCGCTACGTCAACAAGTTCCACATCTCTCGGGCGGTACTGGAGTCGGTGGCCTACCAGTCCCGCGACGTGATCGAGGCGATCAACAGCGATTCGGCGAACAGTGATCTGGGTGCCGACCTGGCGGAGTTGAAGGTCGACGGCGGGATGACAGCCAACGACACCCTGATGCAGTTCCAGGCCGACATCCTCGGCGTGCCGGTGGTCCGGCCGGTGGTGGCCGAGACGACTGCTCTGGGGGCGGCGTACGCGGCCGGTCTGGCCTCCGGATTCTGGCGGGACCAGGGCGAGTTGCGCGCCAACTGGCAGCAGGACAAGCGCTGGGATCCGTCGATGGACGCCGCCGAGCGTGACCGTCTCTACCGCAACTGGAAGAAGGCGGTCGACCGGACCCTGGACTGGGTCGACGACGACGTCGAATGACCGTGAGCCCGTCCCGGGGATCCTGAGTCCGTCTTCGGATCCTGAGCCCGACGGGGGACCGTAGGGTGATCCGGTGCCCGTGCTCGTCCGACCCGATGTCAGATTCCATCGTTCGTTCCTGGCGGCTCTCCAGGAAGGGCTGGCGCTGGAGGAGGAAATGAGCGCCGCCTACCTGTTCACCGGCGACCAGACGACGCTGGCCGATCCGCAGGTCTTCGCCGACTACGTCGAGAAACTGCTCGCCGACGTCCGCGAGGAAACACCGAGACCGGAACACTTCGTGCCGGGCACGGCGCTGTGGTGGGTGGACGGTACCCAGTTCCTCGGCCGGATCGCGATCCGGCACCGGCTGAACGACTGGCTCCGCAACGGTGGCGGGCACATCGGTTACTGGATCCGCCCGTCGGTCCGGCGGCGGGGCCATGCCCGGGCCGCCTTTCTCGCCGGCTTGTCGCACGCGCACCGGTTGGGGATCGACCCTGCGCTGGTCAGCTGTGACGACGACAACATCGGTTCCCGGAAGGTCATCGAGTCCGCCGGCGGGGTCTTCGAGCGACCCTTTGACGGCAAGCTGCTCTACTGGGTGCCGACCGGTACATCGACCGAACAAGGTCACAACGGCAGCTGAGAACGGCTCCGCAGGAGCCCAGGGGGCCTCTCAACAAGCACGCGACATTCGTCACAGCGCCCGCGTGGCCCGCGCGCCACGACCGCGGTTCGGTCGGTGGGTGACGGTAGGCTCGTTCGATCGTGAGACGTCTGGGCCACTTCCTGTTCGTCCGACATCGCCACAACTGGGCGCAGCTGATCCGGTTCGGGCTGGTCGGCGGCTCCGGCGCGCTCGTGAACATGCTGGTCGTGATCATCCTGAAGAAGGTCGGACCCAGCTATCGCGACGTCTTCCTCGACCTGCCGCTGACCGACTTCAACGTTCGCTGGTATCACGTCATCGTCACCATCGCCTTCCTGGTGGCGAACTTCTGGAACTTCTGGATCAACCGGCGCTGGACCTTCCGGACCACCAAGCATTCCTCCTGGTACAGCGAATATCCGCCGTTCCTGGCGGTCGGCGCGATCGGCCAGGTACTCAGCCTCGGCCTGGTCACCGCACTGATCCACTCCGGGTCGCCGATCTCGCTGCCGGACCGCGTCTTCGACGACTCCAGCGGCTTCCGGACCAAGCTGTATTGGGCCCAGCTGATCTCGATCGTCGTCGTCACCCCGGTCACCTTCCTGGTGAACAAGTTCTGGACGTTCTCCGCGGTCCGCAGCGGTCGGCCGACCAAGCTGGTGCCGATCGACGGCGAGGTACCCGACGATCAACCCAGCCGGCCGGAGCCGGTGCAGCCGACCCAGGCGATCGAGGAGTTGACGACCCACGGGCCGGTGCCGCCGGCCTCGCCGGACCCGTCCGTGGTCGAGCCCGACGTCGGCGCGGCCGAACCGGACCCGTCCTCCGCCGGCAGCGACACCCGAGCGGTCAGCTGAACCAGACGGCCCTCGCCGGGTCGTCGGGCAGGCCCGGTGCGGCGCGTTGTCCGGCCAACGTCGTCACTCCCGTTTACAGTGGCCGAGGAGTAACGGCTGCCTTCCCCGGCCGGTGCCGTCGGTACGTCGCTTGTCGGTTCGTCCGTTGTGGGCGAGTGCTGGCAAGCTATGACCCCGATCGAGCACCGTTCAGCCCGATCAGCACAGTTCAGAGCTGACGCACGAGAGAAGGGGAACGCAGGCGTGTACCTCAAGAGCCTGACCGTGAAGGGCTTCAAGTCCTTCGCCTCGGCGACGACGCTGAATTTCGAGCCCGGCATCACCTGTGTGGTCGGGCCGAACGGTTCGGGCAAGTCCAACGTGGTCGACGCGCTGAGCTGGGTGATGGGCGAGCAGGGCGTCAAGTCGCTGCGCGGCGGCAAGATGGAGGACGTCATCTTCGCCGGCACGTCCGGCCGGGCTCCGTTGGGCCGGGCCGAGGTCACGCTGACCATCGACAACGCCGACGGCGCCCTGCCGATCGACTACTCCGAGGTCAAGATCAGCCGGACGATGTTCCGCAACGGCGGCTCGGACTACGAGATCAACGGCAACAAGGCCAGACTGCTCGACGTCCAGGAGCTGCTCAGCGACTCCGGCATCGGCCGCGAGATGCACGTCATCGTCGGCCAGGGCCAGCTGGACACCATCCTGCAGGCCACCCCGGAGATCCGTCGTGGCTTCATCGAGGAAGCCGCGGGCGTGCTGAAGCACCGCAAGCGCAAGGAGAAGGCGCTCCGCAAGCTGGAGTCGACCGAGACCAACGTCAACCGACTGAACGACCTCGTCGCCGAGGTCCGCCGCCAGCTGAAACCGCTCGGCCGGCAGGCCGAGGTCGCCCGCAAGGCCGCCGTCATCCAGGCCGACGCCCGCGACGCGAAGTCCCGACTGTTGGCCGACGACCTGGTGCAGGCGACCCTGTCGCTGCAGAACGACCTGGCCGACGAGGCCCAGCTGAAGGAACGCCGCCAGGAGTTGGAGGCGAAGCTGGAGACGGCCCGCAGCACCGAGATCGCCGCCGAGGAGACCGTCCGGCAGCAGGTGCCACGACTGAGCGCCGCCCAGGACGTCTGGTATTCGCTGGCCGGGCTGCGGGAGCGGGTCGCGTCCACCATCTCGATCGCCGCCGAACGGGTCCGCAACGCCCACGACGAGTCGACCGAGGAGCGTCAGGGCCGCGATCCGGAGCAGCTGGAGGCCGAGGCCGAGGAGGTCCAGGCCCAGGAGGACGAGCTGGCCGCCGAGGTCGAGCTGAAGGCCGAGGCTCTGGAGTCCGCCACCGAAGCCCGGCATCGGTCCGAGGACGCCCACGCAGCCGAGGAGCAGCGGCTCGCCGGACTGATCCGGGCCGCGGCCGACCGGCGCGAGGGGCTGGCCCGGCTCGGCGGTCAGGTCAATTCGATGCGCAGCCGCGCCGAGGCTGCCGCCGATGAGATCGGCCGGCTGACCGCCACCCTCGAGCAATCGGCATCGCGGGCGGAGAATGCGGCCCGCGAGTTCACCGCACTGGAAACCCGGGTCGCGTCCTTGGACGACGGCGAGTCGGACCTGGACACCGAACACGAGACCGCCAGCGAGCGCCTGGAACAGATCGAGGCGGAACTGGCCACGCTGCGTGCCGAGGAAGCAGCGGCCACCTCCCAGCGCGGTGCGCTGGCCGCGCGGTTGGAGGCTCTGCAGCTCGGCCTGAACCGCAAGGACGGCGCGGCAGCACTGCTGGCCGCCGAGGGCATCTTTACCGGAACCGACGGCGTCAACGATCTGCTCGGCACGGTCGCTGCCCTGGTCAGCGTCGAGGCCGGCTACGAGACTGCGGTGTCGGCGGCGTTCGGCGCGGCGGCCGATGCGGTAGCGGTCACCGGGCTCGATGCCGCGGTATCGGCGTTCGATCACCTGCGCGCCGAGGACCTGGGGCGGGCCGGCCTGCTGCTCGCCGGCGGGCCCGACGGGGACGGCCCCGTGGACTGGCCGACCCTGCCCAGCGGGGTCCGCTACGCCGCCGAGGTGGTGAGCTGTCGCGACGACCTGCGCCCGGCGGTCAACCGGGCGCTCCGCAAGGTCGCGGTGACCGACGACCTCGACCAGGCCAAGGACCTGATCCGTACGCTGCCCGACGTCACTGCGGTGACCAAGGACGCCGATCTGCTGTCCGCGCACTACGCCGCCGGCGGATCCTCGGCCCAGCCGAGCCTGATCGAGGTCCAGGCCGCGGTGGACGAGGCGGAGCAGCAACTGGCCGAGGTCACCCACACCTGCGATCGGCTGAAGTTCGCCCAGGCCGAGCTGACCGAACAGCACGCCGACGCCCAACAGCAGGTCGAGTACGCGTTGGCCAAGCTGCACGAGTCCGACGCCCAGATGGCCGCACTGGCCGAGGAGTTGGGGCAGCTCAATTCCGCCGCCCGGTCCTCCCGGGAAGAGTCCGACCGGTTGCAGAAGTCGATCGCCGAGGCCGAACAGGCCCGCGAGGAGACCGAGGCCAAGCTGGAGGAGTTGGAGGCTCGGCTGGAGGCGGCCAGCGCCGACGAGACCGACGAGGAGCCCGACCCGGCAACCCGGGACCGGCTCGCCGAGGAAGCACGGTTGGCTCGCGCGGCCGAGATGGAGGCCCGGCTGGGTCTGCGGACCGTCGAGGAACGGGTCCGGGCGTTGTCCGGCCGGGCCGACGCGCTGCGCAAGGCCGCCGACAACGAACGCGCCGCCCGGGCCCGCGCCCAGGCCCGCCGGGAACGGATGATCCGCGAGGCCAAGGTCGCCGCCGCGGTCCAGACCGCCGCAACCTATCTGGCCGGTCGGGTCGAGGAATCGATCAGCCTGGCAGCCGCCGAACGGTCCGAGGCCGACGCCGCCCGGGCCGAGGCCGAGGAGTCGCTGACCGCTGCCCGGCGGACGGTCCGGGAGCTGGGCGGCGAGCTGGAGTCGTTGGTCGACACCGTGCACCGCGACGAGATGGCCCGCGCCGAGCGGCGGATGCGGATCGAAACGTTGGCCGAGAAGGCGATGAACGAGATCGGCGTCGAGGCCGAGACACTGATGCAGGACTTCGGCCCGGAGGTGCCGGTGCCGGTGCTGGTCGACGCGGACGGAAACGCCCTCGACCTGGAGAACATGCCCGAGGAGGAACGGCCCGAGCCGGTCCCGTACGTGCGGGACGAACAGGCCAAGCGGCTGCGCAAGGCCGAACGGGCGCTGACCCAGCTCGGCAAGATCAATCCGCTGGCGCTGGAGGAATTCTCCGCGATGGAGGAGCGGCATGCCTTCCTCGCCGAGCAGGCCGAGGACCTGCGCAAGACCCGCGAAGACCTGATGGCGATCATCGCCGACGTCGACGCCCGCGTCGAGCAGGTCTTCGCCGAGGCGTACGCCGACGTGGAGCGGGCCTTCAACCGGGTCTTCGCCCGACTCTTCCCCGGCGGCGAAGGCAGCCTGGTGCTGACCGAGCCCGGCAACTGGCTGACTACCGGCGTCGACGTCAAGGCCCGCCCGGCCGGCAAGAAGGTCAGCCGGCTGTCGCTGCTGTCGGGTGGCGAACGCTCGCTGGTGGCGGTCGCGTTCCTGGTCTCGCTGTTCATCGCCCGTCCGAGCCCGTTCTACATCCTGGACGAGGTGGAGGCCGCGCTGGACGACACCAACCTCGGGCGGCTGCTGGAGATCTACGAGGAGCTCCGGGAAAACTCCCAGCTGCTGGTGATCACCCACCACAAGCGCACCATGGAGGTCGCCGACGCGCTCTACGGGGTGACCATGCGAGGCGACGGGGTGTCGGCCGTGATCAGTCAGCGGTTGCGCGAGGGTGAAGAGTCGGTCGCCTGATCGGCTCACCTGGGGAGCCCGTCGACGGTCCGTGGATCTGGCGGTGACCACCACCGAATGTGAGCGGGTGGTCGTTCTTCGGGCTATATCACAACTATGGGCTCACACTCGGTGCGGTCGGCTCAGCGGGCACGAAGGACTTTCAGTAAACGTTCATGCGGTTGTGGGCGACACGCGGCCCCTCGGAGCCCTCTTGCGGGATAACTTAGGACCCGGCTAGGAGAATGTCGGGGTACGTGTGGTAGATGCCACCGCTAGTCGTGGTGATGCCGCCGTCGGCAGTACCTTCCCCCAGCGCATGTCTGAACTGTTGTGAAAGGCCCGAAAGTGATCATCTACGTCGTCGCCATGATTACGATTCTCGTGGTTGCCGCTGCCGTTGTCGGGCTGGTCCTGGTCGGCATGGAGGGGCGCGGCCGCCGCCGGATGCCCTGGGTCGCCGACAAGCTGACCCGCGCCGCCCAGCACCTGAACGGTGAGGTGGAAGCCCCCGAATCGTTCACCCGGGTGATCGAGCGCTCCAAGTTCGCCGAACGCCGCCAGCATCGCGAGCACAGCACAGCCGGTCGCTGATCGGTTCGCACGACCGGCCGCGGACGGATCCCGGGTCCTGCTGCCGGCGGCGGGTTGGCGGGAACGGACCGGCGACCGCGGCGGATGACGCGATCGTCACCCCTCGGCGTGTTGGAATCGGGGGCGTGCGACGGATCCGACCGGGGCGGCTGACCCATGATCATCACGGCGAGCTCGTCGTCTTCCTGATCGGCGTCCACGTCAACAAGTGGTGGCGGCCCGATCGCTGGCTTCCGGTGCTGATCCAGATGCCGCTGATGCTGCGTGAGCTGACCGACGATCCCGACTCCGGTCTGCTCGGCTACCGGCTCGTTCCGGACCCGCGCGGACCCTGGTACGTCCAGTACTGGAACAGCCTGGACAAGCTGTACGGCTATGCCGACGACCCGAGCGCCCGACACCGTCCTGCCTGGCAGCGCTTCAACCGACTGGTTCGCTCCGGCGGCGCGGTCGGTGCCTGGCACGAGACCTACCGGGTCCACAGCGCGGAGTCGATCTATGTCGACGCACCCCTGCAGGGGCTGGCGAGAGCGACCCGGATCCGGCGCGTCGGCAGCGGCCAGGACCGGGCCGCCGATCGGATGAACCGCCGACCGACCGAACCGCCCGATCAGGACGCCGCCCGGTGAACGCGATCCCACGTTCCTTGATCATCTTCGGCCGGATCGCGCTGCTGCTGGTGTGGATCTACGAGGGGTTGATCGCCAAGCTGGGCGGGCAGCGTGCCGACGAACAGGGGATCGCCGAGGCGGTGCCGTTGCTGCCCGACCACCTCGCCGGCCTCGCGCTGCGGGCGCTCGGCGGCTACGAGGTGCTGCTCGGGGTCTGGGTACTGATCGGGCTGTTGCCGCGGATCGCGGCGACACTGCAGACCCTGACCCTGATCGCGGTCAGCAGTACCGGGTTGCTGTTCGGCCGGGAACAGATCGGTGAGCCGCTGGACCTGGTGATCAAGAACCTCGCCCTGATCGCGTTGGTCTGGCTGGTCGCCGCAGCAGCTTCGGTGCGCACCGATTCGGTGCGGGACAGGGAGCCGGCCGATGGCTGAGCCTGCGCTGCCCGGCACCCCGTGGCGACCGGCCCGACGATTCGGGCCGGTCGGTCGGTCGGCGATCCTGTTCGGGGTCTCGTACGAGGACGAGCGGGTCGAGTCGGACGCGTTCGGTCCGCCCGGTGAGGTGTGCGTGATCGGCGCCTCCGGCGAGACCGCCGCGGCCTGTGCGGCTGCCGGGCATCGGGTCACGGCGGTGGACATCAATCCGAGCCAGCTCGACTATGCCCGCAACCGGTTGGCCGGTGGACCGATCCGGATCGGCCTGGCAGAGCGGGTGATGAGGGTCGGCCGAGCTCTGCTGCGGGTGGCTGCGCCGGCCTGGCGGATGTCCGAACTCGGCCCGCGACTGGCTTCCGCCGGACCGGAGCAGGCAGCTGACTACTGGCAACGGTCTCTGGACACAACAGCGTTGAGCCGCTTACTGGGCGGCACGATCCGGCCGGCCGGCGCCGTGCTGCGGACCATCCGACCGGCCGCGCGCGCGACGTTCCCGGCATCGTTCGACGCGGTGATCCGGCAACGGATCGGCGAGGGCCTGGCGCGGCACGGGATGGTCGGCAATCGGTTCGCCTGGCGGCTGCTGGCGGGTTGCGAGGACCGGAACTGGAGCCTGCCGTCGGCCCGCACCCTGCCTGCTGTGGCGCCGAGCGCCGGGGGACCGGCCGAAATCGTTTGGGTCCGGGCCGATATCGGCCGACACCTGGAGACGGTACCGGCCGGGCGGTACGACGGGCTGTCGCTGTCCAACGTGCTGGACGGAGCCGATCCCGACTACCGGCGGCGACTGCTGGCGGCCGCGCACCGAGCCGTTCGCCCGGGCGGAACCATCGTGCTGCGCAGTTTTGCTCCGCTCTCGGCGGCCGCGACTCTGCACGCCGGCCCGTTCACCGCCCTCGACGCCAGCGCCGCCGACGCGTCGCTGATCTGGGGAACCGTCACCGTGCTGCGGACGCGCTGAGCACAACGCGGGAGATCAGCCCCGTTCATCTCGTGACGCCCCCGATCGCTGGGCGAGCCAGCCGGGAAGATCGCCGACCGGCCGGTCGCCGGCTACGTCCATCAGTGCCTCGACCATCGCGTCGAAGCGAGCACGACCGAGTCGGCGCCGCCAACGGTCCATCACCTGCTCGAAGCCGGCCGCGCTGGCGGCGAGGAAGCTCTCGGCGTGCGGCGTGCGCCGGAGCTGCACCGCACGCCGATCGGCCGGCACCGATTCGCGGACCACAAGGTCGGACCGCTCGAGACCGGCGGCGGTCTTGGCCGCTGCCTGCTTCGAGACCCCGAGACGCTGGCCGAGCTCGTTGATCGTGCACCCGTCGGGACCGATCGCCTGGAGTGCGAACCCGTGCAGCGGTCGAGCGTCGGGGTATCCCTGTTCGGCGAGTTCGCCGTGCAGGGAGTCGACTCCGTCGCGGAACGCTCCGGCCAGGAGCAGCACGACGCGCCAGCCAGGTATGTCGGCCACCGTCACCTCCAGATCGACAACTGGGTTGACGATATCGCACGCAGACGCCTATCGTGATCGACAACCACATTGTCTATCAGGGAGTCGACATGCCTGGCGCCAAGATCGCCCGCTCCGACCATCGCATCACCGAGACGCCGAACGCCTTGATGGCCACTCTGGCTTCGCCCACCCACGGCGGGACCTCGACGCTGAGCCTGTGGCGGGTCACGATGCGTGCCGCGCAGCGCGGCCCTCGGCACGCCTTCGATGTCGAGCAGGCTTGGCACCTGCTCGTCGGTGCAGCGACCATCACGGTCGAGGCCGAGACCTTCGCCCTCCGGGTCGGTGACACCGTGGTCATCCCGGCCGGCTGCCGGCGGCAGGTCAGCACCGACAGCGGCGCGGAGTTCGTGGTCACCGGGCCGGCCGACGGCAGGGCCGTCACGATCTCGGCCGAGGGGGCAGGGGAGCCGATCGCACCCGCCTGGATCGTGTGACGGCAGCGGCTGCTGGGCCGACCAGCCATTAGGGTCCGGGAATGCGTACCCATCCGCTGGACATCGGCAGCCGCAAGTTGTGGCGCACGCTGGGTCGCGAGGTCGATCTGGACGGCGACGACAGCTGGCTGCGGTCGCCGACCAGCCCGCGCGATCTGGTCGCCGACGGCTGGCTGCAGGACGGCGCTGCGGTGCTGGGTGGCAGTCTGATCGCCGACGACCACGACGCCGGCCTGCTCGGCGATTTGTCCGAACTCGACGGTCCGGGCTTCACGGCGGCGGACCTGCACCCGCAGGTGCGCGACTTCTACCACCACACGGCCCGGTATCGGATCGAGGTCTGGTCGTCCTGGACGCCGATCTTCTGGCCGCCCGGCGAGATGATCTCCCGGCTCTGGGGACGCCGACTGCAGCAGCTGGCACTGCCGATGCGGCCGCTGGATGTTGCGCACGGGATGGACAGCCGGGTGCTGCCGATCCGCGATGCCGACGGGCGGCAATTGGCCGCCGGCTGGCTGCGCAGCCTCCGGTCGACCGGCGATTACGTGTACAGCGGCTGCTACCTGCCGCGGAAGGTCCCCGGCGAAGACCGGCTGAGTCTGGTGGTCTCGTTCCCGCTGCAGTCGGGCAACATGCAAGCGGTCCTGCAGCCTCACGTGCTACCCGGCGGTGCGCTGCGGCTGGAATCGCCGCCGGGCCCGTTCGGCAGCGCCGGGACCTACGTCCTGGTCGAGGACGGCGGCCGTACCTTCGTCCGTCGGCTGCCCGTTCACGAGACCTTTGTCGTCTACGTCGACGACGAGGGCGTGGTCCGTACCGATCACGTGCTGCGGGTCTTCGCAGCCCCGGCGTTCCGGTTGCACTATCGGCTGGACCGCCTGGGCTGATCGGTTCCGCCGCCCAGCCCTGCACTCGATAGGCTGGCGCGGTGGATGGAACGACACTGACCCTGCTCATCGCCGGCATCATCATCGTCCTCGGTGTGACCGCCGGGCTGGTCGTCACCAGCAGGCGCCGCGCGCTGCGGGGGACCAGCAAGCCGGAGCTGGAGAAGACACCGGAGCAACCCGCAGGCTCGGCCGGGACCGCTGTCGAGGACCGCGAGGCCGATACCGCGACCCGACCCGATACGGCGCCGGCCCAGCCGGAAACGGCCGAGCCGGAGGTCGTCCAGCCGGAGACCGAGCCGGCGGTCGTCGAGCAGCCGACCGTCGAGAAGCCGGAGGCACCGGAGAGCCGGTTGGTGCGGCTGCGTCGGCGGCTGTCCGGCTCCAACAACGCACTCAGCCGAGGACTGCTCGCCCTACTCTCCCGGGACAAGCTGGACGAGGACACCTGGGAGGACTTCGAGGACACCCTGTTGTCCTCCGATCTCGGCGTCAACCCGACCATGGAACTGGTTGAGGCGCTCCGGGATCGGTTCAAGGTCGAGGGGATCTCCGATCCCGGTCAGGCCCGCGGTGCACTCCGCGAGGAATTGATCAAGATCGTCGATCCCACCCTGGACCGAACCCTCGGTACGGTGCGCGGCGATCATCCCGCCGTGGTGATGGTGGTCGGTGTCAACGGCACCGGCAAGACGACCACGGTTGGCAAACTCGCCCGGGTGCTGGTTGCCGAGGACAAGGATGTGCTGCTCGGCGCCGCCGACACCTTCCGAGCCGCTGCCGCCGATCAGCTGGAGACCTGGGGGAGTCGGGTCGGGGTTCCGACCGTCCGCGGAGCCGAGGGTGCCGATCCGGCCAGCGTCGCCTTCGAGGCCGTCAAGGCGGGCACCGAGGCGGAGGCCGACGTGGTCATCGTCGACACTGCGGGCAGGTTGCACACCAAGACCGGCCTGATGGACGAACTGGGCAAGGTCAAGCGGGTGATCGAACGGCAGGCACCGGTCACCGAGGTGTTGCTGGTGCTGGACGCGACCACCGGTCAGAACGGTCTGACCCAGGCCCGGATCTTCGCCGAGGTGGTCGACATCACCGGCGTCGTCCTGACCAAGCTGGACGGGTCGGCCAAGGGCGGCATCGTGATCCAGGTGCAGCGCGAGCTCGGGGTGCCGGTCAAGCTGGTCGGGCTCGGTGAGGGCGTTGATGATCTGGCCCCGTTCGAGGCCACCGAGTTCGTCGACGCCCTGCTGACCCAGGACTGAGCACGAGGGCCTGAGCAGGCCGGGCGGCGGGAGCGCCGGCGCCGGAGGCAGGGTCGGATGATCCCCGCGACGGCTACCGTTGATCGATGGTGGCACCACCTGGAGTGGATGATCAGCGGGGTGCGGGAGCCGGATCCAACCGGCTGGCCCGGCTGATCGTCGTGCTGGTGGTGTTGTCGCTGATCGTTGCCGTCGTGGTCGTGGTTCGGCAGCTCACCCACGTCGAGGAGACCTCACAGCCGGTGCCGTCGGCGCCGGCGACCTCGGCGCCGCCGCGCCCTCCGGTACGAACCGCACCGAAACCCACCGGCCGGTTGGTCCGCCGACTCGAAGCCCTCGACCTGACCTGTGTCGGCCTGCAGGTCTCGCCGTCGATCAGCGGCTGCTACTCCGGACTCCAGGAACATCCGGGCAGTGAGCTGGACTGGGTGATCGGAAGGGAGCAACGGGTCGACGCCTTCCGATGGAGCGTCGACCTGACCGGTTCGAACGCTGCCGCGACGATGCCGGTCGTCGACGCACTCGGTGGCGACGACCTGCTCGGTGGAGCAGACCTGGCGTTGATCAGGTCGGCGATCGAGGACGCAGTCCGGACCGGTGAAGCCGATGGGTACCGCGCCGACTGGGGTTGGATCACCGTCGACTACGTGGACTCGATCGAGCTGCTCTCGATCGCGGGCACCCGGTATGCCGACGGCGACCCGATGGCCGGGCAGGTCGACGTGCCACTGCTCGACGAACGCCCGTTCGCCAGTTCGTACGAGGTGATCCGGTCCTACGTGATCGAGCTCGGCTACGCCTGCGAGCTCGACCCGGCGAACGCGACGCCTTCGCGTTCGATGCGGTGCTCGAAACCGTCGGTCGACCTGACCTTCTACTTCACCACCGATGACCCCAGACCGCACAGTCTGATGATCTACAACTCCGAACAGCGCGGTGACGGGACCGACAAGATCGCCGCCGCCCGTACGGTGCTGCGGGTGTTGGTCGCCGAGGACGTCGCGGAGCTCGGTCCGATGATCACCGAACAGCGACGCGCGACCGCATTCACCGGCGCCGCGCGCGGCTATCTGCTCCGGATCAGTCGGGACGAACTGACCCTGGACGGCGTCGGCTGGTACTAGTGGGCTTCCAACCCCTAGTGGGCTTCCAGCCCACTAGGCGTGTCTGGCGACCTGTCGGCTACTGCGCGGCGCCCGGCACACACGCTGACGACGTTGTCGTCAGTCGAAACGGGACCCACCGTTATTCCCTCCGCCGCTGTCGTCAGCGCACGCACTGGACACCGCTCGCTGCGCCGCGAGGCTGCGGGACACGCCCTCATCGGACCGGCTGCGCTCAGCAGGCCCGCCGCTCGGGGGCTGGAACGGGTGCGCGGTCCGGTTCGGAGCTGATCCGGCGATGCGCCGACGGCGACATCCCGTACGCCGCGGTGAACGCCCGGGTGAAGGTGCTGTGGTCGACGTACCCGACCCGGGCTCCGATCCGACGCACCGGCACACCGGCGGATGCCGGATCGGTCAGCAACCGGCGGGCCGTCTCCAGCCGCAACCGACGGATCCAGGCCGCGACCGTGATCCCGCGCACCCGGAACAACCGATGCAGGACGCTGAGGGAGATGTTGTGCGCCGCGGCGATCGAGCGAGGGGACAGCGCCGGGTCGGACAGATGCCGTCGAACGTGATCGTTGATCATGGTCAGCAGGGCCTGTTGATCATCGTCGGCCGGTGTCGGATCGGACTGCAGGGTGGCGGCGAACAGGTCGGCGGCCACGGTGTCCAGCCGGACGAGGTCGGCCGCTCCGAACTCCTCACGGTCGTCGGCGAGCCGCTTGAGGAAGTCGGCGAACAACGCGGGCATCCCGTGCGCGGTCGGTACCGCCTCGGCGAATCGCTCCGACGTGGCGGGCCGGCCGAGCTGCACGCGTTCCTGCGGGACCTGGACACGGACCAGCCGGACCGGGCCGGCGTCCGTGCCGATCCCACCGAGCTGGATCTGGAACGGAGCCGAACTGGTGTAGAAGGTCAGATCGCCCGGGTGCAGGATCGCCTCCCGGTCGAGTTGGCGAATGCCGATCCGGCCGCGTAGCAACAGCAGCGCCGCATGGACACCGGGATCCGAGGTGCGGACCAGGCGCGGGCTGCGCCGGATCTGCGCGGTGGAGATGGACAGGTCGACCAGATCGGCCTGAGGCAGCTCGACCGAACGTGCCAGAGCGGTGAACTGCTCCGGTTCGGCGCTGCTCACGCCCATCGCATGCGGGCTGCGCCGCTGCAGGTGGTCGAAACGGGGGAGTCGTTGATCCGCCGGCAGGCGGCGGCTGTCGAAGATGGTGTTGATCATGCTGTCTTCTGCGGCGAGGTGGCGGTCCGCTCGGTGCGTCATGCGGTCTGTGCCCAGCCAACCACACCGGCACAACCCATTTGCCACCGAAGGTCAAGGATCGGACACTGCAGGTCAAGGCCTCGGCGGGCCGGCCCGCGGAAACTCGATGGGTGATCGGAACCCCTGCAGATGATCAGCCTGCCCGCTGTGCGACCTGGCGGTCGAACGATCCGCCGCGCCCCGGCCGGTTCGTGGTCGCCACGGCTGCCCTGACCGCGGTGTGGTGCGTGGGATTCGCGACGGTGAACGTGGTCTTCGAGATCACCGATCACTTCGCGCTCGGTCGTGCCCCGGGCACGGTCGGACTCCGGGTGATGGACTGGCTGGTCGTCGGGCTCAAGCTGATCGGTGCCGCTCTCGCGCTGCTGTCGATCAGCCGACGGTCGATGGTCCCGCCGGCTCTGCTGTCGCCGGCCCTGTGGGCTGCCTTCGGCACCCTCGGGCTGTACGAGGCCGGCAATCTGGTCGAGGGCCTGGCGATGGTGCTCGGGCTGATGCCCGGCGGGTCGGAGCTGCGACTGATCGACGTCGGTTACGTCGTCTTCTTCGGTCTGGCAGCGGTCGGATTCGGCATCCTGGCGGTCGGCTACTTCCGACGGCTCGACCGGCCGCGTTGGCCGGATCTGCTCGGGCTGGCGGGAGGCCCGTTGCTGATCGCTGTCGTGCTCGGGGTGATCCCCGCGATCCTGACCGCCGGCGGTCTGCTGTCCCTGGACGGTCTGCGATGAGTCGCCGTCCATGTCGCGTCCTGGTCGGTGCGGTGATCGGCGCGGTGTTGCTGTTGCCGCTGCTGTCCGGCACGCCGCCGACCCGGGCCGACGGCATCAACAAGTTGATGTTGGTGATGGACTCGTCCGGGTCGATGAAGGAGTCGCTGCCCGGCGGTTCGAGCAAGATCAGCGCCGCTCGGAGCGCGCTGAACACAGTGATCTCCGGCCTGCCCGGGACCCAGCAGGTCGGCTTGCGGGTCTACGGCGCGAAGGTCTTCGACAAGGCGGACAAGGGCGCCTGCACCGACAGCCAGCGGGTGGTCGACCTCGACACGGACAACCGTTCCGAACTGCGTACTGCCGTCGGCCGTTACAGGCCCTACGGTGAGACCCCGACCGGATATGCGTTGGCGCAGGCGGGCAAGGATCTCGGCACCGACGGCCAACGGACGATCGTGCTGGTCTCCGACGGTGAGTCGACCTGCGCACCGGATCCGTGCAAGGTCGCCGGATCCCTTGCCCAGAAAGGATTCAAGCTTCGGATCGAGGTGGTCGGGTTGGGCGTCTCCGGCAAGGCGCGGAACACGTTGCGGTGCGTCGCGCGGGCTGCGCACGGGCACTACTACGACGCCGACGACGCCTCCGATCTGACCCGGGCGCTGGACACGGTCGCGACCCGGTCGGCGCGTCCCTACAAACCGTCCGGCCGGCCGATCGTCGGCGGAACCTCGGCGCCACAGGCGACACCGCTGGCGGTCGGCGACTGGGTCGACCGGCTCGGCGGTGTTGATCAGGAACGCGGAGAGCTGTTCTACACCGTACGGCGCAGCATCCCCGGCTCGACCTTCCACATCTCGGCGGCCTTGATCAACAAGACCGACGACTACGACGGACTGACCGTCGAACTCTCCAGCGGTGGCGAACGGTGCGGCTCCGACGGGCAGGCACTGAACGGCGGCTCCGGACCGATCGTCAGTGTCGCCTTTGCCGCACCGGGGCCCCTGGGATGGAACGAGGAATGTCGGGGCGCCGACTACTTCACCGTCGAGATCTCGCGCGGCGTCAACCACAGCGGCGACGGCCTGGCCGCGACCGTACCGGTTGAGATCAGGGTCACCGAGGAGGCCCCGGCGGGCAACGATTCGGAGCTGCCGGACGCCCTGCCGCGGGTCGCTCACCAGCAGATCGGCCTCGACCACCCGGTCAAGATCGCGGGCGGCAGCTCGTTCGCCGAAGCAACCGGCCTGTCGGCCGGCAGTTACCGGGGCAGCATCGTCCCCGGCGAGCTGCAACTGTTCTCGATCCCGGTCGGTTGGGGGCAGCATCTGGACAGTCGGCTGCGGATCCCGGAGTTGACCGGACGGCTCGCCGACGAGATGGACGACGGTGGGCCGGAGCTGAATCTGCGCCTGTTCTCGCCCTCCCGCGCACCGGCGGAATTGCTGGAGCAGTCCAGTCCGTCCAGCACCCTTGAAGCCGACGGCACCGAGATCGACAGCGTCAGCGCCCCGGTGGTCTACCGCGGCCGGACCTCCAACGAGGAACGCATCGCCGCCGCGAGTGAGGCCGGCCGCTACTACCTCGCGGTCTCGCTCGCCGCCGACGACGGGAAGAGCTACCAGGTGCCGTACGCGTTGGGGGTTGCGGTCGACGGCACGGTCCGGGGCAAGCCGATCGGCTCGGTCCATCGGACACCGACCTCCCCGAACGGGACGCCCACACCCGGCACACCCACACCCGTGCCGTCGGCGTCACCGGTCGCGCCGTCCGGGCAAGCAGCATCGCCGCAGCCCGCTGCAGCCGAGAACTCCTCCGCCGGTCTGCTCGCCCGCACCGTCGCGATCATGGTCGGCACACTCGGCGTGATCGCGGTCACCGGCGGGCTGATCATGATCATCCGGCGGAGTCGGTGAGCCATCACCAGCTGGTAGTGAAGCTGTACCAGGAACCGCGGATGTGGGTGAACCGAGGTGACTCGAAGCTGCTGGTGTCAGCGTTCTCCGGGACGCCGGACGGGAGGTAGGCGAAGCCGGCGTTGTCGGCGATTCCCGAACCGAGGTTGTCGTAGAAGACGTATCCGGTGGGCACCGTGTCACACGTAGTGATGCTGTAGAGGCCGATGCGGGCAGGGCATCGGGCCGGGAACCCATGGGTGTCGGTCTCGGCGTTGGGTTGGCCGGCAACGTCGACCAGGCTGTTGAAGGCCGGGAGGCTCAGACCGAAACGTAGTTTGAGCGCCAGATCGGATGCTGTCAGCGCGACACAGGCAGCGAGGATCAAGAGCGGGGCGATCACCATCCGCACTTGCGCCCGACTCTGTTCGCGACGACGGCGGGCCGCCGCGGCACTCGAGCTGACGATGACGGCGAAGAAGATGATCCGGCCGAAGCACAGCGAAATCTCAGGGCTACGCGACAGGCCGGTCGGTCCGAGCGCCATTCGCGCGGCGCCGCGCCCACACGATGGTCGCGATCCACCCGAGCCAACAGATGAGTGCCACGACTCGGAACCAGGACGGAGAGTCGATATGGGTGCCGGTCGTGCCGTCGACCAGTGCCACTGTCGTCCTGCACTCCGGCCCCGGCGGGAAAAGGCGCCAGCCAGGGTTGCCCCCGTCGCCGCTCTGGCTGTCGGTGAAATCCGCGCACGGAAACATCACCTGGAACCCGGTGACCAGCGCAGTCGCGATCACGCCGCCGATCACAATCGCCCACAGCAAGCAGGTCATGATCTCGTGGTCGATGTTCGGTGGTTCGCCACGTGGTGATTCCCGCCGGTTGATCACGTCAGCGCCACCAGTACAGCGAGGCGTACTCCGCCCTCGATCCGGCTGTCTGGGCACCGGCGCCATCAAGATCCCGCTGGGGCTCGAGCGGGCGCCATCGATCATCGAGCCTCTCGTTGGTACGAGCTCTACGCACCTTGCGAATGAAGATCTCGTCCATTGCGCCGATCCGCTGGTAGCAGCGTTGGCTGTCGACGAGCGACTTCCCGTTGGCGCCGTCTTCAGACAGCGGTCGTTCCAATTGGTTGGGATCGTCCTCCCAGAAACAGACCGCGCACAGGTCGTAGCGGCCGGCGGTCATCAGGGTCCGGTGCCCACAACAGGGGCACGGATGCTGAGGTTCAGACACCGCATGATCATCGCCGATTTCTGCGGAGTGCACGTCGGAACTTGAGATCCGCGATCTTCGAGAGCTGCGGCGGCCGACTTCGCGATCCGATTGTCGTATCAATTGCACCGAGCCCCGCGATAGCGGCCGGGTCCGACGAACTCGTACGACGGACGAGTCACTCCTGATCGGATACCGGAGAGGAGCCGGTCGTCACCAGCGGCAGGAAGATCAGATCGACGATCTCGATCAAGGTTTCATCCGGGATCGGGCCCTGGCCGGCGGTCAGGTATTCGGCCTGCAGCAGGGTGATCGGTAGCCGATAGATCCGACGGTGCAAGGATTCCGGGCGGGCCTGCCCGCGGGCGACCGCTGCCGCGAGGATGCCGAGCATCACCTCCGGGTCGGCGCTGAGTTGGCCGCGGAGATCGGCCATCAGGTCGGGCTGTCGACGAGCCTCGGCCAGCAGCGCTGCCAGGATCCGACCGGTCGCCGGGTCGCCGATCCGATCGGCGACCTGACGCAGCAGGGTCAGCACGTCGGTCCGGAGATCGCCGGTGTCGGGAGGGTCCGCCGGGCGTCCGACCATCGCCATGAAGGCCGCGACGCCGAGTGCGGTCCGACTCGGCCAACGGCGGTAGAGGGTGTTCTTGTTGGTCCCGGCGCGGCCGGCGACGCCGTCCATGCTGAAGCCGTCGTAACCGTGCTCGGTCAACTCGGCCACGGCGGCCTCGAGCAGTGCGAACTCCAGCTCCGCACCGCGCCGGCGAGGGGCTGATCCGGCGCGTCGCGGTGTCGACCGCGATGTGTCGGGTTTCGGTGCTGGTCGCTGCATCCTCTGATCCTTTCCGGCGCGGCATCCACTCCATGACAGCTGTCATGGATTCGCCCGCGGCCCTTGTCCCAGCCACATCTAGGTACTCTAATTAGGTACTGAAGGTACCCCAATGGGTTGAGAGCCGTACTTTAGCTGAGGAAATCATGCCCGAGACAGCAGTCGAATCACCGACGCGGTTCGCCGAACCGATGTGTGTCGGCATCTGTCGAGGAGGGACCTACGGGCTGTTCGGCGAGCCGGACGAATGTGTCGCGCCGGCCCGCGGACTCGGCGCCCGGCTGGTGCGCATCTTCCTCTACTGGGCGCAGCTGGAACCCGAGCCCGGCCGCTACGACTGGACCGCGTTGGACGCGTTCGTCGATCAACTCCGGGACGGCGACCGGGCATGGATCACCGTCGCGGGCAGCTCGCCGTTCGGCAGTCGGGTGGCGACGCCGTTCCTGCCGCCGTCGCCGGCCACCGACCGTGCGGCCTATCGGGCGTTCATCCGCCGGATGGTGCGTCGATCCGCGGGCCGGGTGCAGTTCTGGCAGTGCGAGATCGAACCGTGCGTACCACTGATGTGGGCGGGCAGCCCGCAGGACTACCTCGAACAGCTGGCGATCTTCTCCGCCGCGGTCCGCGCCGAAGCGCCGACCGCAACCGTTGTGCTGGGAGCTGCCGTGCCGGCGGCCATGCTCGCCGACGCACCCGGAAGCGATCGACGGATGCTCGACGGGATGCGGCAGATCACCGTCACCGGGGCCGGGCTGTACGACGCCTTCGACATCCACCCGTACGGCGACCCCTACCTGATCGACGACCTGGTCGCCTCGGCCCGGTCGATGATGGCCGAGGCCGGCGCCCAACGGCCGATCCTCGCCGGCGAGTACGCCGGTCCGATGCCGACCGCCTATCGGCAGAACCTGCCAGCGCTGCGGGGTGTGCTGGCCGGCTACCGACAGGCATTCGGGGACCGACAGGCACAACCCGTCGGACTCGGTCCGGAGGCCGACCACCCGGAGATGATCAAGCTCTATCAGGAGATCGACCATCTGCCCGCGACGCTCCGGATGTTCTTGCGGGACGGCGATCCTGATCTGGCCCAGCGGCGAGATCTGTCCGTCGGCAACGACATGATCATCAGGACCGCACTGTTGGCAACGGCCGGCGTCGGCGTCGTCGCGCCCTTCCAGCTGGCCCCGGAGCGAACGCAGGAAAGTCCGTACACGTTGCGGGCTTTGATGTTCTCCGCCTTCGCCCTCTATGACGATTCCCGCCCCGACGCCGGACCGGGCGGCTGGATCCGATCGCCGCGACGGACGGCACGGACCTACGCCCAGGTCGCCGAAGCCTTCAACGGCGCGACCGGCGCGCGACGCCTCGAGCACGGCGACGACGGACTGTACGTGATCGAGATCGACCGGCCCGACCATCCGGTCCTGGTCGCCTGGCGCCGCGACGACGAACGGACCGAGATCGCGGTGCCGACAACGAGCGACACACCCGGCCGGGTGACGGTCGACGCACATCCACAACTGATTGTTTCCGCTCCCCACCACAGCACAGATCGGAGTCCGTCATGGACCGACGTCAATTGATCATGAAACTGCTCCCCGACATCGCGGTGCCGGCGGTGATCTACTTCCTGCTGCGGGCCGTCGACATCGCACCGGCGTACGCCCTGTTGGCGGCCGCCGTCTACAGCATCGGCCGGGTCGGCTACGTGGCGATCCGTCGACACCGGCTGAACCTGGTCGGCTGCCTGGTCGGTGCCGGTGTGCTGATCGGCGGCCTGCTGACCTTGATCACCGGTGACCCACGCTTCCTGATGGCCCGCGAATCGGTGGTCTCCGGTGCACTCGGGCTGATCCTGCTCGTCTCCTGGGCGATCCGCCGACCGGCGATCTTCGCCCTGGTGCGGACGATGAACAGCGACCGGCCCGAGGCGGTCGGACGACTTGATCAGCTATGGGATGGCCGGCCGGACTTCCGGCACGCGATGATGGTGATGACGGCGGTCTGGGGCTGTGTCGCGCTGGCGGAATCCGTGCTCCGGATCGTCCTGGTCTACCTGCTGCCGCTGGACGTGATGGCCGCCGTCTCGGTCGCGCTGCAACTCGGCAGCACCGCACTGCTGATCTGCTGGACGGTCTGGTATCGCAAGCTGCGTGGCCGGCCGGATCGGCCGGTGTCCGACGCGGCAGCCACTCCCGGCGCACCGCAGCTGTCGACGACCTCGAGTGTCCGAGGTCCGGAGCATGATCGTGATCATGATCGAGTCGTTCACCGTTGAGGTCGCCGATGATGCCTTGCTCGACCTCAGGCGACGGATCGCCGACACCCGGTGGCCGGAACCGGCGACCGCGCCGGGGTGGATCCAAGGCGTCCCGCTGCCTCGGATGCGAGCGCTGGCCGAGCGCTGGTCGACCGGCTATGACTGGCGTCGGCTGGAGGCCGAGCTGATCGGTCGCCCGCAGTATCGGACCGAGATCGACGGTCTCGGCATCCACTACCTGCACGTCCGCTCCAGGCATCGCGACGCGACGCCGCTGATCCTGACCCACGGTTGGCCCGGATCGTTCCTGGAGTTCCTCGACGTGGTCGGGCCGTTGACCGATCCGACCGCGCACGGCGGAGCGGCGACCGACGCATTCCACCTGGTGTGTCCGTCGCTGCCCGGCTACGGGTTCAGCGATCGTCCGACCGCGGCCGGCTGGGACGTGCACCGGATCGCCGACGCCTGGGCGGAGTTGATGGGACGGCTCGGCTACCGGCGGTTCGGTGCCGCGGGCAGCGACTGGGGGACCAGCATCAGCACCATGCTGGCGGCCCGGTCGCCGGATCGCCTGATCGGCATCCATCTGATCCCGCCGCTGGTCGGCCCGGACACCTCGATCCGATCGACCGCGGAGGAGCAGCGGGCGCTGGACGACCTGGCGGAGCGGTCCCGGACCGGATCGGCCTACGGCGAACTGCACGGGACCAAACCGCAGACCATCGGCTATGCGTTGCTGGATTCGCCGATCGCGTTGGCCGCCTGGATCGCGGAGAAGTATCACGACTGGGTCGATCCGGCCGGTCCCGGTGTCACCGACGACCGGCTGTTGGACACGATCACGTTGTATTGGCTGACCGGGACCGGAGCGTCGAGCGCCCGGCTGTACTGGGAGAGCATCGCCGAGGTGAGCGGCTGGTTCACCGCCGGCACCACCGACACGATCGCGGTGCCGACCGGTGCCTCGGTGTTCCCGGCGGAGTTGCCGCGGCCGTCGTGGCGATGGGCCGAGCGTCGATTCACCGATCTCCGCTACTGGGGCACTCCGGCGGTCGGCGGACACTTCGCCGCCCTCGAGGTCCCCGACCTGTACGCCGCCGAACTCCGTGCATCGTTCGCCAAGATCCGCGGTGACTGATCCGGGCGCCGATGCTGCCCGGGCTACGGCTACTGCTGGTGATTCCCGTACTGCTGTTGGTGATTCCCGTACTGCTGTTGGGGATTCCCGTACTGCTCGTGCGGTTGCTCGTACTGCTGGTGCGGTTGCCCGTACTGCTGGGGCGGTTGCCCGTATTGCTGGTGCGGTTGACCGTACTGCTGTTGCGGTTGACCGTACGGCTGCTGTGGCAGTTGACCGTAGGGCTGCTGTGGTTGGCCGTACTGCTGTTGCGGTTGTCCGTATGCCGGCGGTGCCCCGTTCGGACCTGCTGCCCCGTACGGCTGCTGCTGCGGGCCGGCCTGGTGCTGCGGCGGACTGGAGGGCTGGACGGCCGCACCCTGTTGCGGCTGCCCGCTCTCGAGGAGTTGGACCATCCCAGCGGGATTGCTGGCCGCCATCGCTTCGCCGAAGGGAGTCGCCGCCCGCTCCATCACCAGCCAGCCGTTCTCGATGTCGCTGCCGACGATGTTGAGCTTGGACCGGATGAAGATCATCCAGCCCAGCGAGGCGATCAGGAACACGAAGAACAACAGGCTGCCGAAGGTGCCGCGCAACGCGAGCGCCGAAGCGAAGGCCAGCACGATCCCGAGCAAGGTGAGCAGTGACAGCTTGCTGTGCCGGGTGAACGAACGCTGGACCGGACCCGACACCGGGACGTTGATCACCACCGGGCGATTGGTGAGATCGATCACCAATCGCACGAAGCTCGGCATGAACATCGCCCATCGTTTGCCGAACCACACGCGGGCGGTGCCTTCGGCAGGTTGCCCGGTGACCGCGCAGATCGGCGGCATCCGGGCGGTGTCGAGATGTTCTCGCCGCCACATCACCTTCACGAGTTGCCCACTCCTTCTCCGCCTGTCGGCGGGTCACTGCTCCGAAACGTGGCCGGGCGCGCCCGTGTTGCGCAGACCCGACGGGATTGGGACGTCACGCTATCGTCTGCGGTTCCGGCGAGCGCCGGGCGGCGGCGAGTTGCGGGTCGGGGCGACCGGGATCAGAGCCGGCTGGACAGCCGGGCACTGGTCGCGGCTGCGTCGTAGTCGAGCTGCTCCAACATCTCCCGGTAGGTGTCGTCATCCAGCCGCCAGGCGTCCCGTTCGGCGGTCAGTGCCCGCCGTTGGGCGTCCAGCATCTCCATCCGGAGCTCACCGAACACCTCACCGAGGGCAGCTCGACCGTCCTCGGTCTCCGGCCGCTCTGATTCCTCGGCGTGCTGTTGCAACTCCTGACGATTCTGCTGGAAGCGCTGCATCTGGGCGGTGAAGATCTTCAACGCCGCCGGGTCGACCCGGTCGCCGACCCGGTCGATCGCGTTCGTCATCACCTTGGCGGCAGCGTTCTGGGTCACTTCGTTGGCGCGCCGCCGTTGCTCGGCCTCGAACCGCTCGTCGTCCTCCGAGCCGAGATTCAGCTTGCGGATCAGTGGCGGCAGGCTGAAGCCCTGGATCAACAGCGTCCCGACGGCCACCACGAAGGCGATCGCCTGGATCACCGGCCGGCCGGGGAAGGGCTGTCCGTTGGCCACCACCATCGGGATACCGGCTGCGGCGGCCAGGGTGACGACGCCACGCATCCCGGTCCAGGAGATCACCAGGTCGTGTTTGAGTGGCAGCAGCGGGCCCTCGCGGCGCACGGCGGACGGATCCGGTCCGTGATGGCCACGATCGGGAAGTCCGCGCCGGCGTCGTTCTTCCTCGCGTCGCTTCAACTGCTGGGCACGACGTTCGTAGCGGCGCTGCCGGACGGCGTCGAACCGTTCGGGATGGCGATCACGCTGCCGGCGGTAGAACGCGCGCAGTCCGACGAGTCGAGCGTGATTGATCAAGACGTACGCCGGCCGGACGGCCATCACGACCAGCAGGACGATGAACGCAGCCACCAGCACTGCGGGCAGCGAGTACCCGGCCTCGATCACCTCGGCGAAGACGAACCGCATCTGCATGCCCATGTAGGCGAAGACGAACGCCTCCAGCAGGACGTCGAGGCTGTGCCAGACCTGACGTTCCTGGATCCGCGCGGCATAGCCGGCCTTGCCGGAGTTGTGCCCGATCACGAAACCGGCGGTGACCACCGCGATCACCCCGGAGGCATGGAGTTCCTCGGCGGCCAGATAGGCCGCGAACGGCACCACCAGACCGAGCACCGTCTCCAGGCCCGGGTCCTTGAGCCGACGCTGGATGAGCCGAACGACATTGGCCAGCACGGCACCGACCACGACACCGACGACCACGCCGTAGCCGAAGAACAGCACCGGGGAGGAGATGAACTCGGGGGCGCCGGTGACAGCCACCGTGGTGATGGTGAACATCGTCAACGCCGCCGCGTCGTTGATCAGACTCTCGCCGGTGAGGATCGTCATCACCCGTTTGGGCAGGCCGAGTCGTCGACCGATCGCCTCCGCGGTGACCGCGTCGGACGGTGCGACCACCGAGCCGAGCACCAGTCCGGCGCCGACGGTGACCGACGGAACCAACCAATAGGCGGTGAACCCGGCAGCCAGCGCGGTGACGATCACCAGGATGACCCCGAGACCGATGATCGGCCAGAGGTTGCGGACGAAGTTGACGAAGGAGAATTCCAGTGCGGTGGAGTAGAGCAGCGGCGGCAGCACCAGGCTCAAGATCAACTCCGGCTCGATCTCCAGCCGTGGCAGTCCGGGGATGAAGGACACCGCCAGCCCGAGCAGCACCAAGATCAACGGCGCCTGCAGACCCTTGCGCTGGGAGATCGCGGAGACGGCGATCGCGGCGATCACGACCAGCAGCAACTCGACACCGTTCATGGGCTCAGCATAAGGAACCGCGCTGGCACCGTCCTGGCAGCGCGCTGGCACCGATCATCCCCCGACCGATCATGCCCGGTGCGGTGTTCAGTGGGTGTCGGGCGGATGCAGGATCGCGTACGGGTCGCAACCGCCCTCACCGGGTCGCATCACCCGGCGCTCCGGGACGACCATCGAGACGCTACCGTCGGGGGAGCGGACTCCGGCCAGGCAGGCGTAGTTCCGGCTCCTGGTGAGCACCAGAACCCAGGAGCCGTCGACGATGTCGGCTCGCACCGTGAACGGACCGGCGTGCCGCCGGGCGTGATCACGGGCCGCGTCGATGGTCGGCTGCCGGAGAGCGGACTTGATCATGTCGGTCTGGGCGTCGAGGTCGGGGACCGTCGGTGGGGTCGGCAAACCAGGCGGTGTCTGCCCGCGGCAGCTGATCGACCGGACCGACTCGTCGGTGTCGATCCGCACGCAGCGGACGGCGTGCCCGGCCGGGCGGCTTCGGTCGCCGAAGGTGACGGCCGCGTGCGGCGGCACCCGGACCTCGATCCTGGCATCGAGCTCTCCTCGGCCGCCCACCCGCCGCCAGGACAACGGTCGGACCGACACCGTGGCCTCATCGTCGGAACCTGATGCACTGTCGTTCGCGGCCCAAACGGCCAACCAGGACGGATCGGTGTCGGACCGCCAATGCTGCGTCGCCTCGCGGGAGATCCCGTCGGCGACCGCGTCCAACCGACGCCGGGCCTCCCGGTCACCGGATCCGGCGCCGCACCCGGCGACCGCGATCACCACCAAGATCATCGGCAGCAGCAACCACCGCGAGCGCGGACCGGGACGTGTCACGTCATCATCCTGGTCAGTCCGCCGGCGGCCCGCATCGCCCTCCGGGATGATCATCGGCGACCCCGCACCCGGTCGGTGGGATGATGGGGACATGGTGAACCAACGTGCGGTTGCGGTCGTCCTGGACGGCCGACGGCTGCTGGTGATCCAGCGATTCCGGGACGGCAGGCATTACAGCGTCCTTCCCGGCGGCGGGGTCGAGGACGGCGAGAGCTGCGAGCACGCAGCGGTGCGCGAACTCGCCGAGGAAACCTCATTGGTCGGCACCATCGTTCGTCGGCTCGCGACGATCAACGACGGCGGACGCGATGCGACCTACTTCCTGGTCTCGATCCCGGATCCGTCCGTGCAGCCGAGGCTCGGCGGGCCCGAGGCAACACGGCAATCATCGACCAACCGGTATCGTCCGACCTGGATCGACGGACGGCAACTCGGTCTCACCCGGCATGATCTTCAGCCGGAGGTCGTCCGGCCGCTGATCACCGAGCTCGTCGGCTGATCGCTGCGGAGCATGACGACGGGCGGGAGGTGACGATGAAGGCACTCAGAGGTGCGACGGCGCTGGAGACGCACAGCGCCATCCTCGACCTGATCCGGACGTCGGGCGAGGTCAGCAGGATCGAGCTCGCGGCACGTTCCGGGCTGACCGAGGCCTCGATCTCCAGGATCGTCAAACAACTGCTCGTCGAAGGATTGGTGATCGAAAGCGGTGTCGGCGACTTCACCGGTGGCAAACGGCGGACCCTGATCCAGCTCAACGCCGGCGCCCGGCACGCGGTGGGCATCTCGCTGGACGACGCCGGGATCACCTACATGATCACCGATCTCGGCGGCGCGGTGGTCGGCCGCCAGCACAGTGCCGGGATCGCGACGACGAGCCCGGCCACGGTCACCAAACGGGTCGCCCAGGAGTTGCAGGACTTCCTGGTCCGCTCCGGCGTGGACCGCACCACGCTGGTCGGCATCGGAATCGCACTGGCCGGTCGACAGGACGAGAGCCACGACGTTCTGCGGTCCAACCCGCAGGCGACGGAATGGGAGATGTTCGCCGTCGAGGACGCCCTCGGTGCGGCGACCGGACTGCCCGTGGTGATCGACAACGACTCGACCTGCGCGGCGATCGGCGAATACTGGACCGGTCGGTCACCGGCGTCGGAGGATTTCGCGACGCTGTACCTGGCGACCGGATTCGGGCTCGGGCTGGTGATCGACGGCGACGCCTACCGCGGGGCATCGTCCAATGTCGGCGAAATCGGCCATCTGGTGCTGGACGTCCACGGGCCGCCCTGCTGGTGTGGCAACAACGGCTGTCTGGAGGCGTTGGCCGCACCGCTGCGGATCGTGGATCTGGCGCGGCAGGAGCCGACGACCGACGACCGATTGGGCCTGTCCGGCAGCCGGAGCAACCTCCGTCGCGACTTCGCCACGATCACCGAGGCAGCTGCGGCAGGCGACGCCGACTGCGTCGAGCTGATCGAGCAGTCCGCGTTCTACGTGGCGATGGCGCTGGTCTCGGTGACCAATCTGCTCGATCTTGATCGGATCATCCTGGCCGGCCCGGGTTTCAACTCAGCCGCCGACATCTACCTCCGGGTGGTCACCGAACGACTGGACCGGCACTCCTTCGCCCGGGCCGTGCACCCGACGACCGTGTCGCTGTCCAAGGCCGGGCAGGATTCAGCCGCGCTCGGTGCGGCATCGATGGTGCTGCACAGCCGGATGACACCGCATCAGACGTCGCGTCCGTTGGCAGTCGTCAGGGCACCGGGCACCGCCCCCTCCGCCTGACACCTCGCCCGGCCCCTGAGCGGTTCATGATCACGGCCGGCGGCATCATGATCGTCACCGTCACCGGGTAGCCAGGAACGAGCGCAGCCACTCGCCACTGTGCTTGACGGTCCGCCGCTGGGTGTCGTAGTCGACGTGGATCAACCCGAATCGCCTGCTCTGGCCGAACGCCCACTCCCAGTTGTCGGTCAGGGTCCAGATGAAGTAGCCGCGGAGGTCGATCCCGGCGTCGATGGCCTGCCGGCAGGCGGCAAGATGATCGTGGAGGTAACGGCGGCGTTCCACGTCGTCGAAGGCGCCGTCGGCGGAGGGGGCGTCCGGCCAGGCCGAGCCGTTCTCGGTGATGTACAGCGGCAGCTCGGGGGCCATGGCAGCGGCCTGCCGCAGCACGTCGACCATCCCGTCGGGATGGATCTCCCAACCCATCTCGGTGGTGGCAGCTCCGGTGGCGACCATCGTCACCTGCTCCGACCCGGGATAGGCGCTGGGCCGGGCCGGCCGGTCCGTGGTCGTGGTGGTGTGCCGGCTGTAGTAGTTGATCCCGAGGAAGTCCAACGGTGCCGCGATGGATGTGAGATCACCGGTGCGCTCGGCGAACCAGGCCGTCTCACCGAGGTCTGTCAGCACGTCCTCGGGGTAGCTGCCGCGCAACACCGGTTCGAGGAAGAAGCGGTTCTGCAGCCCGTCGATCCGGCGGGCAGCGTCGACGTCGTCCGGCGCGGACGAAGCCGGCCGCACCGAATACAGGTTGAGCGTCACGCCCACCCGTGCGGCCGCGTCGCGGCGAAGTACCTGACTGGCCAGGCCGTGACCGCGCAGCAGGTGATGGGCGGCGTGGGCAGCCTCACTGCCGAGCTGCTTGCCTGGCGCATGGACGCCGGAGGCGTAGCCCAGGAAGGCCGCGCACCACGGTTCGTTCAGGGTGATCCAGTGCGTGATCAGATCGCCGAGACCGTCCTGGACCGCAGCGGCGTAGTCGGCGAACCGGTTCGCGGTGTCCGGGTCGAGCCAGCCGCCGCGATCCTCCAATGCCTGCGGTAGGTCCCAGTGATACAGCGTGGCCCACGGCGTGATTCCCTTCTGCAGCAGGGATTCGGCCAGCCGACGATAGAAGTCGATGCCCGCCGACAACGCGCGGCCGGTGCCGCCGGGCTGGATCCGTGGCCAGGCGATGGAGAAACGGTACGCGTCCAGGCCGAGATCGGCCATCAACGCCACGTCGTCGGCGTAGCGATGGTAGTGATCATCGGCGACGTCGCCGGTCGTGCCGTCGGCGATGGTGCCCGGTGTGCCGGCGAAGGTGTCCCAGATGCTCCGACCACGACCGTCCTCGGTCGTGGCGCCCTCGACCTGATACGACGCGGTCGCCGCGCCGATCACGAAGTCCCGGGGCAGCCGCGGCCCTGCCAGAGTGTCGTCGGAGGTGTTCATGAGTCCAGCCAGTTCGCCCGGTCCGGCAGCAGCGCGGCGAGCTCGGTGAAGAGGCCGTCGGGCAGTGCGTGCTCAAGACCAGCGCGCAGCGCCCGCAGGCGTTCGGGTTTGGAGAAGCCGGTGATCGTCGTACTGATCCGTGGGTCCCGGATCGACGCGTGCAGCGCCGCGGTCGCCAGATCGGTGCCGTAGCGCTCACAGGCCGCCGCCATCTCTGCGACGGCCGACAGGGTCGCCGCAGTGGCCTCCCGGTATCCGTAGCGGGTGCCGCCCGCATGAGGGGCGGCCAGCAGGCCACCGCCGTAGATGGCGGCATTGATCACCGCGATCCCGGCCGCGCGGGCCGCATCGATCAACTCGGCCGCGCTGTGATCCACCAATGTCCAGCGATTGTGCACCAGCAGCACCTCGAAACCGCCGAGGTCCAGATAGCGTCGCATCACTGCCGTGTCGCCGCCGGCGAGCCCGACGTGATCGATCTCGTCCTCCTCGCGCAGCCGCTGCAGGGTCTCGACCGCTCCGCCGGGCGCCGCCATCTCGTCGAAGTCGAAGAACTCCGGATCGTGCAGCATCACCAGCGGCAGCCGATCCAGACCAAGTCGCTGCTTGCTCTCGGCGACACTGCGGCGGACCCGGTCGCCGGAGTAGTCGCCGTCCTTGGCGTCGACCTTGGTGATGATCATGAAGTCGTCCGGCAGTCCGCCGGTGGCGCGGACCGCGGCTCCGATCCGGCGTTCGCTCTCGCCATCGCTGTAGCCGTTGGCGGTGTCGATCGTCCGGATCGGGCTGTCCAAAACCTGCCGGACGAGCTCGATGGCGTCCCCGGCGGCGACCTGATAGCCGAGCAGTTGCGGCATGCTGCCCAACGGTCCGCCACCGAGGGTCACCGCCGAGACGGTGAGGCCGGTCGCACCGAGCGGCCGCAGCCAGGGTTGCGGTGCCCAGCCCAGTGCCGGGGATTCGTTCAGCATCGGGGAATCCTCCCGTGGGGCTCCGGATGTCGCCGCGCTCATCGTTCGGCTCCGAGCGTGATCGGGAAGCCGTCGGCGTCGAGCGTGATCACGGCGCCGTATCCGGTCTTGCCGAGCTCGGTCATGCCTGCTGGCGATCCGGAGCTGCCGCCGATCTCGGCGGCCACGAAGCCGGGTGCGTCGAGCTGTGGTGTGGCCGGTTGTTTGTCCGCTCGGTAGGTGAAGATCTCCAACACTGTCGGTCCTGCCTTCAGATAGCCGATCGAGAAACCGCGCGGATCCTGGGGCTGATCGATGATCCCGATCAGGTCGAAGCCGAAATGATCATGATAGAAGTCGGCGGTCCGCTGCCGGTCGTCGACGGTCAGCGCGACGTGATCCAGTCGCGGTCGGTCCGGTACGCCCAACGCGCGTTCGGCGGCGACACCGTCCTCGTCGATCATCGTGCTGTACTGCAGGTCCCGGGCGACGAACTCGCAGAGCGTACCGTCCGGATCGTAGAAGAAGGCGATCCGCACGTCACCGGTGGCTTCCAGAGGATCGAGGTGGAAGCGGACGCCGGCCTCTTTCAGCGGCGCCACCCAGCGGTCGACGTCGTCGACCTTGAAGCCGATATGGCGGAAACCGCGATGGAGGTCGTCAGCCACCCAGGCATGGTCGGCTGGGTTGTCGATCCGCTGCAATCTCAGTGTCCCGCTGATCAGGTCGAGGACGGCGTGGTCGTCATCGCGGGAGATCGGCTCTGCGGCCAGGAAGCGGGTGTAGAAGTCGATCGATCTGTCCAGGTCGGTGACGTTGATGATCACGGAGGTGATACTCATGGGCTCCTTCAGTTCTTGACGGCGCCGAGCGTCATGCCGGCGACGAATTGCTTCTGCATCCGGACGTAGACCACGACGACCGGCACGATCGACATCGTCAGTCCGGCGGTCAGGGCCGGCCAGTCGGTCGCGTACTGTCCGGTGAGGCTGAACAGCACCGGCTGCAGGGGCAGCTTGCCGCTGTCCTGCAGGACGGTGTTGGCGATCAGGAATTCGTTCCAGGTCTGCAGGAACTGGAAGATCACCACGGTGGCGATGCCCGGTTTGGCCAACGGCAGGATGACCTGCCGGAAGATCGTGAACTCGCTCGCTCCGTCGGCCCGTGCCGCCTCGACCAGTTCGTCGGGCAGCGTGGAGAAGAAGGCGCGCATCAGGAACATCGAGAACGGTGCCGAGCCGCTGATGTAGAGGATCAGCAGTCCGACCTGGTTGTTCAGCAGATGGAAGGACTTCAGCTCCAGGAACAGGGGGATGATCAACGCTGTTGCCGGCATCATCAGCGTTGTCAGCAGCAGCACGTACAACACGTTCTTGAACGGGAAGTCGAGCTTGGCGAAGGCGTAGCCACTGAGCGAGGCGAAGATCAGCACGCCTGCGACGGTGGCGGTGGTGATCCACAGGCTGTTGAAGAAGTGCAACGGGAAGCCGGTGTTCGCCCAGGCGCGGGCGTAGCCGGCGGCGGTCAGATGGGTGGGGAAGAACGGTCCGTTGAAGATCGTGTTCTGCGGTCGCAGCGAGGTCAACACCAGCCAGACGAACGGGAACACCATCAGCGCGCAGATCGGCAGCAGCACGAAGGTCGCGAACGATCGACCGAACGGGAAGCGACGGCGTCGCGCGGTGCTTGTGCTGCTGATCCGCTGGGCGGCGACGGCGGTCATCGATCGCTCCTGTTGGTGATCTTCATCTGGACCAGGACCGCCAGCGTGCACAGGATCATCGTCACGATGCTGAACGCGCTGGCGTAGCCGAACTGGGGGATCGATCCGGAGGTGGAGCCGAAGGCAAGGCTGTACAGGTAGGTGCCGAGTACCTCGCTGGCGTGGTTGGGTCCGCCGCCGGTCATCACGTAGATGATGTCGAAGACCTTCAGCCCGTTCAGCAGACCGAGGCTGATCACCAGCCCGAGCACGATCCGCAGCTGCGGGACCGTGACGTGGAAGAACTGCTGCAGTGATCCGGCGCCGTCGACCTGGGCGGCCTCGTACAGCCCGGCGTCGATGCCTTGGATGCCGGCGAACAGGATCAGCATCGCGGTCCCGGTCCCGGCCCACAGCGAGACGACGATGATCGAGGGCAGCACCGTGGCGGGGTCGGCCAGCCAGGTCTGGCGCAGACCGCCGAGGCCGATCGCTTCCAAGGTCCGGTTGAGGGTGCCGATGTTGGGGTCGTAGATCAACTTCCAGAGCACGCCGGAGACCACGAAGGACACGATGCCGGGAATGAACAGGATCGTCCGGACGACGACACCGACGGTCCGCCAGACCGCGTTGACTCCAACGGCGATGATCAGCCCGACGATCGTCTGCAGCGCGGTCGTGATCACGGTGAACGCGATCGTCACGCCCAGTGCCCGCATCGCCACCGGATCGGAGAACATCCGGGTGTAGTTCTGCATGCCGGCGGGTTTGGGATAACCGAAGCCGGCCCAGCTGGTGAAGCTCAGGTAGATCGTGTAGGCGATCGGCCAGCCGACGAAGACGGCGAACAGGATCAGCGTCGGCAGCACGAAGAGGTAGCCGGCCTGATACTGGGAGCGCTTGATCCGGGCCGCATTGCCCGGCCGGGGGCCGGAGGATCGGCCCGGCTCTCCGGTGGCGCGCGGCGGGCGGACGGCTGTCGCAGTCATGATCATGCTCCCTTCGCGTTGAGCACGGCATCCTGCATCTGCTGCCCGATGTCGGCAGGACGCCCCTTGCCCTGGAAGATCGGCGCCAATGCGTCTCCGGCTGCGACCGAACCCGGACCGAAGGGGATGTGCGGGCAGCCTTCACCCTCCAGCAGCCAGGACGTCATCTGCCGCATCACCGGTGAGTTGATCTTGGTCGCGGCGCTCTTGGTCGACGGCATCGAGTTGGACTCGTTCATGGTCGCGGAATAGCGGTCGGTCTGGTAGAGGAATCGGAGGAACTCCAGTGCGGCGTCCTTGTTCCGCGAGGTCTCCGACACCGACCAGCCGGCGCCGGCCTGGTTGGCACACCAGTGTTTGCGACCCGCCGCGATCGCGGGCGTCTTCATCACCTTGTAGGACTCGTTGAAGTCCTTGGTGGCGTTCTGGGTCAGCCCCTGCGGGGTCCAGGATCCGTTGAACAGCATCGCGGACTTGCCGGTGTAGAACAGCTGCGGCGCCTGATCGCCGCTGGTCCCGGTGGTGCCCGGCTGGAACACCCTCGCGTCGACGATCTTCTTCAGCAGGGCGATCGCCTTGATCACGGTCGGGTGGGTGTAGCTGAACCCGTCCTCCAGTTGGTCGAGCTTCAGATAGAACGTCGGGTCGTCACTGACCTGGGTGAGCAGCGGCAGGAAGAAGTCCAGGCTGCTGGTGGTCGGATTGCAGGACAGCGCGACGCCGTAGGTGTCGGTCTTGTTGATCTTGTCGGCCGCGTCGATCAGATCGTCCCAGGTCTCGATCGACTCGCCGTCGACGCCGGCCCGGCGGAGCAGCCGGGGGTTGTAGAAGATGCCGAAGGTCTGCGCCATCCAGCCGACGCCGTACTGCTTGCCGTCCAGGGTGTATTCCTGGTTGGCCGACTCGAAGAAGTCACCGAGGAAGTCGGCGCCGAGCTCGGACCGCAGGTCGGCGGAGATCCCGGCCTGACCGTAGGTGAGGGCCCGGGTGTGCGGTGCGAAGATCTCCGGCACGTCGCCGCCGGCGACCGCGGCCTGCAACGCCGGCAGATACTGATCCGGGGTGCCGAAGATCCGGTTCTCCACGACGATGTTCGGGTGGCGGTCCTGGAAATCCTGGACGAGTCGGGGGAGTTGCTTCTGCTGCTCGCCGTACCAGCTCCAGACCCGGACGATCGCCTTGCCGTCCTTGGTCGTGCTGCCGGACACCGTGGTGGCCCCGCAACCGGCTACTGCGCCGGTGCCGGCGAGGGCTGCCCCGAGCGCAGCGCCCTTCAACAGCGATCGCCGGTCGAACGACGCCGGGGTGCCGCCGGTCGACGGCTGAACAGATCTCATCGGGCTCCTCGTCGAGTGCCGGATCGGTTCCGTACTTTCTAACGCAACGTAAGAAAGGTGTCAACGGCGTTCCCCGCGCCCCTCGCACACCAGGGTCGGATGGCAGCACGCGGTGCACTATCGCCCCTGGAGTGGTCGGGCGCGGGGGTTGATGGCCAGTACGTGGTGCGAGATGGCCCTTGGACTGTCCACACGGCCGGCCTGGCGCGACCCGGGGCCGGGTCAGGCGATGGCGGTGACGGTGACCTCGATGTTGCCGCGGGTGGCGTTGGAGTAGGGGCAGACCTGGTGGGCCAGCTCGGCGAGCCGCTGGGCCTCGGCGAGGTCGACGCCGGGGATCCGCACGGTGAGCGCGACCGTCAACACGTAGGCCCGTTCGAAGGGTCCGATGCCGACCTGCGCGGTGACCTCCGCGCCGGAGGTGTCGACCCTCTCGCGGCGCCCGACGGTGGCCAGCGCGCTGTTGAAACACGCGGCGTAGCCGGCGGCGAAGAGTTGCTCAGGGTTGCTGCCGGTGCCGGTGCCGCCCATCTCCTTCGGTGGGGTGAGGGCGATGTCGAGTTGGCCGTCGGAGCTGACTGCGCGGCCCTCGCGGCCACCGGTCGAGGTGGCGGCGGCGGTGTAGAGGACCTTGCTGGGAGTCTGTGTCATAGCCGGGGTAACCGGACACGCCGATCCGATGATGCCCGACTGCGGCGTGTTCCCGCTCACACGAGACCGTGGTCGGCGGGGTCGGCTCGGTGAGTATCGCGTGGCCAGCCGATTCGGCCGCAGACGGTAGGCTGGAGCGACGTGCGCGTACGGTGTGATGCCGCCTCGGCGTGACTCGTCACGGTACGGTCCGGCAGCGGATCGGATCCGGGCGCACACCAGCTCAGCAGACAGTGATTGAAGAGGATCGATGTTCGACACCCTGCAAGACCGGCTCGCGGCGACGTTCAAGAGTCTGCGCGGCAAGGGACGGCTGTCCGACGCCGATATCGACGCCACCGCCCGGGAGATCCGGGTGGCGCTGCTCGAGGCCGACGTCAACCTGCAGGTGGTCCGTGAGTTCATCGGCGCGGTCAAGGAGCGGGCCAAGGGGGCCGAGCTCTCCGGCGCGCTGAATCCGGCCCAGCAGGTCATCAAGATCGTCAACGAGGAACTGATCGGCATCCTCGGCGGCGAGACCCGTACGCTCCGCTTCAGTAAGCGGCCGCCGACGGTGATCATGCTGGCCGGTCTGCAGGGTGCCGGTAAGACCACCCTGGCCGGCAAGCTCGCGCATCGGTTGAAGGCCGACGGCCATTCCCCGCTGCTGGTCGCCGCCGACCTGCAGCGACCGAACGCCGTCAATCAGCTGCAGATCGTCGGCGAACGCGCCGGCGTGCACACCTATGCGCCGGAACCCGGCAACGGCGTCGGCGATCCGGTCCAGGTCGCCCGTTCGTCGATCGAGGAAGCCCAGCGCAAGCTCTACGACGTCGTGATCGTCGACACCGCCGGCCGGCTGGGTATCGACGCCGAGCTGATGCAACAGGCCGCGAACATTCGCGACGCGGTCAATCCCGACGAAGTGCTCTTCGTCGTCAACGCGATGATCGGCCAGGACGCGGTGAACACGGCCAACGCGTTCGCCGAGGGCGTCGGCTTCGACGGCGTGGTGCTGACCCAGCTGGACGGCGACGCCCGCGGCGGTGCCGCGCTGTCGATCGCCCGGGTCACCGGCAAGCCGATCATGTTCGCCTCCAACGGCGAGAAGGTCACCGACTTCGACGTCTTCCACCCCGACCGGATGGCCAGCCGGATCCTCGGCATGGGCGACATGCTCACCCTGATCGAGCAGGCCGAGAAGACCTTCGACGCCGAGCAGTCGGCCAAGGCCGCCGAGAAGCTGGCCAGCAAGGACGGCGGCGACTTCGGACTGAACGACTTCCTGCAGCAGATGCAGGCCGTCCGCAAGATGGGTCCGCTGTCCAAGATCTTCGGGATGTTGCCGGGGATGGGGGAGATGAAGGACCAGATCTCCAACATCGACGAGCGGGAGATCGATCGGATCGAGGCGATCATCCACTCGATGACACCGGGCGAACGCGACGACCCCAAGATCCTGAACGGTTCCCGCCGGGCCCGGATCGCCAAGGGCGCCGGTGTCGAGGTGTCGGCGGTGAACAACCTGGTGAACCGGTTCTTCGACGCCCGCAAGATGATGAGCGCCTTCGCCGGCGGCAAGATGCCGAACATGCCCGGGATGCCGGGGATGGGCGGCGGTGCTCCGGCCGGCGGCGGTGCCCGCAAGGCCAAGCAGCAGAAGAAGAAGGGCAAGGGCAAGAAGGTCTCCGGCAACCCGGCCAAGCGGAACGCCCCGCAGCAGCCGCAGGCACCGGCGGCCAACGGCTCCGCCTTCGGCGCCGCATCGGACCAGGACCTGGCCAACCTGAAGGACTTCGAACTGCCGCCCGAACTCAAGAAGATGCTCGACCAGGGCAAGTAGCCCGCCCGCGCGGTGCCGAAGCTTGATCTATCACGCTTAGGCACGTTCCCGCGGCACGTCGGTCGGGACGACGGACCATCGGCACGGCAGACTGTCCAAGGTGATGGTGGGCCGAGGATGACGCGATCGCACACGCTCGGATCGCAACGACTGCATCTGGACGGGATCGTGCTGCCTGACGGCGAACGCCGTGAGCTGTGGATCGCCGACGGTCTGCTGCGCACCGAACCGGTACGCGACGCCGTCGACCTGACCGGCGGCTGGATCATGCCGGGCCTGGTCGACGCGCACTGCCACGTCGGGCTGGACGCGCACGGTCCGGTCTCCGATGAGGTCGCCGAACAACACGCACTGGCCGATCGCGCGGCCGGCGCGCTGCTGCTGCGCAGCCCCGGATCGCCGACCGACACCCGGTGGATGGACGACCGCCCGGACCTGCCGAGGCTGATCCGGGCGGGCCACCACATCGCCCGGCCCAAGCGGTATATCCGCAACTACGGCGACGAGGTCGAGGGCGACGAGATCACCGCCGAGGACCTGATCGCCGCGATCGATCTGCAAGTCCCGCGATCCGACGGCTGGATCAAACTCGTCGGCGACTGGATCGATCGCGAGGTCGGCGATCTTGCCCCGCTGTGGCCGACCGATGCCGTCCGAGCGGCCATCGACCACGCCCACGGGCTCGGCCTCAAGGTGACGGCCCATGTGTTCGGTGAGCAGGCCGCCGCCGAATTGGTGGCCGCCGGCATCGACGGCATCGAACACGGCACCGGGATCACCGACGAGGTGATCACGATGATGGCCGAACGCCAGGTCGCGCTCGTCCCGACGTTGATCCAGCTGGAGAACTTCGAGTCCTTCGCCGCCGCGGGGGAGGCCAAGTTCCCCGGTTATGCCCGGCACATGCGGTCGCTGTACCGCACCAGGATCGACCGCTTCACCCGTGCGTACGAGGCCGGGGTCCCGATCTACGCCGGTACCGATGCCGGCGGCTACCAGCCGCACGGCCGGATCGCCGACGAGGTCGTCCAGCTGGCAGCGATCCTCGGCAACGAGAACGCCCTCGCCGCCGCCTCCTGGCGAGCCCGCTCCTGGCTGGGTCGACCGGACGCGTTGGCCGAGGGCAGTCCCGCCGACCTGGTGGTCTACGACGAGGACCCGCGGACCGACCTCAGCACGCTGTCGCGACCGCGGTGGGTTGTGCTGGGTGGAACGGTGGTGCAGGAGACGTGACACGACCCGACCGCCCGGACCGGGCGAGGAGAGGTGGAACCATGTTCCGACTGGTGCTGTTGCTGACCGGCGGACTACTCGCCGTCGGACTCTCCGGCTGCGGTGGGGACCGCGACGAGCTGACGATCCGCTACGACGACGGGGCGGGCACGACGTCGGACTGGACGCTGACCTGCAACCCGCCGGGCGGCAGCCACCCCGATCCCGAAGCGGCCTGCCAGGCGCTGGAGAAGAACGGCAGCACCGCACTGCCGCCGGTGCCCAAGGACAAGGCCTGCACGATGATCTTCGGCGGTCCACAGACCGCGACGATCACGGGCACCTGGCACGGCGACAAGGTCGACTCCTCGCTGTCACGGACCAATGGTTGTGAGATCGCGCGCTGGAAGGCGCTGGCCGGACTGCTTCCCGAGCAGTAGCGACCAGCCCCGTACGGGACCGTCATCCGGGCGCGTTGAGAGACCTCCGTACAGGGCATTCCTTGAGTTGATCTTTGGCTGTCCTGTCGTTGACCGCTGTGGGCGCTTTCCGTTACGTTTCAAGACGATGGAGCAGGTCGGGTCCTGACCGATCGCACACAGCCCAGGCGTGTGCGGGCTCGGAGGACCGGGACATTGGCCATAGTCGGGTCGTCATCGGGGACAGCTGCAGCGTTACCGGACGCCTGCATAGGTAAGCGCTATCCAAGGATGGGAATGCTTCGACCGCGCATGCGACTCGCTGCCACACTCGTCGGACTGCTGACGGGCACGGCGCTGGCATTCGGCTCCTCGACGATCGCCGAAGCCGAGCCGAGCCACACCGACGACCGTGCCGCCGGCGTCCGTGCGCTGGCCCACCATCTGGACATCGGTACGAAGCAGGCCGCCTCCAAGATCGCCAAACAGAACGCCGCCGGTGAGCTCGGTGCCCGGTTGCAGCGCGAGGTCGGCGCCGCCAGCGCCGGCCACTACGTCGATGCCGCCGGCCGTGCCGTCGTCAATGTCACCACCGAACCCGCCGCTGCCACCGTTCGCGCCGGCGGCGGGGTGGCCCGGGTGGTGCCGCGATCGCTGGCGCAACTGGAGAGCACCAAGGCAGATCTGGACCGGTTGGCCCAGGAGGACGGCGCCGGCCGGGTCCAGTCCTGGGGGCTGGACATCAAGCACAACCGGATCTCGATGATCACCACCGCCGGCGCGACCGACGACAAGACCCGCGACTTCCTGGCTGCGGTCAGCACCGACGACGCGATCACGGTGAGCACCACCGAGGCTCGGATGCAGACCATGGACAACCTCTACGGCGGCCAGCAGATCGAGGCCGGCAGCGACCCGTGTTCGCTGGGATTCAACGCGCGCGACAGCAGCGGGAATGCGGTGTTGCTGACCGCGGGCCACTGCGGCGAGGGGTACGCCACCTTCTCCGCCGACGGGGTCGAGATCGGCACCACCACGAACTTCACCTTCCCCGGCGTCGGTGACTTCGCCGAGGCCACCATCACCAACGGCTATTGGCAGTCGCGTGCCGCGGTCCGGGCCACCGCCGGCGAGCAGGTCGTGTCCGGATCGACGCCGGCCGCGGTCGGGTCGGCGATCTGCAAGAGCGGTCGGACGACGAACTGGACCTGCGGGACGATCGAGACCGTCGACAACACCGTCAACTACGACAACGGCGACGGCAGCACCTCCACCGTCACCGGATTGATCCAGACCTCGGCGTGTGCCGAGGGCGGCGACAGTGGCGCGGCCAACCTGAGCGGCGACCAGGCCCAGGGCCTGACCAGTGGCGGCGCCGGCTATGACGATGACGGCAACCCGTTGACCCCACCGGTCTGCGGTGCCAAGGTCGGCAAACCGAGTGTCAGCTTCGTACAGCCGATCAACGAGGTGCTCACCGCCTACCGGTTGCGGCTGGTGACCGACGCCGCCAACTGAGCCGCGGCGGCCGGCGTGCGGTTCGCGTCAACCGGGCCTGATCTGGCAGAATGACGGGGCGTCTGCGCGCCGAGGTGCCCTCTCATCACCGCGGTGCGCCGTCCAACGAATCGCGGCCCGGTGCCCCACGCCGGAGCTGGAGATTCACCCGTTCCCTGGCCGGGGCCGTACTCGGCCAGTATCCCAACAGGAGATTCCACTCACCGTGGCTGTCAAGATTCGTCTGAAGCGTCTCGGCAAGATCCGGACGCCGCACTACCGCATCGTCGTCGCCGACTCCCGTACCAAGCGGGATGGTCGCGCGATCGAGGAGATCGGTCAGTACCACCCGAAGAACGACCCGTCGGTCATCGAGGTCGATTCCGAGCGCGCGCAGTACTGGCTGTCGGTCGGCGCTCAGCCGACCGAGGCCGTGGTCGCGCTGCTGAAGCGGACCGGTGACTGGCAGAAGTTCTCCGGCGACACCAGCCCGTCGGGCATCACCCCGCAGCCGGAGAAGAAGGACAAGCTCGCAGCCTTCAACGCCGCCCTGGCCGAGAAGGGTGCCGAGCCGGTCAGCGACGCCATCACCACCGACGGCGACGCCAAGACCGACAAGAAGGCTGACAAGAAGGCCGACTCCAAGAGCGACGGGGCCAAGAGCGACGACAAGGGCGAGCAGCCGTACGGCGAGGGCTCGTACAAGGGCGACAACCCGCCGGCCGGCTTCGAGATCAAGGGCAACGAGGACTCGATGAAGTTCCACGCCCCGACCTCCCCGTGGTACGCCCGGACCGTCGCCGAGGTGTGGTTCAACGGCGCCGAGGCAGCCGAGGCCGCCGGCTTCGTCAACGCCGAGGGTGACAAGGCCGAGGAGAAGGCTGACGACGAGAAGTCCGAGGCCTGATCGTGCTGGCCGACGCGTTGGAGCATCTCGTCCGCGGCATCGTGCCCAATCCCGATGACGTCAGCGTCCGGGACAAGGACCTGCGTCGCGGTCGGCTGCTCGAGGTACGGGTCAACCCGTCCGACATCGGCAAGGTGATCGGCCGCAACGGTCGCACCGCATCGGCCCTGCGGACCGTCGTCGGTGCGCTCGCCGGCCGGGACTCGGTCCGGGTCGACTTCGTCGATCTGGAACACCGCGGCGGTGGCCGCGGTGGCCGGTCGCGTTCGCGTCGTTGATCGACGTCGACAGCCGGACAATCTGAATGGACCTCATCGAGATCACCGTGGGCGCGATCGGTCGCGCCCACGGTGTTCGCGGTGAGGTCGCTGTCATTCTGCGGACCGACGAACCGGAACGCCGGCTCGCGCCGGGCCAGGTGCTTCGCGGTGACAACGGGGGAACGTTCACCGTCGTCCGGACCCGGGAGCATCAGGGGCGATGGCTGGTCACCTTCACCGAACTCGGCGACCGCACCGCCGCCGAAGCAGCCCGCGGTGTACAGCTGGTGGCCGATGTGCCGCCGGACGAGCGGCCCGGCGATGACGAGGAATACTACGACCGGCAGTTGGTCGGACTGACCGCGATCGTCGACGGGGAATCGTACGGATCGGTCCGCGCGGTGTTGCATCTGCCGGCCCAGGATCTGCTGGAGATCGCGACCGCGGACGGCGTCCGGCTGGTCCCGTTCGTTTCCGAGCTGGTGCCCGAAGTCGATCTTGAAAACTCGCGGTTGGTGATCAACCCGGTCGCCGGATTGCTGGACGACGAGGCGGAGCTCGCCACCGATCGATCGGAGCAGCAGCGATGAAGATCGATGTCGTGTCGATCTTCCCCGAATACCTGCAGCCGTTGAACCTCTCGCTGGTCGGCAAGGCGATCGAGAACGGCATCGTCGACCTCGGCGTCCATGATCTTCGGCAATGGACCCATGATCGACATCGCACCGTCGACGACACCCCCTACGGCGGCGGAGCCGGGATGGTGATGAAGCCGGAACCGTGGGGGGAGGCGCTTGATGATCTTGCCCCGGTCGGCGCCGACCCCGACGACTCGACCGCAGCGAGCGGGAGCCGACCGCGGCTTTTGATCATGACACCGGCGGGGCGGCCGTTCACTCAGCGGATCGCCGACGAACTGGCCGACGCCGATCATCTGATCGTCGCCTGCGGCCGCTACGAGGGCATCGACGCACGGGTGGCCGAGGACGCCGCCACCCGGATGCAGGTCGACGAGATCAGCATCGGCGACTACGTGCTGAACGGCGGCGAGGCCGCCGCTCTGGTGATCATCGAGGCCGTCGTCCGGCTGCTGCCCGGTGTGATCGGCAACCCGGAGTCGTTGGCCGAGGAGTCGCATGCGGCCGGCCAGGACGGGCTGCTGGAGTATCCGCTCTACACCAAGCCGCAGAGCTGGCGCGGTCTGGACGTGCCGGACATCCTGTTCTCCGGCCATCACGCCAAGATCGCCGGTTGGCGCCGGGAACAGGCCGAGGCGCTGACCCGACGGCGTCGCCCTGACCTGCTGCCGGAGATCAGCGATCCGCCGTCCGGTCCCGGCGCATTGCACATCGAACGAGCATCGGCGGAGGACGCAGGGGAGATCGTCACGGTGCAGCGGGCCGCGTTCGTGTCCGAGGCGCTGGCCAACAAGACGCTGGCGTTGCCGGCCTTCACCCAGACCGTCGATGAGGTCCGGACCAGCCTCGCCGACGCCGTCGTACTGGTCGCCCGACAGGGTTCGAGCGCGGTGCACCGGGGCCGGGTGATCGGCTCGGTGCTCGGCCGGCTGACCGACGACGACGCCTGGTACATCGGCCGGCTCGTCGTCGCCCCCGACCGTCAGGGCGAGGGGATCGGCGGCCGACTGCTGCGCGCGATCGAGGAAGCCGCACCCGCCGAATGCCGGACCATCCGCCTGGTCACCGGCTCGGAGGGACCGAACTCCTCCTTCTACTCCCGGCATGGCTACCGCGTCATCTCCCATGAGCCGCACGACGGCTCCGAGATCGTCAACATGGAGAAGGCGTTGGACTCGGTCGGCTCCTGAGCCCGTCGAGGGGCTTGATCACGAGCGGGTAGCCGGATCATTCACCGCATCGACAACCTGATCGCAGGCGCTGTCCCAGTCCCGGGTCCCGTCCAGATAGCCGTTCCAGGCATCACCGACGGGTTGCCGAAGATCCGGCCAGGCTCGATCGAACAGACCGGTGGCATCCAGGTACGGCAGATAGTCGACGCCATGGTCGGCCCAGGCCCGAGCTACCACCTGGCCGGTCAGATAGAACAGCACGACGTGCCAAAGATCAGGACGCTCGTCCGAGGTGGCGCGTGCCGCCAATGCCTCGTACAGCGGTCCGGCCAACAGGTGGCTCAGTTCATGGAGAACGATCTCCACCGACTGAAGACCCTGACTCTTGCGATGGGTCGTCGTGCAGGTGATGTGGTCCGGTCCCTCCGCGGTGTAGGCCGGCTCGGTGCGACCCACGACAACGGTGCTGACCGGCACCGGTACGTCGGGCAACGGGGTGCGGTAGACCTGCTCCAGTCGGCCGACGACATCAGGCAGCAACGGTGCGAGCCGATCGGTGAGCTGCACCGTCCACGCAACATTCGTCGCATCATGACCGGACCAGTCCGCACCGAGATAGTCGCCCAGAGCAGGCTGGAACACGTCCGACCAACCGTGGGGTGCGGTTCCACCGAGGCCGGCGACCTCGGCGGACAGCCGGCGCATCGTCGAGTCGAAGAGGAGATCTCGTGTGATCAACTCGTGCCGGTAGTAGTCGACCGCCGCCTCGTATGCCGCACTACCCCGGATCGTCAGCCCGCCTTCGAGGTGCTGGGCACGTGGTCGAGCCCCGGTCGCCGCCGACTCCGCAGCGCACGCTTCGGAGTAGAGCACGTGGTGCAGGTTCATCGCGGCATCGCTGCTGAACCGGAAAACCGTCTCCGTTGACATCCAGCGAACCTACTCCTCACGCGGGCCCGTGCCGGGGCAGAGATCCCGGCACGGAACCGGTGGTCATCAGACGGACAGTGAGGCGGCCAGCATCTGAGCGCGCAGTTCGGCCATCCCGCGGCGGATCCTGGTCCGCTCCGACAGGCCGTCGTCGACCAGGGCAGCCCCGGCCGGCTCGGTCAGCAGTCCCGCGGCGAGCAGTTGGAGCCTCAACTGGGCCAACGCGATCCGGATCGCATCGGCGTCCGCCGCGGCCGCATCGGGGAACGACCCCTGTGCGCCGGGTTGCAGACCCAGCGCGCGCAGGCAGTCCGGCAGCCCGGCGCCGGACCGCTGCGGATCGCCGAACGACAACGGGGTCGCCGCAGCGCGCAGTAGATCGAAGAGGTGGTCGACGCGGGCGGCGTTGCGATTGGACAGCGCACCGCCCGCGAAGTCCGGGTGATGGGCCAACGTCAACGCGGCCAGGCCGGTGATGTGTGGCGTCGCCATCGACGTCCCGTCCCAGGCGGCGAACCCGTCCGGCGGAACCGAGGAAACGATCGCGACACCGGGGCCGGCGACGTCGACCTCGGGACCGTGGCAGGAGAACTGCGCGGCAAAAAGATCATGGTCGAGGGTGCCGCCGGACCACCGTTGCTGTGCGTGGTAACTGTTGTCGGGAAAGGTTCCCTGGCTTCCGATCGCAGACACGGTGAGCACATCGGGAGACACCCCGGGGAACTGCACCTCGCCGCCGGTGTTTCCGGCGGCGACGATGCAGGCGACACCGAGTTCCTTGGCCTGAGCGATCTTCTGCAGCAGGATCTGGGAGCTGCCGCCGGTGCCGAGACTCATGTTGACCACGTCGATCTGCTGGTCGATGCAGTAGTCGACGGCATCGATCAGACTGCTCACCCGACCGCCGGGGAAGATCCGCAACTCGACCAGCTCGGCGTCGGGCGCGAACCCGCGGATGCCGCGTCCGTTGTCGGCACCGGCGATGATGCCGCTGCAGTGCGAGCCGTGCGCGATCGTGTCGTCGATCCACTGTTGATCATTGGCCGGTGTCGTGGTCAGGTCCATCCCGCTGTGGATCGCTCCGAGGTCGGCATGGGTGCGGACGGCAGCACCCGAGTCGACGACGGCAACCTTGATCCCGCGGCCGGTCATCCCAGCCGGCACGGATTCCAGTCGCATTGCCCGCTGACCCCAGCCGATCAGCTGCTGGTCGGGAAAGCCGGGAAGCTCGGCGCCGAGCGACTGCAGGCGTACGGTGTTGAGGCTTCCGCTGGTCAGCTGCGGCCGGTCCACCCACATCGACCAGTAGCCGCTCTGCGGATTGACGTAGAGCGCTCGCAGGCCGGCGTCGGACTCGTTCAGCAGGCTGATGCTGATCATGCCTGTGTCGTCGGTCCGGCCCTGCGCCGGAACGCCGCTGCCGTAGAGATAGACGGTTGCGCCGACGACCGGCCGGTCCGCCTCGTCGACGATCTTGAGCGACCAGCTCGTGCTCACGCCGAACGGGATCAGCACGCCGGGATCGATCGTGCCGCCGATCAACTCCTGCGGCTGCAGAAGATGATCTTCCTCGATCACCACCTGCGGATGCCCCCGCAGCTCGGCGGCGACGTCGTCGGGCATGTCGGCGACGACGACGTGGTCGGTGATCGTCGTGCCGAGAGTCTGGGCGCTGACACTGCGTGGTCGCAGCGATTGGCGGACCTCGACCCGGGGATCATGCTGCAACTGCTCGACGACCGAGCCGAAGTCCAACGGTCCACCGAAGCCGGCCGTGGCCAGCATCGTGCTGTCCTGCGCAACGAGGTAACGACGGGGACGGGTCGGCAGACCGGTGGTGTTCTCGGGACTCACGATCGGACCTTTCTGAAGGGTGGCGGGGATCGGACGGGCGGATCGGTGTGTCGGCGTCGGAGTGCGTGATCGGCAGCCCCGCTGACCTCAGTCGAGCGTCAGCGGTGCATCGGGTTCGATGACGATTCCCGGTAGGGCCGAGCCGAGCGCTGCGGCCCGTTCGGGAAGCATCGTCGCGACCAGCCGGTCCGGTTCACCGGTGCTGTCGGCGTGCACCGACAGCACCGATGCCTCCGGGTCGGCGGTCAGATCCGCGAGGGCCGATCGCAGATCGGCGGTCGGCCCGGCGAGAACGAACTGCTCTGGTGCGGACACGGCTGTGCCTTGACGGGGGTGCTGATGTCACGGCTCGGGGATCGAGCTGTCCCGAGCGCGCTGCTGCTGGACGGCGGCCAACACCGTGCGGACCGGATCGAACGGATCGGCCGACTGCCGTGATCGGTAGTCCGCGACCGCCGAGCTCAGCGTCGGGATCACCGCGGCCAGTGCCGGATGGGCGTCGACGTTGGTCCGGAGATAGTCGTACAGGCCGATGATCAAGTTCCCGACCTGCTGCCACCGCGGATCGTCGACCGGGGCGGCGGCTGCTGCCGGCGCCGGCGTCGATGCCGGCAGCAGGGCCGCCCGGTCCTGGTCCTGAGGCAGCTTGGACCTGTTCCAGGTGAAGGTCATCGGACTGCCTAGCCGGCCGTTGCTGTGCTGGGCAGCACCTGGAACGGGAGCAACTTGCCCAACGAACCGACCAGACCGCCGATCTCGCCGCCGGTCTTCGCGTCGCCGAACATCCCGCCGACCGTGCTGCCGATGGTGCCGCCGAGCGTGTTCAGCAGGCCACCGAACAATCCGGCGGGAACGACGATCATCCGATCCTCCGCGGCGGTCTCGGTGTTCGGCCGGGTGGACGCCGGGAGCAGCGCCGGGGGCACCTCGTGGAAGGGCAACAGACTGCCGACCGAGCCGATCAGGCCGCCGATGTCGCCGCCGGTCTTGGAATCGCCGAACAGCCCTCCGACGGCGCTGCCGATGGTGCCACCGAAACCGGAGACCAGGCTGCCGAAGAAACCGGCCGGTACGACGACCAGGTCCTGTGTCTTCCCCGTTCCCTCCGGTCCGGCCGAGGCAGGGGAGAGGTTCGGCGGGACAGCCGAGAAGGGCAACAGCTTGGCGAGTTGACCGACCATGCCGCCGACCTGCTCGCTGGTGCCGCCGCCGACGATCTGGCCGACCGTGCCGGCGACGCCGCCGATCAGGTCGCCGAAGAAGCCGGCCGGAACGACCACCATCGCTTCCGACGGTGCCGTGTCACCATCGCTGCCCGGGCCGGCCGAAGCAGGGGCGACCTGCGGTGGGATGACGGAGAACGGGCCGAACACCGAGCCGACGGCCCCGAGCACGCCGGATCCGATCTGCGAGCCCAGATCCTTGTCCCCGAAGAGATCGCCGAGTGCGCCGCCGGCAAGGTTGCCGGCCAGGCCGCCGAGTACGCCGGTGAGGAATCCTGCCGGTACGACGACCAGTGGCTCCGACGAACCGGACCGCTGAGCATCGGGTCCGGCGGATGCCGGGGCGACCGCCGGCGGAATGACCTGGAACGGGACGTAGTGCTCGATGATCGGCGATGCCGCGTTGCCGAGCGTCTTGCCCAGCTGGGCATTGCCGAACCATCCACCGGTGACCTCACCGATGGTGCCGGCCAGCCCGCCGATGATGTCGCCGAAGATGCCTGCCGGGACGACCATCAACGGACCGTCGGAGGGATGTCCAGCCGTTGCGGGCTTGGCCGTCGGGGCCTCGGCAGCGGCCGGCGCAGCGGTGCCGGCCGGGCTGGAGGTACTGGTGAGATTTTCGAACGTGGTGGTGAGATTTCCGGGCATGAGTCGACTCCTGTGTCGCGGGCTGTCGGTGACCTCCGACCAGGTTTGCGCCGTTGCGGCGGGCCCGCATGAGTAGTCGGCTACTCCACTTCGGTCGATCTGACCGGCGAGTAGTCGGCGAAGCTTCCGTTGTGCTGAGTAGCTGCGTACTAGCACTGAGGACCTGGCCCGTTGACGAGGTCGATACTGGGTGCACTGGGGCCCGCGAGGGAGGGAAGGCCAGTGGCTGAACCGAGAGATCGGTCCGCTGTCCGCGACCATCGACAGCTCAAGATCAACAGAGCCGTGCGGCGGGCGCTGTCGGATCCGCACGCGGCAGGTGTCGTTGTCGCCGGCGGGGTCGGAGCAGGCAAGAGCCATACCCTGCGGGTGCTGGCCGGCGACCTGCACTGGGTCGGGCCGCCCGACCACCAGCCGGTCGTTGTCCGGACCCGTACCGGATCGCGTCGGGAGATCGATCCGTTGTTGGTCAGCTGTCGGGAGGCCGTCATCGGGCGCGCCGGCCGTCGGGACGTGGTAGTGGTCGCCGATGATCTTGAACAGTGGGAGCTGCCGGCGCTGGCTGCCCTCGCGCACGGCATCGACGGCGACGGTGTGCGTCTGCTCGGGGCCGTACGCAGCCGGCAGCTGCCCCAGGTCCTCGGTGCGTTGCGACCGTCACGGCCGCTGACGTTGGTCCGACTCGCGCCCTGGCGGGTGATCGATCTGCAGCGCTACACCACCGACACCCTCGGCGGCCGGCTGCAACCGATGAGCGCTCGTCGGCTGCTGGACTTCAGCGGAGGGAACCCTCAATGTCTGATGGAACTGCTGCAGGACGGTCGGCTGTCCGGCAGACTGCGCCGGCGGAATGATCTGTGGTTCTGGACGGGGCCGATCACCGTACCGCCGATCACGCAGGCGCGGATCGGTGATGAACTCGGCCACTCCGGCGGCGAGCTGATCGATGTGCTGATCACGCTGGCATCGGCCGGGCCGATGCCGATCCGGACCCTGCTTGCGCTGCATGATCCGGAGTCGCTGGAAGCTGCCGAACAGATCGGATACCTGCGTTGGTCGAGCGACGGTGAGTCGGTGTCCGGTGAGCCGCTGGCCGGCCTGGTCGCCCTGGCCACGGTCTCCACCCTGCGTCGGCGCCGATCGTCCGAGCGGCTGGCCCGGGTGATCGGCGGCCGGGTGCCGGTCCGCCGGCCGACGCCGAGCCGCATTCACCATGATCACCTGCCGCTCGACCGCAACCTGAGGTCCGCGGTCGTCGATCTCTGCCGTGGCCGGGCCGTCGAAGCGCTGCGTGGCGCGCGACGAGCAGCACGGCAGGCGGCGCCGGAGCAGCGATCGGATCCGATCAACGAGTTCATGATCGGGATCTGCCTGATGTTCTGTGACGAGCCAGGACAGGCGCAGCAGGTCGCGACCCGATTGTGTCGGCTCGGGGTGCGGGAACGACGAGCCAGCAGCCACGCCGCAGGCTGCCTGTTGGCCGGCCTGATCGCGTTGGCTGCTGCGCGTCCGGTGACGGCGGCACGGCTGCTCACAGACTGCTTGCCGGAGCTGCAGACCGAGCGGCGGTTGGGACTGGCACCGTTGATCATGGAACTGCGCTCTCTCGCCGAACAGCTCGCCGGCCGCCCGGGAGCGGCGGAGACGACGCATCAGCACGCGGCGCGTGCGCTGCAGACGTGCGGCCCGACGAGCCCCACCGGTCCGGTCGCCGAGGCGTGGTGGGGGCTCGACGAATGGGTGGACCTGATCAGGTCGGTGACCCTCGATCTCCGGGGCGAGCGGTCGGCCGGCTCCGAGCTCGCAGCCGACGTCTGCCGGCGGGCCCGGTCCGAGGGCAACGTTCTGATCGAGCTCCTGGGGCTGCTGCTGCGGCAGAGGATCAACGACACCGAGGCCGCGAGGTCCCGGATCGCGAATCTCTCTGCCGTCACGCAGGGACCGTTACTCGAGTCGTTCGTCGAGCATGCGGCGGCACTGTCCGATCATGATCCGGGCAGATTGGCCAAGCTGGCGGCATCGTTGGATCGCTCGGGAATGCTGTTGTTGGCCGGTGACTCGGCCGTCAGCGCGATCGCGGCCGACGACAGCGATCTGCCGACGCCGGATGCGGTAGCTGCCCGGCAGCTGGTGCGTCGTCTCTCCGCGGAGGCGCAGCTGGCTGTTCCTGGTTGGTGGCGACCGGCCCCGGAATTCCCGGGGGCGGCGTTGACCCATCGGGAGCGGGAGATCATGAATGCGGTGATCGCCGGCCGGACCTCGGCCGAGGTGGCCGGCGCACTGTGTCTGTCCCGGCGGACGGTGGAGAACCATCTGCAGCACATCTACACCAAGCTCGGCATCTCCAGTCGGGCCGAGCTCCGCCAGGTCGGCGAACCGGGCGGCGCGCACCGAGTCGTCGTGGCCGAACGACTCGGTCGGTGACGTTCGCCGGTGTTGGTCGGCGGCGTTCGGGTCGACAACCGGATCCGCCATTCGATCATGATCGCGGCGGTGCTGCGCGCAGTCCGGGCAACCAGACCGGACGGCACGATCAGCCCGAACACGGTCGGCCGGGTCGGCATGAGGAGGATCAGCCGATCGTGCTGCCGATCACCGACAGCAGTCGCAATTTGTCATGGCTCTCGGTGCCCGGTGTGGCCGTGTAGACCAACAGGGATTGGGATTCCTCCGGGTCGAGCAGGATCTGGCAGTGCAGTTCGATCAACCCGACCGACGGGTGTTGATAGCGCTTGATCTCCCGCGGACGGATCCCGACCTGATGTTCCTTCCACAGCTCTCGGAACTCCTCGCTCCGCCCGTCGAGCAGGTCGGCGAGTTGCGCGGCCCGCGACGTCGGGCCGCGGAGCGTGAGGACACTGCGCAGTCCCGAGACATACATCCGGGAATAGAAGTCGTGGTCCTCGGCCGGGTAGCGATCGCGCGCCGTCGGATCGGTGAACCAACGGTAGCCGATGCTGCGGGACGGACCCTCGTACTGACACAGATCCCCGACCAACGCTGCACCGATCGCGGTCTGCCGCAGGGTCTCGCCCAGTTCGGTGACGATCTCGGCAGGGGTGTCGGTGAGCCGGTCGAAGATCCGCATCATCCCAGGGCTGACGTGATCACCGGACGTCCCTCTCGCCGGCGGTTCGTGACCGGCCAACAGGAACAGATGATCACGCTCGGCCCGCGACAGATGAAGACCTTGCGCCATCGCGGCCACCATCTGTTGGGACGGCTGCGGTCCACGGGCGCGCTCCAGGCGTGCGTAGTAGTCGGCCGACATGTGACACAGCGCGGCGACCTCTTCGCGGCGCAGCCCGCTGGTACGACGCCGGCTGCCGCGCGGCAGACCGACATCCTCGGGCTGCAACGCCTGGCGCCGGCTCCGCAGGAAGTCGGCCAGGGCGGGGCGATCGATCATGACGGCATCCTTGCGTGGACCGGGTTCGTTAGCCACTGATCGTCAGGCCGTGGATAACGCCGGCGTTGTGGGCAAGTCTGGTAGCACCCGGCGACACCCCGACCATTCAAGGAGCAACTCATGCCACTCAGCAGGAGCGACGGCAGACGGTACGACGTCAGCATTCCCGACCTCAGCGGCAAGCGTGCAGTCGTCACCGGCGCCAGCGACGGGGTCGGACTCGGGATCGCGACCGCGTTGGCCGGTGCCGGAGCCGAGGTGGTGATGCCGGTGCGTAATCCGGTCAAGGGGGAGGCCGCCGTGACCAAGATCCGTGATCGGCATCCGGCGGCCAGGCTGGTGTTGGAGAAGCTCGACCTGTCGTCGCTGGAATCGGTTGCCGCGCTCGGCGAGCGGCTGCGCAGCGACGGCGTGCCGATCCAGATCCTGATCAACAACGCCGGCGTGATGACTCCGCCGGATCGGCAGACCACGTCCGACGGATTCGAGCTGCAGTTCGGCACCAATCATCTGGGCCACTTCGCGCTGACCGGTGCACTGTTGCCACTGCTCACCGCCGGGCGGGCGCGGGTGACGTCGCAGACCAGCGTCGCAGCCCGGAGCGGCATGATCAACTTCGACGACCCCAACTGGCAACAGCGGTACGACGGCATGCGCGCCTATCGGCAATCCAAGATCGCCTGCGGGTTGTTCGGTCTCGAACTCGGCCGCCGGAGCCGTGCTGCGGGCTGGGGGATCACCAGCACCCTGTCGCATCCCGGTGTCGCGCCGACCGGCCTGCTGTCGGCGCGCCCGGAGGTCGGGCGCAACACCGACACCCGCGATGTCCGGATCATCCGCTGGCTCTCGGCCCGCGGTCTGATCGTCGGCACGGTGGACACCGCGAAGCTGCCCGCGTTGCTGGCGGCGACCGCACCCGATGCGCGCGACGGTTCCTGCTACGGCCCGCAGTGGCCGGGCAACCTGGGCGGTCCGGCGGGTGAGCAGCGACTCTGGGCACCGCTACGCAAGGACGATGATGCGACCCGGTTGTGGACGCTGTCGGAGGACCTGACCGGCGTCAGCATCCCTTGATCATCGGGGTCGGCCGGGGAGTCGAAATCCCGTTGTCCACTGCGGATGCCGCGGTGATAATCGCGGGCGTGGATGAGGTCGAGATCGTCGTCGCGCACAGCGAGCGGACAACGCTGCGGGTGGGGGACGTCTTCCTCAAGATCGACGCCGATCAGGACCGAACCTCCGTCGAGGCCGAGGCGATGACGCTGGCGCCGATTCCGACCCCGGAGGTGCTGTGGCGCCGGCCACCCGTGCTGGCGATCTCAGCCGTGCCGGGGACGGCTCTGGGCCGACTCGGGGAGCCGTCGACGGCTTCTGCTGCGGCCTGGGCGGCCGCCGGCGCCGCCATCCGGACGTTGCATGACGCGCCGTTGCCGCCCTGGCCCGGACAGCGGGTCGACGACATCAGGACCGAGCTGGATACCGAATGCCGCTGGTTGGTGGACAACGACGTGCTGCCTGCCGAGGTGGTCGGCCACAATCGTCGACTGGCGGAGGCCGCATTGCGGCCTTGGACGCCGGCCTTCATCCACGGGGATCTGCAGATCAGCCACGTCTTCGTCGACGACGACGCCGTCACCGGGGTGATCGACTGGTCCGAGGCGAGCCAGGGCGATCCACTGTGGGACCTCGCCACCCTGACGCTCGGCCATGCGGAGCACGTGGACGACCTGCTGGCCGGCTACGGCGGCGCCGTCGACCGGGAGGTGATCAGTGCCTGGTGGTCGCTGCGAAGCCTCGGGGCGGCCCGCTGGCTGATCGAACACGGATTCGACCCGTCCTCTCCGGGCTGCGAGTTCGCGGTGCTGCGCTCGCAGATGTCGGTTCGGGCCGGGTGATCATTCCGCGGCGGTCAGGTCGACCAGTGCCTGAACCGTCCGCCAGTTCCGTGCGGTGCCGTCAACGCCCAGTCTGCGGAGCACGGCGCCGTGTTGCAACCGACTGTGGTGCATGCTGGTCGCATAGCTGATCGCGACGTCGTGTTCAGCTATTGCGATCTTGTCCGGCTCCCAGTCCTGGCCGGTCAGGGCGGGCAGCCGATCCGGGTCGGGCCGGGCGGTCAGGTGCAGCAGGTGCACCGTGGCCGGGTGCTCCGCAGCCTCCTTCCGGAACGGGCACCAGGCCAGCAGATCACGCAGTTGCTGCGGTGTCCGGACGATCACCGGGACGTCGAGCGAGAACCGGTCGCGGAGCAGGTCGCCGATGCTGCCGGCGACCTTGTCCGGGGTGCGGACCGCTGACCTGACGATCACGTTGCCGCTCTGCAGATGGGTGCGCACCTCGGACAGGCCGGCGGTGGTCAGGGCGTCCCGCAGCGCGGCCATGTTCACCTTGTTGCGGGCGCCGAGGTTGACCCCGCGCAGCAGGCAGATCCAGGTCGGCATGGCGAGACCCTACAGCGAGGCCGGCTCGGGCCGGTCCGTGTCGGCTGGGTAGGTTGATCATCGACAGCGACGAGGAGAAGGATCCATGGCGAGCTTCCTGTACATCGGCGGTACCGGCATCATCAGCACCGCGGCCGTCCGCCGTTCGATCGAGCTGGGACATCAGGTCACCGTCCTCAATCGGGGACAATCCTCGTCCAAGCGGGCGTTGCCGGACGGTGTCGAGGTCGTGCAGGGCGACATCCGGTCGCCGGAGACCGTACGGGAGGCGCTCGGCGACCGCAGCTTCGACGTGGTCCTGGACTTCGTCGCATTCGTACCGGAACACATCGACACCGACGCCGAGCTGTTCACCGGCCGGACCGGGCAGTACGTCTTCATCAGCTCCGCCTCGGCCTACCAGACGCCACCTGCTGCAGTCCCGGTCACCGAAGAGACTCCGCTGGACAACCCGTACTGGGAGTACTCGCGGAACAAGATCGCTTGTGAGCAACGGGTTCGGGAACTGGACGGACTGGACTGGACGATCATCCGGCCGTCCCACACCTACGACCAGACCTCGCTGCCGATCGAGGGCGGCTGGACCGCGATCGACCGGATGCGTCGCAATCTTCCGGTTGCGGTGCACGGCGACGGCACCTCACTGTGGACGATCACCCACACCGACGACTTCGCCGTCGGCCTGGTCGGTCTGCTCGGCAACAAGGCCGCGCTCGGTGAGGCGTTCCACATCACCAACTCCGACCCGATCACCTGGAACCGGATCTACACCGAGTTGGCCAACGCCGCCGGCGTCGAGCAGCCCGATCTGGTGCACGTCGCCTCCGCCACCATCGCCGGCGTCCATCCGGCGTGGGGACCGGGCCTGGTCGGCGACAAGGCACACACGATGACGTTCGACAACGCCAAGGTCGCCGCGCTGGTGCCGGAGTTCGCGCCCAAGATCGACTTCACCGAGGGCGCGCGTCAGATGATCGCCTGGTACGACGCCGACCCGGGCCGCCAGCAGGTCGATCCGGAGGTCGACGCCGTGATCAGCAAGCTCTGCCAGATCCCCTTCATGGCGGCCAAGCTGTGACCGACGGGTCCGTCGACGGTGGACCGGTCGGTCAGTTGGGTGCGGTCTCGATCGACTGTCCCGATCCGGCCGCGCTGGCAGCCTTCTACCGCGACCTGCTCGGGATGACCACCCTGGTCGAACAGCCCTCCGGTCAGGTCGTCGCGATCACCGACGGCGCCCGAGTGCTGGCCTTCATGCGGGTGCAGGACTACGTTCCACCCACGTGGCCGGAGCCCGGTCAACTGCAACAGATGCATCTGGACGTCTCGGTCTCGGACCTTCCGCGGGCCGTCGACCGGGCGGTAGAACTGGGCGCCCGAGAGGCCGACCACCAGGCCGGTCCCGATCTCTGGCGGGTGTTGATCGATCCGGCCGGCCACCCGTTCTGCCTGACCACCGTCGGCGGCTGAGCCGACGGTCGGGAGGGCGACACCGGCTCAGGCCGCCCTGCGGTCCTGACGCAGTGTGAATGCCAGCAGAATCAGTCCAGCAGCGACTCGATCAGTTCCGCCTCTTGCTCGTAGACCCGGTAGATGAACGGGATCAGCATGATCAGTCCGAACAAGGGCGGATCCAGGTCGTCGTCGGCCCGCAGCCGGGTGTCCAACAGCAGGTCGCCGGGGTCGACCCGGCCGACCTCGGCCCCGTCCGCGGTGATCTGGACCGAATCGTCCCAATCGAGGCGCGCCACCAGCCTGCGGGCCTGTACGGTGCCGGCGACGGCGAAGTAGAGCAGGTTTTCGCCCGGCAGATCGTGGAGCGTCCAGCGCTGTCGTTCGTGCAGCAGGATGTAGCTGGGGCGAAGGAGTCGATGAAGGATCGTGCGAGCCGTCGCGCCGACGATCCCCATCGAGGTGCTCGGTCCGGAGGTCGGCTCGAACCGGAATGTCCCGGTTCGCTCGCAATCGGCGACGTCGCCGCGTACCACGTGTCCGATCCGCCGGCCGTCCTGAGTCTTGACCTCGACCGCCCTCATCGGCGTGATCACGGTATCCAGTAATCCCTCGCACAGCGTGTACGCACTCACAGGGCCATTGTGGACGTTGCGTCCCGCCTGCTCGCCGACGGCTCGGGTGCTCACCGAGGTTGCGGATCAGGCAACGGCCGGGCCAGGTGTTGCTCGACCCGGGCCGCCGGTGTCAGTCTCCGGGCGACGGGCGAGCGATTCCGGTCACGTCCTGGCGCGTGGCGGAGCACCCGTCAAGGCGGCCAAGGGGCGAAGATGGTGACCATGCCCGGGTCGCGCGTTGCTGCCCGCTGCTGGTATGTCGGGGTCGCCGCAGTGGTTGCCGTCGGTTTTGCCATCCAGTTCTATCTGCTCGCGACGGGCGGTGCCGACGTGAACTCGGGGGAGACCGGAGCCGGGGCACCGCTGGAGGTCCGATTCGCCCGGTTGTTCAGCTATTTCACCATCGGCAGCAACCTGATTGTCCTGGTCGTGTCGTTGCTGGCCGTGGTGCGACCGGACCGCGAGGGCCCGGTGTGGTGGGTGGCTCAACTGGACGGGCTGGTGAGCATCGTGGTGACGGGGACGTTGTTCAGTGTGATCGTCGTGCCCGGTATCGAGTTGAGGGCCGGCGCCGTTGTCGCGAACGCGTTGTTCCATCAGGTCAGTCCGGTGTTGTTCACCGTGGGTTGGTTGGTGTTCGGTCCGCGGCGGCGCTGGTCCTGGCGGTTGGCACCGTGGCTCCTGGCCTGGCCGGTGGGCTGGCTGATCTTCACCTTCGTACGCGGTGCTGTCACGGGCTGGTATCCGTACCCGATCGTCGACGCCGGCCGCCTCGGCCTCGGGCGAGCGATCGCCAACAGTTCGATCGTGCTCGGGTACGCGATCGTGTTGATCTTGCTCGCCGCCGCGGTCGACCGCTGGATCCCGTATCTTGGCGGCCGTCACCGCACCCCCGGTCGGCCCGCCGCAGGCCTGGACGTCGCCGACAACTGACGCCGGCTGCGACAACGAGAGTGGGCATCTCGAGGTCGAGACGTGGGCGGGATCGGCTCCCATCGGTGGCACAGCTCGATCGTGGTCGTGCCAGCGCGGTGTGCGTGCCGTGTCAGCGGCCGCGCGCATGCTCGTTCCTGTCGGGTCGGAACAGGCCCACCTGGATCGAGGAGAGGCATGAGCGCAATCATCGAAGCGCACGGGTTGAAGAAGCGCTTCGGAACCACCCAGGCGCTGGACGGTGTCGATCTGTCCGCCGAGCGGGGCACCGTGCTCGGCGTGCTCGGACCGAACGGGGCAGGAAAGACCACTGCGGTACGGGTCCTGGCGACCCTGCTGCAGCCGGACGCGGGCACGGCCCGGATCGCCGGCTATGACGTCGTCAGCCAGCCGCAGCGGGTTCGCGAGACGATCGGGCTGACCGGGCAGTACGCCTCGGTCGACGAGGACCTGACCGGCACCGAGAACCTGGTGATGATCGGCCAACTGCTCGACCTGAGCGGGTTCCAGGCCCGAGCCCGGGCCAAGGAACTGCTGGCCTGGTTCGATCTCGGCGACGCGGCCGGGAAACCGGCCAAGAAGTATTCCGGTGGCATGCGTCGCCGACTTGATCTTGCCGCCAGCATGGTCGGCCGGCCGCGGGTGATCTTCCTGGACGAGCCGACCACCGGACTCGATCCGGCCAAGCGGGAGGACATGTGGGATGTCGTCCGCAACCTGGTCGCCGACGGATCGACGGTGCTGCTGACCACCCAATACCTGGACGAGGCGGATGCGCTGGCCGACAAGATCACCGTGATCGATCACGGCCGGGTGATCGCCAATGACACCGCCGACGGCCTCAAGCAGGTGATCGGAGGCCATCGGATCAAGGTTCGACCACGCGACGCCGAGCACCTCGGCGAGGTGTCCCAGCTGCTGACCAGGATCGGCACCGGCGAGGTCGAGGTCACCGGTCGCAACACCGTCACCGTACCGGTCGCCGACGAGACCGCGCTGCCGGTGGTGGTCGCCGGGCTGGCCGACGCCGGCGTCGCAGTCACCGAGCTTTCCCTTCACCTGCCGACCCTGGACGAGGTCTTCCTCACCCTGACCGGCAAGACCACCAGTACAGATGAGGAGGACGCGGCATGAGCACCATCACCGCCCTGGCACCCGACCCGACCGAGGCCCCGGTCACCCAGCAGTCCCGACCGGCGGTCATCCGCTACCTGAGCCACTGCCTGGTGCTGGCCAAGCGGAGCTTGATCAAGACGATGCGGACACCGGAGGCGTTGGTCGACGTGACCTTGCAGCCGGTGATCTTCCTGGCCCTGTTCACCTACATCTTCGGTGGCGCCATCGCCGGCGGTTCGCAGAGCCAGTACCTGCAGTTCCTGCTGCCGGGCATCCTCGGCCAGACCATCGCGATGGCCGGCATCAGTCTGGGATCCAATCTGAACAGTGACATCGAGAAGGGCGTGTTCGATCGCTTCCGGGCGTTGCCGATCGGTCGGTCGGCGCCGTTGGTCGGTGCGGTGCTGGCCGACTTCGTCCGCTACGCCATCCTGATCGTCGTCACCCTCGGCGTCGGGATGATCATGGGCTTCCGTTTCCACGCGCCGGCCGCCGGAGTGATCGGCGGGATCGCGTTGATGATCGGCTTTGCGCTGTCCTTCGTCTGGGTGTCGGTGTTCATCGGCATGAAGGCCCGCACCTCCGGCGCCGTCACCGGGATCAGCATGTTGATCGTGATGCCGTTGAGTTTCGGCAGCAACGTGTTCGTCCCGACCGGCACCATGCCGGGCTGGCTGCAGGCGTTCGTCAACGTCAACCCGATGACCCACCTGGTGTCGTCGATCCGTGCGCTGTTCACCGGCGCGCCGGCCGGCAGTGACGTGCTGTGGACCCTCGGCTGGATGGCGGCCCTGTTGATCGTCTTCGTGCCGCTGGCTGTCCGGGCCTACCGGCGACGGGTCTGAAACGACACACCGTGCAGGACTCCGGGGTCAGCTGGGCTCGGGGCGGCCATCGGACAGCTGATCACCGAATCCGCAGACGGTGATCAGCTGTTCGGGGTCCAAAGCAGCGAAGGCCTCGGCCCGGGTGCAGCGTCGGCCGGACTCGAACGCCGCCGCGAACCGGTCGGCATCGAGGTCGCACCGCAGCTGTTCCTTGATCCTGGCGCGATGCCGGTCCTCGGCGTTGTCGATCCCGATCAACCCGGCCCCGATCCCCAACAGAAAGGCGGCCCGCTGCGGTTGCCCCGCAGCAGCCGCCAACGCGGCCGAGGAGTTGGCGAACTCGCTGATCATCGGGATGTCCTCGGTCATCACGGTCGGTCGGTAGCCATTGCGTAGATCGGCCAGACCTCGACGAAGATGATCATCACGCTGAGTTGTGCTGCCGATCGGGTGCTCGACCGCCGCCAACGCTTCGACGTAGGCGATCGCGACACAGCACAGCGCCACCCGGTGACCGGCGAACCGATTCGGGTGCGGCATCGCGGCGAGCTCGCCGCGCAGCTTGTCGGCCAGCGTCATCGCCCCGTCCGGATCTCCTTCCAGCCAGAGCAATTCGGTCTCGATCGCGTCAGCGAACATCACCCGCTCCGGATTCGCCGCGTTGCGGCGACCGGCAGCTCGCAGCGACTCCAGATGCCGCCGCGCTGCCGGCAGATCGTCGGCGCGGATGGACAAGCCGGCCAGCCGGAGGTGGATGATCAAGGCGTCGTCCTCGGCCCCCATCGTCGGCGACAGCCCCAACGACTCCTCCAGTAGAGCGGTCGCCGCCGAGGTGTTGCCACGCAACGATTCGACCTGCGCGCGGAAGCTCAGGGTGGAGGACAGTCCCCAGCGATCCCCACAGGTTTCGAACGCCCGATAGGCCTCGGTCGCGTACCGGTCGATGGCATCCAGATCGCCCTGATTCTCTGCGATTCCGGAAGCACCGAGGTAGGCGATCCCGCGGATCCAGACGTCGTCGCTGTCCTCGGCCTCGGTGATCATCTTCGTCGCATAGTCGGACCAGATCTGCGGATCGGTGATGAACGGCCGCGTCGCGAGGTCGTCCCGATCACCGTCCGACCCGTCACCGCCGGACTCGGCTCCGTCACCGACGAAGTCGATGAACATCGGCAGCATCATCCGCAGTGCTTCCAAGCTCGCGAACGGCGCCTTCGGCCCGTCCTGCAGGCGGGGCATGATCGGCCGCAGCCGATCGCGGACCTCTGTCCAGGCGTCCGCTGCCTGCACCGACACCGAGGCGAGCGCTGACGCCAACAGTCCGTAGTCCAGCAGTGGGTCGTCGGAATCGCCGTACGCGATGATCGCCTGGTCCAACCAGTAGGCGAGCTCGCCTTCATGATCTTGGACCTGGAAGTACCACAACTGGGCCAAGATCATCAGCAACCCGTCATGGGGTCGGTCGTTGTCCAGCAGGTAACGGATCGCGGCGAAGATGTTCTCCCGTTCCAGTTCCAGCTGCGCACGAGCTGCCAGCTGCCGCCGATCACGCAGGGCCGGCTCGAGTTGCTGCACCAGGTCGAGAAAATAGTCGGCATGCCGCCGCCGGGCCGCGGCCAGACCGTCGCTCTCGGTCAGCCGCTCCTGCCCGTACTCCCGAATCGTCTCCAGCATCCGGAACCGGACCGGACTTGTGCTGGACCGCTGCAGCAGCGACTTGTCGGTCAACGTGATCAACAACTCGCCGACCGTGTCCGAGGCCAGCCGGTCGTCGGCGCAGATCGCCGTCGCGGTGTCGATCCCGGCGCCGGCGGGCAGGATCGACATCCGCATCGCCAACAGTCGTTCGGCGTCGGTCAGCAGGTCCCAGCTCCACTCCACCACTGCCCGCAAGGTGCGATGCCGGGGCATGCTGGTCCGGCTGCCGCCGGTGAGCAGCCGGAACCGGTCGAACAACAGCCGGGCGATGTCGATCACCGGTAGCGCCCGCAGCCGGGCGGCGGCCAGCTCGATCGCCAGCGGCAGGCCGTCCAGTCTGTTGACGATCTCCAACACCGCAGGCAGGGTGGCGTCGTCCAGCCGGAAACCGGGGTCGATCGCGGTCGCGCGATCGAGCCAGAGCCGTACGGCCGGGTAGCCGGACGCCCGATCGAGCGGGCAGTCGGCCGGCGGCAGACCCAGCGGTGGCAGCGCGCACAGCATCTCGCCGGTGATCGCCAGCGGCTCGCGGCTGGTCGCCAGGATCCGCAACTGCGGTGCCCGGGAGAGTAGATCCTCCGTGGTCTTGGCGGCGGCGTCGATCAGATGCTCACAGTTGTCCAGCACCAGCAGGCACGGATGCCGCCGGAGATGATCGACCAGTCGTTCGGTGTCGTCCGGGGACGGCACCCGATCCTTGGTGCGGTCGGCCAGATGGGCATCGCGCAGTCCGAGGGCGCTGAGGACGGCGCCGATGATGTTGGCCGCGGTGCCGACCGGCGCGAGCTCCACCAGCCAGGCAGCGCTCCCGGTGCGTTCCAACCAACCACGAGCGGCTTCCGCTGCGATCCTGGTCTTACCCGCGCCGCCGGGTCCGACGATCGTCGTCAGCCGGGAGCTCGCCAGCGCCCCGGCGATCCGATCCAGCTCGGCTTCGCGGCCGACGAAGCTGGTCAACGCCGGGGTGAGATTGGTCTGCTGGTCGGGTTCAGCCCCTGCGTCCGCCGGCAGCTCACCGCGCAGCAGCGCCAGATGGGTCTGTTGCAGCAACGGTCCGGGGTCGCTGCCGAACTCGTCGGCCAACATCGCCCGGCAGCGTTCATAGGCCGCGAGCGCCTCACCGGCGCGGCCGGCGGCAGCCAGGGCTCGCAACTGCTGGACGACGAACTGCTCCCGCAGCGGATGCTCTTGGACCAGCCGTTCCAGCTCGGTGATCAACTCCGGGCCGCGGCCGAGCTCGAGCAGTGCGTCGTTGCGGATGCCGATCGCGTCCAGCCGCTGGTTCTGCACGCCGGCGACGAGCCCGCCGACGTACGGCGCGTCGCCGGCCTCGGCCAGCGGCTCGCCGCGCCACAGGTCCAGGGCCGCGGCGCAGGCATCGACGGCAGCCTGCGGCTGATCGTCACGCAGCAGCCGGCGGGCGTCGTCCACCAGCGCAGCGAACCGATTCGCGTCGATGGCGTCGCGTTGGACGGCGAGCCGATAGCCGGTCGCCTCGGCCAGCACCGACGACGAACCGCCCAGCGCCCGCCGCAGCCGCGACACCAACGACTGCAGGGCGTTCGCCGCCTCGGCCGGTGGCTCGTCGGCCCAGATCGTGTCCACCAGTTCGCTGCTCGACACCGCTCGGGGTGCGTCGACTGCCAGCCGGATCAGCAGCGCCCGAAGCCGCGAACCGGGGACCGGGACGGCCACACCGTCGACGGTGACCTGGAGCGGTCCGAGCAACGCGATCTGCACGTCGTCCATCTTGCCCGAGCGGTGCGGCCGACCGCGATCGGACCGCGATCGAACGGGGATCGGACCAAGATCCGACGAGGTTACGCACCTCCGAACCCCGCGGGAACGTGCTCAAGCTTGATATATCGCGCCCGTGCACCGGGCCGGGGTGGGGCGGAGATGGATACTGAGGGCGTGGCACGGCGGGCGAAGGGGTTGCGGCGAAACTCGGTGATCAGCGCGGTCATCGTGGTCGGACTCGCGCTGATCGCCGGCGGCGCGTTGTTGCTGGTGCTGTTGCAATCGGCGCTGATCAACACCACCAAGGTCGCCCTGCAGGAACGCGCCCGCGACGTCGCGTTGCTGATCCAGCAGGGCGGCCGGGACACCGACCTGCGGTTGGCAGCCGACCTCGAACACGGGGAGCGGATCCAGTTGTTGACCACCAGGGGCAAGGTGCTGCAGAGCTCCGACGACCGGCTCGGCGGCCCGATGGCTCCGGCCCTGCTGCCGCCGCCCGGGGAGAACCGGACCGAGCGGCTCGGCCAGTTGCCGTCGCTGCGATCCGGTGAGGATGTGCTGGTGGCTGCGTACGGGTCCAGCAGCGAGGGTGAGCCGGTGGTCGTCCAAGTGGCCCGGCCGATCCAGATCCAGGCCGACACGATCCGTACGGTGGCCTGGTTCCTGCTCGGCGGCGGCCCGCTGCTGCTCGGCGTGGTCGCGCTGGCCGTCTGGGTGCTGGTCGGGCGTTCGTTACGAACGGTGGATCGGATCACCACCCAGGTCGGCGGGATCAGCGGCGCCAATCTCGACGAGCGGGTCGAGGTGCCGCAGACCGCCGACGAGATCGAACGTCTGGCCCGGACCATGAATCGGATGCTGGACCGACTGCAATCCTCCGATCGCGCACAGCGCGCGTTCGTCTCCGACGCCAGCCACGAGCTGCGCAGTCCGCTGTCCACCCTGGTGGTGACCTCCGAGATCGCCTCGGCCGATCCGACCGGGAAGACCTGGCTGGAGATGGGCGACCTGGTCGATTCGGAGGTCCGTCGGATGCAGGGACTGGTGGACGACCTGTTGACCCTGGCCAAGGTGGACGCGAACGGACTGGTGCTGCATCGCCAGGATGTCGACCTGGACGATCTGTTGCAGACCGAGTTGCGGCGGCTCCGGGCCGCGACCTCGATGGAAGTGACCGCACGGATCGAGCCGACCCGGGTGAGCGGTGACCCGGACCGGCTCGGTCAGGTGGTCCGCAACATCGTGGACAACGCCCGGCTGCACAGCTGCGGCAGGATCGCGATCACCCTGCATCGCGACGGAGCTGTGGCGCGGGTGATCATCGACAACGACGGGCCGGTGGTGCCGCCGGAAGACCGACAGCGGATCTTCGAACGCTTCGTCCGGCTCGACGACGACCGGTCCCGGGACAGCGGTGGCAGCGGGCTCGGACTGGCGATCAGTGCGGCGATCATGGCTGCGCACAACGGCAGCATCACCGTCGGAGAGTCAGAGCAGGGCTGGTGCCGCTTCATGATCGAACTTCCGCTGGACGAGGCGGCCGGAATCGACGCGGACGAGTCGGATCAGACCGACGAAGTCGATCCGACGGCAGATGACGAGGCGGCGGTAGCGGAGCCGGTCGGGCTGGACCATCCGGCCGGGCCCGATCGGTCGGTTCGGCCCGATCGGTCGGTCGGGCCGGCCAGATGAAGCCGGATCAGGACGTCGCGCCGGCCGTCGGCGCCTGTTCGGCGTCCTCGGATTCGTCGGCCATCAGGCGATAGCCCATTCCCCGTACGGTGATCAGGGTGCGCAGACCGAACGGGATGTCGATCTTCTTCCGCAGATAGCTGATGTAGACCTCGACCACGTTCTCGCTGCCGTCGAAGGAGGAATCCCAGACGTTGTCCAGGATCTCGCCCTTGGTGACGATGTCGCCGCTGTGCCGCATCAGGTAGGACAGCAGGCCGTACTCACGGGCGGTCAGGGTGATCTCGTGTTGACCGCGATGCACCCGCCGCTTGGCCGGGTCGAGTCGCAACGAACCGACCGCAACGACATTGGGGCGTTCCGGCGTCCCGCGCCGGATCAACGCCCGCAACCGGGCGACCAACACGATGAAGCTGAACGGCTTGGTCAGGTAGTCGTCGGCGCCGAGGTCGAAGGCGTCGGTCTGGTCGTAGTCGCCGTCCTTGGCGGTCAGCATCAGCACCGGCGTCCAGACCTTACGGCGGCGGATCTCCTTCAGCACGTCGTAGCCGTTCAGCCGCGGCAACATGATGTCCAGCACGATCGCGTCGTAGCCGTTCTCGGTCGCCGACCAGAGTCCTGAAACGCCGTCGTTGCAGACGTCGACGACGAAGTCCTCCTGGCGCAGACCGACCCGGATCGACTCGGCGAGCTTCTTCTCGTCCTCGACCACCAGCACTCGCATCGTCTCGATCCTCTCCTCGTGCCGTCGGTACGACCCGACGTCTCGTCCCTCATATCCTGCTCGCCGAATCTGAGCCGCCGCTGTGCCCGACCTGAGCGAGCGTCGAGCTGCCACCCCCAGTGTCCATCCGCCCGACGCCGAACGCGATCTGCCAGGAGCCCGAAGGTCGCGAATTTGTGGACACTCGCCCGATTTTCGGGGCCGAGGGTGGCTGGGAGGGTGGTGAAGTTCGGACACTCGCCCGATTTTCGCGGGTGGGGTGGCTGGGAGGGTCGCGAATTGTGGACACTCGGCCGATCTTCGAGCGCGATGTCGCAGCGGCGGTCACGAATTGTGGACACTCGGCCGATTTTCGGGGGCGGGGTCGCTGGGAGCGTCGCGAATTGTGGACACTCGGCCGACCTTCGGGGGCCGGATCGCTGGGAGGTCGCGGACCTGGACACCCGGTCGCAGCCGCCGCGATCGAATTATGCAATGCCCTTTACGCGTGGAAACGTTGCCGAATTAGGCGGATACATACCTGGGGAAAGGCCATTCCCGGCGTTTCGAGTCCTAGTGTGCACGTCGTCACGCCATGCCGCGGCGGTCCCAAGGAGCCGCGACGAACTCGGGGGAGAAGCGCGTTGGTAGCACCACGTCGTGCCGTAGAACGGCACTACCGCTATGCCTCGCCGCGACGCAGACATCGTCGGCGCCCCTTCCTGATCGCGGTCGCCGTCGTCTTGGCGATGGCGGTCGGCGGTGGCTCGATCTGGCTGATCCGCAATGTCTCAGAGGGGGATCAGTCACCTGCCGCCGCGAGCGGGCGCTCGCTGACCGCGGACAGTCCGAGCGCCGCGTCGAGTGCGGCGGCGGCGCTGAGCAGCTGCCGCGAGCAGGTGGACCGTGCCGATGCGGTGATGGCTGCCGGCCGGACCGGCATCGATCACTGGAACCAACATGTCCAAGCCCAGACCGATGCCTTGGCGGGGCGGATCGATGACGACGAACTGGCCACGATCCTCCGCGAGACCCGAGAACCGGGCAAGCACGATGTCGACGCCTGGCACCGCGCACGGGACGCTTGGAAGGACGATCCGGCGGCCTGCTCCGGGGTGACCGGTTTGAGCCCGGCCGATGCTGCCGCGCTGGGCAGCTGTGGCAGACGGCTGAATGCGCTGCGGGCCGCGTTGCCGCCCGCTGCGGCCGCGATGACGGATTGGTCGAATCACCTGTCGTCGATGACGCTGGAGCAGCAGCTCGGTGACTCCCGCGAGGACTGGCTGGCCGAATGGAAGACTGCGCCGGACCACATCGAGGCCTGGCAGAAGGCCGACGAGGAGCTGACCGGCGCACCCTCCTGCCCCGAGTGATCGGCCGCCCCTCAGGCGGATCGGCGGTCGTCGCCGAAGTGGGCCAGCACCATCTCGACCAGGATGTCCACGTCGGAGTCGACCATCGGTTCGCCGGTCATCCCCATCCGGTGCAGCAGAGTTCCGACGACGACGTCGATCAGGAAGAGCACGTGCTGCCGCGATTCTCCGAGGGCGCGTTCCAGCGCTAGCCGGTAGGGCTCCTGGAAACGGGTAGCCAGGATCTCGCGCAGTGCCGGGTCGCTGACCGCGTCACTGAACACGCCGGCGAACGCGTCGCCGACACCCGGTTGGCTGATCTTCGCCGCGATCCAGCGGATGGCGCCGGCGATCTGGTCGCCACGACCGCGGTCGGCGATCGGCCCTGGACTGATCGGCCCTGGACTGATCGGTTCAGGACTGATCGGTTCAGGACTGATCGGTTCTGGACTGATCGGTGCAGGACTGATCGGTTCAGGAGCGATCGGTACGGGGCCGAACTCATCGAGCAGACAGTCGACGATCAGTACCCCCTTGGACGGCCATCGGCGGTAGATCGTCGTCTTGGCGATGCCCGCCTCGGCGGCGATCCGCTCGACCGTGGCACGGGCATACCCGATCTCGTGAATCGTCTTCAGGGTCGCGGTGAACACCGCGCTGTCGACGCTGATCCGCGGACGTCCCGGCGTCCTGGCCGGACCGGCGGCTGGGGAGGACGGGGGCGTAGGAGCCATGGACGGATGATACCGAGTTTCGCTATGCTGAGTATCGAAACCGAAGGTAGCGAAACCAGAAGTAGCGAAAATCTGGACATCGAGATCCGGGAGGGACATGGCCACGATCGATCAGGTCGCCCTGCAGGCGGCGATGGAGGACGTCCGACGAGCCGGTATGCCGGGACTGTTCGCCGAGGTACGCGATGGTGCGGACGTCTGGCGAGGCGCCGTCGGGGTCGCCGACCTCGCCACCGGCCGTCCGGTCGCCGCCGACCTGCGGCACCGCGTGGGCAGCATCACCAAGACCGTCACCGCTGCAGCGGTGCTGCAACTGGTCGAGCAGCAACAGGTGGGGCTCGACACCGCCATCGGTCACTACCTTCCCGAGCTGGTGCCGGGGCAGCGGGGCCGAGCGATCACGGTCCGAATGCTGCTCGGCCACACCAGCGGCCTGGCGGAGTATCTCCCGTACGCCTTTCCGTCGCTGGGTGCCTTCCCGCGGCTGGCCGAGACGACGCCGGACAGCCTGGATGATCATCGCTTCACCCGATTCGATCCGGTCGAGTTGATCGCGCTGGGCGTCGCCGCACCGCCTGCCGGGAGACCGGGCGGCCGGCCCGGCGTCTATTCCAACACCAACTACCTGCTGCTGGCCCAGTTGCTCGAGCGGGTCACCGGTGCCGAGGCCGAGGAGCACATCACCCGGCAGGTGATCGAACCCGCCGGCCTGACCGACACCGAGCTGCCGACGACGCCGCAGGTTGCGGGACCGCATTCACGGGCCTACGAGTCCTGGTTCCAGATGATCGATCCGCCGCGCGACTACAGCGTGTACGACATGTCCTGGGTCGGCCCGGCGGCGTCGATGATCTCCACCGTCGCCGATCTCAATCGGCTGTACACCCTGCTGCTCGCCGGCGAGATCGTCAGTCACGCATCGCTGGAACAGATGCAGCGTACGGGGCCGGTGATCTCGTTCGAGGGGACGACGATCGAGTACGGTCTCGGGCTGCACCGGCAACACCTTCCTGGCTACGGCACGTTCTGGGGCCACGACGGCACCACCTGGGGTTCCGGCGCGATCTCGATGATCCGGTCCGACGGACGCCGACAGTTCTCGGTCGCGGTCAACCTGCTCCGGCCGAATCGGCTGGACGCATCCGGCAGACCGCAGAAACACCCCCTTGACGCGGCGCTTCCGGCGCTGTATCGGGTGGCGATGGGTGACGTCGATTCGGGTGTGGGTCCTTCACATTCGGCCGTCGGGGGTGCACACTGCGACTAGCGGCCCGAGTCGTACGGCTGCGATCCGGTGGGTGATCACCGAAGATCATCGGCGATGAATCGCTTGCGGCCGGATCGGACGGAAGACGGCGATGCAGATCGACAGCCACATCGAAGATGATGTTGATCGGGGAGACACCCGGTGACCGGCGAGACGGTCACCGCGACGCATGACGTCCTCCTGATCGGCGGTGGTGCTGCCGGGCTCCGGGCTGCGATCGCGATCGCCGAGACCGACCCGGAGATCGACGTCGCGGTGATCTCCAAGGTCTATCCGATGCGTAGCCACACCGTGTCGGCCGAGGGCGGCGCGGCCGGGGTGATCGCCGACGACGACAGCATCGACGAACACATCTACGACACCATTTCCGGCAGCGACTGGCTCGGTGATCAGGACGTCATCGAGATGTTCGTCAACGACGCACCCAAGCAGCTGTTGCAACTGGAGCACTGGGGCTGCCCGTGGAGCCGACAGCCGGACGGCAAGATCGCGGTCCGGCCGTTCGGCGGGATGAAGAAGAAGCGGACCTGGTTCGCTTCGGACAAGACCGGCTTCCATCTGCTGCACACGTTGTTCCAGACCTCGTTGAAATACGGCGAGGTGAAGCGCTACGACGAATGGTTCGTCACCAAGCTGTTGGTCGACGAGGGGCGGGTGCAGGGCGTCGTCGCGATCGAGCTGATGACCGGCCGGATCCACACCATTGCAGCAAAATCGGTGGTGTTGGCCACCGGCGGCTGCGGCAAGGTGTTCCCGTTCACCACCAACGCCAACATCAACACCGGCGACGGGATGGGCCTGGCCTATCGGGCCGGCGCACCGTTGAAGGACATGGAGTTCGTCCAGTACCACCCGACCGGGCTGCCGTTCACCGGCATCTTGATCACCGAGGCGGCCCGTGGTGAGGGCGGCTGGTTGATCAACTCCGAGGGCTACCGCTACCTGCAGGACTACGACCTCGGCCAACCGACGCCGGAACCGAAGCTGCGCAGCATGGAACTCGGTCCACGCGACCGACTGTCCCAGGCGTTCGTCGGTGAACTGGAGAAGGGCCGCACCATCGAGTCGCCGTACGGGCAGGTGGTCCATCTTGATCTTCGTCACCTGGGCGAGAAGAAGATCGAGGAACGGATCCCGTTCGTCCGCGAGCTCTGCCTGAAGTACGAGCGGATCGATCCGGTCACCGATCTGATCCCGGTCCGTCCGGTGGTGCACTACATGATGGGCGGGGTGCATACCGACATCGACGGCGCCACCCCGATCGCCGGCCTGTATGCCGCCGGTGAGACCGCCTGCGCCACCATCAACGGCGCCAACCGGCTCGGCTCCAATTCGCTGCCCGAGTGTCTGGTGTTCGGCGCTCGGTCCGGCCGGGCGGCGGCAGAGCACTCCCGATCCGGGCCGGCGGCAGGGCTGTCGGCTGCTGCGGCGGCGCAGGCAGCCGACGAGGTCCGTCGGATCGAGCAGGACCTGTTCGGTCGGGACGGCAGCGAAAGCGTGCCGGCGATCCGCGACGAGATGCAGGCGACGATGGAGGCCGCGGCCGGGATCTACCGCACCGGTCCCGAACTGGAGGCCGGTCGGCAGGCTCTCGGTGAGCTGACCGAGCGGATGGCCAAGATCGGGGTGGCCGATGCGGTCCGCCCGTTCAACACCGAACTGACCGCGGCACTCGAACTGGACAACATGCTGGACATCGCCCGATCGATGCTGCATGCCGGATCGGTCCGCGAGGAGTCCCGTGGCGCGCATCAACGCAGCGATTTCCCCGACCGCGACGACGACCGTTTCCTGACCCACCAACTGGTGCATCGGGAAGCCGACGGAAGCTCCCGGCTGGAAGATCTGCCGGTGACGATCACCCGGTGGCCGCCGGGCGAAAGGGTCTACGGGAGGTAGTCGATGACCGATCCCACCAGATCGAACAGCGAACCGGGCTCGAACAGCGGTGTGCCGGGCACGAAGGCGCCGAGTGCGGCGGCCGCGGAGGCCCGCGGCACGATCGGGCTCAAGGTCGCCCGCTACGCACCGGATCCGACGACGGGTTCGGTCGCCGTCGACGATCCGATCCAGTGGCAGGAGTACGACGTTCCGCTGCGTGACGACTGGACGGTGCTGGACGGGCTGAACCACATCAAGAACACCATCGACCCGACACTGTCCTACCGCTGGTCCTGCCGGATGGGTGTCTGCGGCAGTTGCGGGATGAACATCCAGGGCTCGCCACGGCTGTCCTGCGGCACCTTCCTGACCGACTTCACCCCCGGTCCGGTCCGGGTCGAGCCGCTGGCCAACTTCCCGGTGGTCCGGGACCTGGTCGTCGACATCGACGACTTCCTGACCACGTTGCCCAAGGTCAAACCGTGGATCATCCGCGACGACCCCGACCTGGACAACGCGACGGTCGAGGGCGGGGAGTACCTGCAGACCCCGGACGAGCTGGACGCCTATCAGCAGTTCAGCGGCTGCATCAACTGCATGCTCTGCTATTCCGCCTGCCCGGTCTACGGACTGGATCCCGATTTCGCCGGTCCGGCGGCGATCGCGCTGGCCGAACGCTACGACCTGGACTCCCGCGACCGGGGCGCCCGGGAACGGCTCGACGTGCTGATCGAGAAGGAGGGTGTCTGGGGCTGCACCTTCGTCGGTGAGTGCACCCGGGTCTGTCCCAAGCACGTCGATCCCGCCTCGGCCATCCAGCGCTACAAGCTGAAGGCAGCCACCGAACAGGTCAAGGCGATCCTGTTGCCGCGAGGTGCCCGATGATCATCGCGGAGTGGGCGACGATCGGCGGCCGGCGATGAGCACGATCAATCAACGCCGCCCGATGTCGACCTGGTGGTGGACCCGGAAACGGACCTATCTGCTGTTCGTGCTGCGGGAGCTGAGCAGCATCTTCGTCGGCTGGTTCTGCGTCTATCTGTTGCTGTTGCTGTTCGCCGTCGCGCGAGGGGAGTCGGCCTACCGCGACTTCCTGGACTGGGCGAACAGCCCGTGGGTGGTGATCATCAACGTCGTCGCCCTGCTGTTCGTGCTGCTGCACACGGTGACCTGGTTCCTGCTCACCCCGCGGGCGATGGTGCTCAAGGCCGGCGGCCGCCGGGTGCCGGGCTCGGCGATCGTCGCCGCCCAGTACGTCGTGCTGGCGATCGTCTCCGCGGTCGTGTTCTGGCTGGTGGTCCGATGAGCAGCGCCGCGAACGCCGGCGGCACCGCCCACCGCCCGTCCAGCCGCCCCGCTGCAGCGGCTCGGCGCAAGCTGCATCTCGAACCCTTCGTCTGGCTGGGGTTCAGCGGCGGTGGGGTGATCGCAGCCATCCTGTTGCCGATCTTGATCGTGCTCTTCGGGCTGGCGCTGCCGCTGGGCTGGGTGCGTCCGGACTTCGCCGGTCTGGAGGCTCTGCTCAGCCATCCGCTCACCGGTCTGGTGCTGCTGGTCGCGCTGGTGATGATGCTGATCCATGCCGGCCACCGGTTCCGCTACACCCTCTACGACGGACTTCAGGTCAAGCAACGCACCTTGGTGGCGGTGATCTGTTACGGCGCGGCGATGCTCGGCATCGTCGCCTCCGTGGTGGTGTTGATCATGCTGGTCTTCTGACCGCCCTGAGGACGGCTCGGCCGTTCCGACGGCCCGCCGACCGACCGGCCAAGGACCCGGTCCGGTGTGGTCGGCGTCACGCCCACAGGTCCGCGATGTGGCGCGGGTCACCGACCGAGTGAGGGATTGGCCACACCGAGGTGTCCTGAGTTAATGCCACCACGGTCAAAGGTCTAGTGTTGGCCGCGTGGCGACGACGACACCCACACCGGGTACAACACCGAAAACGACGACACCAGGCAGATCACTGACCTCGCGGCAGAAGGCCTGGCGGTCGACGATCGCCCTGAAGGCCCTGATGGCGGCCAGCGGTTTGATCATGGTGTTGTTCCTGCTGGCGCACATGTACGGCAACCTGATGGCCTTCGGCGGTCGGGACATGTTCAACACCTACGCCCATCACCTGCACATCCTTGGTGAGCCGATCCTCCCGTACGACGGATTCTTCTGGATCCTCCGGGTGGTTCTGCTGCTCGCCGTCGGAGCGCACATCTACTCCGCGATCCGGCTGACCGCGCGCGACTGGAAGGCCCGCAAGGGGGCCGGAAAACGGTACGAGTCGACGAAGAACCGGCGCGGCGTGCAGCGCAGCTACGCTTCGTTCACGCTCCGCTGGGGTGGTGTGGTGATCGCTCTCTACGTGATCTTCCACATCCTCAACCTGACCACCGGAACGATCCATCCGGGCGGTGCGTCGCCGAGCCCGTACGACCGGGTGTTGAACTCGTTCGGGGTCTGGTGGGTCGTCGCGGTCTACACCATCGCTCTGCTGGCGCTGGCCTTCCATCTGCGGCACGGCGTCTGGAGTGCGCTGGCCACGCTGGGGCTGAACACCAGCGCCGCTGCCCGCCGACGGATCAACGTGATCGCCTACATCGTGGCAGCCCTGATCGCCGTCGGCTTCCTGCTGGTGCCGTGGTCGATCGTCGCCGGCCTGATCTCCTGAGAGGACTGAGCATGTCCGAATCGCAAACCCTTTCACAGCCCGGGCTGGACGCCGACGATCTCTACACCGTCGGCGCCCCGATTGCCGACGACACCGCACCCGACGGTCCGATCCAGGACAAGTGGGACAAGCGGATCTTCACCGCCAAGCTGGTCAACCCGGCCAACCGGCGCAAGCTGAGCGTGATCGTGATCGGCACCGGTCTGGCCGGAGCGTCGGCCGCGGCCACACTCGGCGAGTCCGGGCTGCACGTGAAGAGCTTCTGCTATCAGGACAGCCCGCGCCGGGCGCACTCGATCGCAGCCCAGGGTGGCATCAACGCCGCCAAGAACTACCGCAACGACGGCGACTCGGTCTATCGGCTCTTCTACGACACGGTGAAGGGCGGCGACTACCGTTCCCGGGAGACCAACGTCTACCGGCTGTCCCAGGTCAGCACCCAGATCATCGACCAGTGCGTGGCCCAGGGCGTTCCGTTCGCCCGCGAATACGGCGGCATGCTGGACAACCGGTCCTTCGGCGGTGTGCAGGTGTCGCGGACCTTCTACGCCCGCGGTCAGACCGGCCAGCAGCTGCTGCTCGGCGCCTATCAGGCCCTGGAGCGGCAGATCGCCGCCGGCACCGTGTCGATGTTCACCCGGCACGAGATGCAGGAACTGATCGTCGTCGACGGTAAGGCCCGCGGGATCGTCGCCCGGAACATGGTGACCGGCGAGTTGGAGACCCACTTCGCCGATGCGGTGGTGCTCGCCTCCGGCGGCTACGGCAACGTGTTCTACCTGTCCACCAACGCGATGGGTTCCAACGTCACCGCAGCCTGGCGGGCGCACCGCAAGGGCGCTTTGATGGCCAACCCCTGCTACACCCAGATCCACCCGACCTGCATCCCGGTGTCCGGTGACTACCAGTCCAAGCTGACGTTGATGAGCGAGTCGCTGCGCAACGACGGCCGGATCTGGGTGCCGAAGAGCGCCGATGACTGCGAGAAGGATCCGCGGGATATCCCAGAGGCCGATCGGGACTACTACCTGGAACGGATCTACCCGTCCTTCGGCAACCTGGTGCCGCGCGACATCGCCTCCCGGGCCGCCAAGTACGTCTGTGACGAGGGCCGGGGTGTCGGCCCCAAGGTCGGCGACTTCCGGCGCGGGGTCTACCTGGACTTCGCCGAAGCGCTGTCCCGGATGAGCAAGGAGCAGATCGACGAGAAGTACGGCAACCTGTTCGACATGTACGAGCGGATCACCGGTGATTCGCCGTACGAGGTTCCGATGCGGATCTATCCGGCCGTGCACTACGTGATGGGCGGACTGTGGGTCGACTACGACCTGCAGTCGAGCATCCCCGGGCTGTACGTCGCCGGTGAGGCCAACTTCTCCGATCACGGCGCCAACCGGCTCGGTGCCAGCGCCCTGATGCAGGGTCTGGCCGACGGCTACTTCGTGCTGCCGAACACGATCAACGACTACCTGGCCGACGGGCCGTACGACAAGATCGACGAGAACCATCCGGCCGCCGTCGAGGCGCTCGAGTCCGTCCGGACCCGGATCGACCGGCTGCTGTCGATCAACGGCGAACGGACGGTCGACTCCTTCCACAAGGAGCTCGGCCACATCATGTGGGAATACTGCGGGATGGACCGCAACGAGGAAGGCCTGCGGAAGGCGATCGGCCAGATCCGTGAACTCCGCAAGGAGTTCTGGACCAACGTAAAGGTGCTCGGCTCCGGCGAGGAACTCAACCAGGCCCTGGAGCGCGCCGGCCGGGTCGCCGACTTCCTCGAGCTGGGCGAGTTGATGTGCATCGACGCGCTGCACCGTCGGGAGTCCTGCGGCGGTCACTTCCGCTCCGAGAGCCAGACCGAGGACGGCGAGGCGCTCCGCGACGACGACAACTTCGCCTACGTCGCGGGCTGGGAGTTCGGCGGGACACCGGAGCCCGGCGAGGTCGGCAAACCCATCCTGCACAAGGAAGACCTGAGCTACGAGTTCATCGAGCTGAAGCAGCGCAGTTACAAATGATCAAGGCCCCTGAGCCCGTCGAAGGACTGGGAAAGTTGATCATGGAAGAGATGGAGACGAACGCGTGAAGATCACCGTACGGGTCTGGCGGCAGGCCAACGCGCAGGCCGAAGGCCGGATGGTCAGCTACGACGTCGACGGTGTCGACGCGGAGATGTCCTTCCTGGAGATGCTCGATGTTCTCAACGAGCGACTGACGCTGCAGGGTGACGATCCGATCGCCTTCGACAGTGACTGCCGCGAGGGTATCTGCGGGATGTGCGGACTGGTGATCAACGGCGAGGCCCACGGGCCGGTCCAGACCACCACCTGCCAGCTGCACATGCGCTACTTCGACGACGGCGAGACCATCGACATCGAGCCGTGGCGCGCCGAGGGCTTCCCGATCGTCAAGGATCTGATCGTCGATCGCAGCGCCTTCGACCGGATCATCCAGGCCGGCGGCTACATCAGCGCACCGACCGGGGCTGCGCCGGACAGTCACGCGATGCCGGTGCCGAAGGACGACGCCGACACCGCGTTCGACGCAGCCACCTGCATCGGCTGCGGCGCCTGCGTCGCGGCCTGCCCGAACGGCTCGGCAACGCTGTTCACCGCCGCCAAGATCACCCACCTGGGGTTGCTGCCGCAGGGCCAGCCCGAACGGGACTCCCGGGTGCTGGGCATGGTCGCCCAGCACGACGCCGAGGGCTTCGGCGGTTGCACCAACATCGGCGAATGCACTGCCGCCTGCCCCAAGGGTGTCCCGCTGGAGACCATCTCGCGGATGAACCGCGACCTGCTCGGCGCCCTCGGCCGCGGCACCTGCGGTATCCACTGACACCCAGCTGACACCCAGCCCGGGGATCCCGGACCACCGGATCACGCGCCGAATGTGAGCTGATGGCTGTCAGCCGAGGGGATCGGCAGCCATCGGCTCACATTCCGTTGCAGTGTGGGCAGATCACGAGGGCCAACTGATCAGCTCGAGTTGCCTGCGGAGCCGGGCGCCGCGGGTCGGGTTGAGTTGCTCGGCCCAGCCGACCCGGCCCTCCAGATGCGCCCGGAAGTCGGGATGGTGATCACGGTTGGCGGCGTCGGGTCCGTTGCGGATCGCGTCGTGCAGCACGGCCCGCAGCCGATCATGATCACGACGCCTCAGGTTGGTGTGCTGGTTGACCACGATGCCGGTCACCAGCTGCCGTTGTCCGCGGCCCCGGATCCGGAGCTTGCGGTCGTTGGGCGCGAAGCCCTCGTCGATGATGATCTTGCGCACCAGCGGGACGAAGCCCGCAGCCGGTCGTGGTCCGCTGCCGGAGAAGGTGAGATCGTCGGCGTACCGGGTGTAGCCGAAGCCGGCGTTCTTGGCCAACCTGTTGAGTCGACAGTCGAGATTGAAGGCGACCAGGTTGGCGATCGCCGGTGAGCTCGGCGAACCCTGAGGCAGATGCGCCGCCCGCAGTCGGGCCCGCAGCAGCGCCCGATCACTCGGGTCGCCACCGTCCGGCATGCCGCGCAGCACGAACTCCGGCGTCGGCCGACTGACCAGCCCGGCCAGCAGCGCGACGACCGATGCCGGATAGCCGGCCGCGGTGAAGATGCCGGCAACGCGTCCGGTACGGACGCCGGCGAAGAAGGACCGCAGGTCGAAGTTGATCACCCAATCCGCACCGACATGCTGCGCCGCGTTGCGGTGCGGTCCACCACCGCGGACGAACCCGTACGCCGCCGGGTGTGGCGGGATCCGATCGATCACCCGCTCCAGCAGCCGACGCTGGACGTGTCGCAGCAGTGGTCCCGGTATCTCCAGCAGTCGGGGAGTACGGCCGTGGCGCTCCAGCCAGCGATAGCGATAGGGCTGCAGACCTCCGTCCGGGCGTCGGCGCAGCATCCGTTTCGGGTCGGCCAACCACAGCAGCACCGGCAGATCCACCCGGAGCAGATCGGCCAGTGCAGCCTCCGTCCCCAGAGTCGGGACCGGCCAGCGCGAAGTCGCCATCCGCAGCTCGTCCGGATCAAGATCACCGACCGGAAGCGAACGGATCTGCCAGTGCCGGCCGGACCTGCTGACGAAGACGGCGTCCTGGAACTCTTCTGTCGAAGCGATCAGAGCGGTCAGCTCATGATGACGGCCCGACGGTTTCACCGGGTATTGCTGCAGCACGGCATCGATCACCGGCCCCAGCCAGGGCGGGGCGGACCCGAGCGCGCGCCGACAGCCGATCAGAAGATGATCACGATCCCATTCGACGGCGAGCATCCGATAACCGAGACGCCGAGCAAGATCGTCCTGGACCGTCTTGCTGCTCATCCGGCATCGCGGTCGTGCAGACCGTGGCCCGTCGGTCTCCGACCTCGACGCGTCGGCCCGGGAGGAGGCGGCGTCGGACTGCGACCTGTCCTGTGCTGCGGGCAAAGAGGCGGGCGGAGCCCGCTGCGTTGCCTGCGATCGTCGGCCGGAATGATCACCATCACCCGAGGGTTCCTCGGGCGCCGCACGACGACAGATCGTTGATTGTCGCACTGTGCGGTGGAACCTCGCTCCCGACGCCGCCCCATGCCGACGGAGCCTACTCGGCCCGAGGGCCCCGTCGGGTGCCCGCTCCGGCCAGGCTGTCCTGCGGGCGGTGACGATCTGTAGCGCACGAAGGCATGGACCGCTCGGGATTGCCCCAGCTCAGGTGGGACTCCCGCGCGTCGAACAGCTGATCGATCTTCCGGAGCAGATCGTCGGGACAGCAGATTGGTCGTGACCCGCACGGATTCTGCTCACGGAAGAGGCGGGCCATGCTCGGCCGCAGTCCTGGCAGGATCGAGCTCATGCGCATCCTGATCCTCGGTGGTACGGCGTTCCTGTCCGCGGCGACGGCTCGGCAGGCCGTCGAGCGCGGGCATCAGGTGAGTTGCCTGGCCCGCGGCAGCAGGCGACGTCCGCCCGAGGGAGCGGAGTGGATCCGGGCCGACCGCGACGACGGGGTCGACGCCTACGCCGAAGCAACCGGTGACTGGGAGGCGGTGATCGATGTCGCGATGCAACCGCGCCCGGTGCGGGAGGCGCTGCGAGCGTTGGCCGATCGCACCGGCCACTGGACGCTGGTCTCGACGGTGTCGGTGTACACCGACGACAGCACGCCGGGGCAGGACGAGTCCGGTCCGCTGCACACACCGCTCGGCGCAGACCGGTTCACCGACAATGAGGACTACGGCCCGGCGAAGGTTGCCTGCGAACAGGCGGTCCAGCAGGCAGCCGAACGGATGCACATCAGCCGCGCCGGGTTGATCGTCGGCCCCGACGACAGCAGCGACCGCTTCGGCTACTGGCCGGGCCGCTTCGCACGCGGCGGGCAGGAAGAGCGCGGCGCCGACGACGTGCTGGTCCCGGACACACCCGATGCGCTCACCCAGGTGATCGACGTCGATGATCTTGCCGGCTGGCTGCTCGACGCCGCGGAGCGAGGGGAGACCGGGATCCTCAATGCAGTAGGCGATCCCGGGCCGCTGAGCGAGGTCCTCGACCTGTCCCAGCAGACCGCCGGGCATCGCGGCAACCGGATCGCTGTCGACCCCGGGTTCCTGGTAGATCACGGTGTCGGCTACTGGGCCGGGCCGGACTCGCTGCCGCTCTGGCTGCCCGCCGACTACACCGGATTCGGGTGCCGCAGCAACGCCGCGGCCCGCGCGGCCGGGATGCGGCTCCGTCCGCTGGCCGACACCGTCGAACGCTGCCTCGCCGACGAACGTGACCGCGGCCTGCGGCGGGAACGCCGGTCCGGCCTGACTCCGGAAACCGAGGATCGACTGCTGTCCGCTTGGCAAGTCCGCCAGGGCTCCTGATGGTGTGATCAGGCGGGGATCCCGATCGGCTGCACGGCGAGCTGCTCGACGTTGCGGGTGCTGACCTTGGTCTTGTACGGGACGAAGACGGCCGCCGTCGAGCCGGGGATGTAGACCCGGAAGCCGTCCGCGGTCACGGTGTGGCCGGAGCCGAAGACGCCCGGATCGGCCATCGTCACCAGTTCCTTGGTCTTCTTGCCGGGGGAGAGGACGACGGTCTTCGGCGAGTGCTCGTGCTGCCAGCGGGCGGACTTGCCGACCTGGGTGCCGTTGTCGTAGGCGACGAACGAGGTCCCGGAGAAGCCTCGCAACGAGACCTTGTGATCGCTGGTGTTGGTGAAGGTCAGCCAGGCGTAGTGGTGCCCGGCGCTGCTGTTGTCGATGGTCTTGGCGGTGATCTTCAGGTCGCTGGCCTTGGCCGGCGGCGTCGCCGCGGCATCGGCGGTCGGCAGCACCGCGGTGCCGGCCGTGACCCCGAGCCCGGCGGCCGCAACAGCTGCAGAGGCAATGATTCGCTTCTTGAAGTTGATCATGATGGCGACGGTAGGTTCGGGCCGTCACCACGACATCGCGGCTTTGTCACAGCAGGGTCATGGTCTGTCGACGATCCGGACTCCACACCGTGGCCCGACCTTGACCTCGGCCCGGGCGGATCTGACCCTTCGGCGCAGCAGACTTGATCGACTCGGATCGCTGGCCTAAGCTTGATGCCGTCTCATTGTCTGCGGAAGGCCACCCAGTGGATCTCTGAAGTCGCATTCTCGCTGCACCCAGCCGATCCGGCCGGTGCGCATCCGACTTCAGGAGTACCCGCAGATGTCTGCTGTTCTGGTCTGTCACGACCTCTCATTCTCTTTTCCGACCGGCGAGACCGTCCTCGAATCCCTGGACTGCAGCTTTGCCGGCGGCTTCACCGGACTGGTCGGGCGCAACGGAGCCGGCAAGTCGACCTTGATCAAACTGCTGGCCGACGAGCTGCACCCGACGTCCGGGACGATCAGTCGCCCGGACCGGATCGGCTACCTCCGGCAGGACCTCGTGCTGGCCGGCGACCGCACGGTCGCCTCGGTGCTCGGCATCGAGGAAATCGTTGCTGCATTGGCAAAGGTCGACGCCGGCGACGGTGAGCCGGACGACTTCGACGTCATCGGCGACAACTGGGATCTGGAGGATCGGGTCCAGGCCGAGCTGTCCGCGTTCGGTTTTGTCGATCTTGATCTGGAGCGACCGGTCGGCACCCTGTCCGGCGGGCAGGTCGTGCTGCTGGCGCTGGCCGGACTCTTCCTCGCCCGACCCGAGGTGTTGCTGTTGGACGAGCCGACCAACAACCTGGACCGGTCGGCCCGGGACCGGTTGTACGCCGCGGTGCAACGCTGGCCCGGGCCGGTGATCGCGGTCAGCCACGACCGCGAGCTCCTCGCCCTGTGTGATCAGATCGCCGAGCTCCGGGATTCCGCGATCACCTTCTACGGCGGAAACTTCGATGCCTACACCGAGGCGGTCGCCGTGGAGCAGGAAGCCGCAGCCCGTGCTGTCCGCAGTGCCGAGGCCAATCTGAAACGACAGCGTCGTGAGTTGATCGAGGCGCAGACCAAGATGGATCGGCACAACCGTTACGGCAAGGAGTTCGCCGAGAAGAGCGGGATGCCCAAGATCATCGCCGGCGCAATGAAACGCAAGGCCGAGGTATCCAACGGCAAGCTCCGCGGCGGCCACGAGGCCGATGTCGAGGAGGCCAAGGCGCGGCTGGACGATGCCGAGGCACGGGTCCGCGATGACGATCTGATCAAGGTCGACCTGCGGGCGACGGCGATCCCCGCCGGACGGGAGGTGTTGATCACCGAGGACCTGGTGCTGCGCAACGGTGTCGGTGTTGATCTGCACGTCCGCGGCCCGGAGCGGCTGGCACTGACCGGAGGCAACGGAACCGGCAAGACGACCTTCATCGACACGGTGACCGGCACGGTGCCACCACGGGCGGGAACGGTACGGACGAAGGTGCCCTACCGGCTGTTGCCGCAGCGGTTGCAGATCCTGGACAACGACCTGCCGGTGTTGTCCTCGGTGTCCCGACTGGCCCCGAACGCCGATGACAACCGGCTGCGTGCCGGACTGGCACGGTTCCTGCTCGGAGCCGACGTGATCACCCGACCGGCCCGGAGCCTGTCCGGGGGAGAGCTGTTCCGGGCGAGTCTGGCGGCGTTGTTGATGGCCGAGCCTGCGCCACAGCTGCTGATCTTGGACGAGCCCACCAACAATCTGGACCTGGACACCGTCGCGGCGCTGACCTCGGCGCTGCGGCAGTATCAGGGTGCGCTGCTGGTGATCAGCCACGATCGGCCGTTCCTGGACGAGATCGGGCTGACCGGCGAACTCACCTTCACCGACGACCCCGAGCCCGGCCGGTTCGCGCGGCTGGAGACGATCGCGGCACCGGACGACCCGGCGCCGGCCGGGGGCGCGGCCGCCGTCGCGGCGAACGGCTGACGAGCTCAGGGACCGCTACCATGCGCCGGTGATATCCGTCGAAGGAGTGTCGGGTCGGATGGACGGCATCGTCCAGCTCGTCCGATGGCAAACCCAGTTGATCTCCCTGACGCTGTTGGCCGCAACGATTTTGGTTCCGGTCGCCGCCTTCACGGCTGACGAACACGACGGCAGCGACCGGCTCTCGGTCGACCGGCACCACTTGTTCGGCCTGATCGCCAGGATGCCCGAGCTCGGCGAGGAGGTCGAGGACCTGGCCGAATCCCACCCGTACGCGGCACAGGGCGGTCTGGTGCTGATCGGGATCGGGGTGGCGGTGCTGCTGATCGGACTGCTGGCCACCGCGGTCGCGGTGCTGACCTCGTTGGACAAGGACTCGGCCAAGGCGAAATGGCTGGTCGGGATCTCGCTGGCTGTGCTGGTGCTCGGAACGCTGCTGGTGGCGATCGGACTCGGCTGGTTCCCCGACATCGACGCCGGGGATGACGAGCGGGCGTTCGGCCCGTCCTGGGGACTGTTGGTCCCGCTCGTCGCCGCGATCTGGATCGGGGTCGGCCGAGCCCGACTGGTCGACCTGACCTGACCTGACCGCTACCGCTGGCGGGCGCCGAAGATCCGCCACAGCCCTGGCTGGCCCGACGCCCGTCGTACCCGGATCGCAGACCGGGCACCGATGGTGAGCTGATGGCTGTCGGATGGCCGGTTTGGCAGCCATCGGCTCACATTCGGTACCGGGCTGCCGGTTCAGCCCAACACTTCCTCGTACCACTGGTGGTCCACCAGTAGTCGCCGGAGCGTCGTCGGCAGCCACGGCAGGACCGGGTCGGGGAGTGCGTCCAGCCCGAACCAGCCGACCCGGTCGCACTCGTCGACCGGGCGCGGTTCGCCGGAGTAGTGGTCGGTGCCGAAGAACACATCCAGACCGGCGACGCCGGCGTCGGTGTAGCGGGACATGCCCAGCGGGACCAGCCGATCCGGCCGCACGGTGATCCCGACCTCCTCGGCGGCTTCCCGGGCGGCGGCATCGGGCAGCGTCTCACCGGGCTCGACGTGCCCGCCGGGCAGACCCCAGTGACCCTCGCCGTAGCTGACGCCGGCCCGCCGGGCGAGCAGGATCCGTTCCCGGTCGTCACGAAGAACCAACCAGCCCACCAGGTGGAAATCACTCATGGCCGCCATTCTCGTCCCGCGGACGACCTGACTCCGGCGCCTGCGTTCGGCGGCGATCGATTTCGCCCCGATGGCACCGCTGTGGCAGAATCGACTGCTGTTGTCCTCAGCGTCTGCGCGGCTCCTGCCACAGGGGGATCGTCCGCGCCCTGAGGGTTTGAGAACTCATCGCTAGCGGTGACCTGTGGCGCCGAGCAAGGACACCATCATGGCTACCACGCCCTCTCCCGCCCTGATCGACGCTCTCGACAAGGCTTCGCTGCGGGACGACGTTCCCGACTTCCGCGCCGGTGACACCGTCAAGGTGCACGTCCGGGTCGTCGAAGGCAACCGGTCCCGTGTCCAGCTCTTCACCGGCATCGTGATCTCCCGCTCCGGTGCAGGTGTCCGCGAGTCCTTCACCGTCCGCAAGGTCAGCTTCGGCGTCGGCGTCGAGCGGACCTTCCCGGTGCACAGCCCGATCATCGACAAGATCGAGGTCGACCGCCGCGGTGATGTCCGTCGCGCCAAGCTCTACTACCTGCGTGGTCTGCGCGGCAAGGCCGCCAAGATCAAGGAGAAGCGCGAGGCCTGAGTCCCCGTACCCCGGGGGCCGAGTTCCCCGGAGTGGCGGCGCGCTCTCTCAGGTTTGTCCTCGGCCTGAGGAATAATGGCCGACGTGTCAACGGAACGAGTGAAAGCCATGCTGACGTCATCGCTGATGACGAGGCCGATCCTCTCGTGGTCGGACGCCGTCCGTTGAATGCGGCCAAGGTCGGCAGCGAGGACAATCCGCGCACCATCGGTGACAAGATCTGGAGCCTGATCAAGGAACTGGTGATCGTCGTCGTCGGCGCGTTGATCATCGCAGCGTTGATCCGTGCCTTCGTCGGTCAGATGTTCCTGGTCCCGTCCGGATCGATGGAGCACACCCTCAATGTCGGCGACCGGATCGCGGTCCAGAAGATCACCGACTTCAAACGCGGCGACGTCGTCGTCTTCAAGGACCCCAACCACTGGCTGGGTGACGAACCGCAGACCGAGGAACGCGGCCCGATCGGCAAGGGGCTGGAGTGGATCGGCGTGCTGCCGAACACCAGCAGCGAGTACCTGGTCAAGCGGGCGATCGGACTGCCCGGTGATCATGTCGTCTGTTGCGACACCGACGGCCGGATCACGGTCAACGGCCAGGCACTGGACGAGTCGTCCTACCTGTACAAGAGCGGCGGTTCGCAGAGCAAGCCGTCGGACTTCCCGTTCGACGTGGTGGTGCCTCGGGACCGGATCTGGGTGATGGGTGACCATCGCGACAACAGCGCCGATTCCCGTTGCCACCTGGACGACCAGAGCGCCGACGGCGAATACATGAGCGCCTTCGTCCCGACCGATGACGTCGTCGGCCCGGTGTTCGCCATCGTCGCTCCGTTCTCCCGTGCCGAACTGCTGAAACGTCCGGCCACCTTCGAGCCGGTTCCCGACGCGAAGGGCCCACCCGCTGCCGAACCGGTGGTGAAAACGCCTAACGTGAGATGTTGATGAATGCTTCGGTCACCGATCAGGGAGCCGGCGTCGGCATCGGGACCGACGCCGTCGTCCCCCGCGTCCAGGTCCGCCGCGACAGTGGGCTGTACGGCTACGAGCGCGCGCTGCAGCGAGCCGGTCTGGATCCGGTCGCCGGGGCCGACGAGGCAGGCCGTGGTGCGTGCGCCGGGCCGCTGGTCGCCGGTGCTGCGATCCTGTCCGATGCCAAGTCCAAACAGATCACCGGTCTGCGCGACTCCAAACTGCTGACCGCCGCACAGCGGGAACGCTGCTACGACCAGATCGTCGACAAGGCGCTGGCCTGGTCGGTGGTGGCGATCGAGCCCGAGGAATGCGACCGGCTCGGCATGCATGTCGCCAACATCGAGGCACTGCGTCGGGCGTTGCTGCGGCTGGACATCGCGCCGACCTATGTGCTGACCGACGGTTTCAGCGTGGACGGACTCGGACTGCCTGGCCTGTCGATCTGGAAGGGTGACCGGGTGGCGGCCTGCGTGGCGGCAGCATCGGTGTTGGCCAAGGTGACCCGGGATCGGATCATGGTCGAACTGGACGCGGTGTATCCCGACTACGAGTTCGCGGTCCACAAGGGCTATTGCACGCCGCTGCACCAGGGGCACCTGGATCGGCTGGGACCGAGCCCGACCCACCGGATGCGCTTCGACAACGTGGTCCGTACGGTGAAGCCCGGACAGCAGCTCCGGTCCCTGCCCGGGCTGCTGCTGCACAACCGCGGTCGAGAAGAGGGTGAGTGAGATGAGCGCCGAAGATCTGGAACAGTACGAGAGCGATCTGGAGCTGCAGCTCTACCGTGAGTACAAGGACGTCGTCGGGATCTTCACCTACGCGGTGGAGACCGAGCGTCGCTTCTACCTGTGCAACGCCGTCGATCTGAAGGTCCGTTCCGAGGGCGGCGACGTCTACTACGAGGTCTCGATGGCCGACGCCTGGGTGTGGGACATGTACCGGCCGTCCCGGTTCGTCAAGAGCGCAAAGGCGCTCACCTTCCGCGACGTCTCGATCGAGGAGATCGTGCACAGCGATCTCGAGGTCCCCAAGGACGTCGCCGGCAACGACTGAGCAGGGCAGCGACTGAGCAGATCGGTGCTGCGTCGTGGCGCGCGGCCCGCGTCACGTGCTGGCAGTAGAGTGCCGGGACTACTCGTCGGCCGTAGGTGGGCCCGTACCCGGGCTCGGTTCGAAGACCCCGACCCGGCCGACGGATTCGAACCTGTGGAGGACACCATGGCGAAGACGAAGAAGAAGAGCAAGGACAAGACCGGCCAGCCGGTCGCGGACCGCGCGCTGTACAAGCTGCTGCGGGACGAGGGACTGTCCAAGAAGAAGTCGGCTCGGATTGCCGACGCGGCCACGGCTGCGCGGGACAAGGCAGCCAAGAAGGACGCGAAGAAGGCCGCGAAGGCCGAAGCCGCCGCGGCGGAGCAGGCCGCCCCGGCACCGGAGCCGAGCAGCACCGAAGCTCCGAGCGCACCAGCTGCGCCGCGCAAGAGCTCGACCGCAGGCAGGACTGCGACCGCACGGAAGGCCGCGCCCGCCCGCAAGACGGCCACCCGCAAGGCCGCGATCCCGCGCAAGACGGCGACCCCGCGGAAGACCGCTGCGCAGGGATCGGCACCGGCCTACGCGGAGTGGACCCGAGCCGATCTGCTGAAGGAAGCGCAGAACGTCGGTGTCAAGGGACGTTCGGCCATGAACAAGGCGGACTTGATCAAGGCACTCCGCGCCGGCTGACGGCCCGGGTGATGGCTCAGCCGCGGACCACTGCGGCGAGTTCGGCCAGCGAACCCTCCAACTGTTCGCGACCGACCAACGGGAACGAGATCTGCTTCAGCAGTTCCCTGTCGGTGACCCGCGACCAGTCGTAGCTCAGCTGGACCTCGGTGCGTTCATGATCAAGTGGGGTGAGTTCGTAGACCCACTCCCAGCCGGGTGGCTGCTGGCCGGCCGGTGCGGTCTGCCAGGAGATCAGTTTGCCGGGCTGGAAGCCGGTGACGGTGTTGTCGGTCTGGTATTCGCCGCCCATGTGGTCGCCGGCCATGTTCATGCGGAACGTTTCGCCGACCGCCTGGATCCGCTGCGGGTGGTCGGCCGACCGGATGAATCCGGAGCCGTCGAATTCGTTGTGTCGATCGGGGTTGCTCAGGATGCTGAAGATGTCCGCGGCGTCGGCGTCGATCTCCCGACGGACGGTGATCGCGGTGGTGTCGGGCATCAGTGAGGACTCCTTCATTCGGTCGTTGGGGGCGCGGTTGACGGCGGATTCAGAGGTCCAACCGGGTGCTGTCGCCGACGTCAGGGTGATCCTTGGTGACCACAGCCTTGGCGTATTTGGCCAACGTGAGGATCCGCGGTCCGTCGATCGACTGCAGTTCGGCGGAGTCGGTGCTCACCACCAGCAGAGCGACCGCCGGGTCGTTCCGGCCGGCATCGAACCACGCGGCCGCACCGGCATCCCACAGCTCATCGATCACCGTCGGGTCCTTGCTGATCGATGCCGATCCGGACAGCGACAGGTACGAGCCGGCGGAGTGGATCGCGACGTTGACGGCCGGATGGGAACGGACCTGGTCGGTCTTGTCCGACGGGTCCGGGGTGAAGAAATACAGGTCGTCGTCGAACCGCCGCTGCTGCAGCGCCATCGGTCGGCTGACCAGCGATCCGTCGGACGCAATCGTCGTCAGCACGGCGATCCGTGCCTTCTCGACGACATCGGCGACCGCCTGCCGGTCAGCAGTGGCGCGTTCTTCCGCGGTCAGTTCAGATTCCGGTCCAGTCATGCCGTGGCCAGTACCCCGGCGAGGGCGTGACAAACGCAGGCGTTACGGCAGCCGGACAGTGCTACCGCGCTGTCGGCACCGGTTCGATCGAGCTCAGCAGATCATCCAGATCCGCGGAGGCGAGGGCGACGACGGTGTCGGCGGCGCCGTAGTAGATCTTCACCTCTCCGGAGTCCTCGGCGATCATCGCGCAGGGGAAGATCACGCTGCCGCGGAAGCCGTCGGTCTCATACGGCGGCTCCGGAGTCAGGAGCGGCTGCCGGGAGATACCGATCAGTCGTTGCGGATCGTCGAGATCGAGCAACGCGAGGCCGGCGTGGTAGGCCTTCGTCCACTGCTGATCACCCCAGGCGTTCAAGAGTTGATCATCGTCCTTGTGGACGGCGTGGATCGCTGCCAGCCAGCCTGCGGGGGTGCGGATCGGTGGCGCCGCCGGGCCGATCTTGGAGTTGGCGTACGGGACCTCTTCGCTCCCGAGCACCAGTCGGCTGTTGCCCCAGTGAGTGAGATCCGGTGAGCTGGAGGACCAGAGATCGAACGCCTCGGGTGCACCCCGACCGTAGATCGAGAACGGGCGCTCCAGCCGGTAGTAGCGGTCGCCGATCCGTTCCGGGAAGAGCACCATGTTGCGGTTGTCCGGCACCGACAGGCTGATCAGCTCGAACCGGCGGAAGTCGTCGGTCCGCAGGATCGCGCCGAGGATGCCGTGCCGGGTGTCCATCGCCACCGTCAGGTGGATCTGATCATCGAGCACCGTGATCCGTGGATCGTAGACCCGGCTGATCTCGTCGGCGCCGAAGCGAGGATGGTGGCTGTCGGCGAACCACTGCCGGGCCTGCTCGATCGTCACGATCGGTTCCGGGTCGACCGTCCAGTCGACGCCGTCGGAACTCCGGGCCAGGCCGAGACAGCAGCCACCGAACGCGGCTCCGCCGCGGTAGTCGAAGTCGTTGCGGAAGACCATCAGATAGTCGCCGTTGATCTTGGCGGCTCCGGCGTTGAAGACGCAGTCCGCGGGATAGGGGACCTGGCTCGGTTCCAGGACGGGATTGTTCGGGTGTCGGGTGATCATCGCAGCAGACTGTAAGGCCGTCCGCCGTACGGGTCCATGGTTTGCCAGCGGTTTGCCGGTCCGACCGGCGACCGAGGGCCAGGCGATCCCGGCTTCCCGCCGCTATCGCCCGGCCCGATGATCATGATCGACGCTCACCGATCGTCGGTCGTCCTGTCGCCGCGCTCGTCGACGGTGTCACCGTCTGCTCGGTCTTTCAACTCTCCCTCCGCCTGCTGTGCCTTGCCCTTCACCTGATCGGTGACGCCGTCGGCCTGGGTGCTGCGATCGTTCGTCGCGGAGCCGACTTTCTCCTTGGCCTCGCCGAGTTTCTCCTTGGCTGTGCCCTTGGCCTTGTCGAATGCGCCTGTCATCACAGTCCTCCTCATCTGTCGTGCCGGATAGCGGGAGCGATACCCGCGTTGGGATCCGTTAAACCTGGATCCACCGATTTGCGGCGTAGCGAGCGGCACCAGGCCGATGTGCCCGGATGGGGTCGCGCAGGAGCCGCAAATCGGTGGATCCAGGTGAAACCGGGGCGGCGGTTCGTGCGGATCACCGGCACTGCCGGCGGTGGACGGACATACTGATTCCATGGACACAACCGGCGGCGGGGTCGCCCGCGATGCCGCCGAGGTTGCCGATGACGCACGCGATGCCGCCGAGGAGTTGAGCCAGCGGGTCCGGCGAGCCCGCTGGTATCGGATCCTGGTCGGCGCGGGACTCTGCGCGTACGGGGTGGTGCATCTGATCATCGCCGGTATCGCGCTACGGCTGGCCTGGAGCGGAGACGGCCAGGCATCGGAGCAGGGTGCGTTGCGAACCCTGGCCGGCACCCCGGCCGGCCCACTGTTGTTGATCATGGTCGGGATCGGATTGGCCGTGCTGGTCCCGTGGCAAGCATTGGAAGCGGCACTCGGTCACGGCAAGGTTGCCGTCGAACACGACCCGAAGCGTCGGACGTTGAAGCGGCTCTCCTCGGCGAGCCGAGCACTGGTCTACCTGCTGCTCGCAGCCAGTGCATTCCGCTTCGTCGGTGGAGCCGGCTCGGGCTCCAGCGAGGACTCCATCACGGCGAAGCTGATGACACTGCCGTTGGGTCGGATCCTGGTAGCGGCGGTCGGCATCGGCGTGATCGCGGTCGGTGTCTCGCAGGTGATCAAGGGGAGCCGCCGGAGCTTCACCGCAGACCTGGTCGGCTCGACCTCGGCTGCCGGTAGGGCCGTCGGCGTGGCCGGCTACATCACCAAGGGCATCGCGCTGGCTCTGGTCGGCGGCTTGTTCGGCTGGGCGGCCCTGACCTTCGACCCCCGACGCGCCGGTGGCCTGGACGAGGCGCTCCGGCTGGTCCGCAACCAGCCGGCCGGCCCGGTGCTGCTCACCGTGCTCGCCGGAGGACTGGCGTGCTTCGGTCTGTTCTGCTTCGTCTGGGCCAAGAACGCCAAGACCTGAGTCGGGCCTGAACTGCGGTGATCGTCGACCTCACCGAGCGGTTACCGATCGGCTACCGACGCCCCGAGGTCTTCACCGCGGGATCCGGGCCGGGTACGTTTGACCTCGACGGCGACCGGGTATGGACTGGTCGCAGCATGACCTCGGCGTCGCAGCTCGGCTGTGGCATCGACGCAGGACGAGGACGAGCGTTCAGTTGAGCGATCGCCCCGCACCGACCCGCGGTTCTGTGCTCCTCACGGGGATCCAGGACCGGTCCGGACCTGGAGGGGTGAATGGCCACAGTCATTCCGATCGTCGACCAGCCGCTGCCTGCAGCAGCGCCCTTGGACTCGATCGAGACGGCGCGTCGATGGGTCGAATCCACCGCCCTGACCGATTCCGTCGTCGGCCCGGTCGGCCTGGAGCTGGAGGCCCATCTGATCGACACCGCCGACCGGCGACGGCGCCCGGAATGGGAAGAGATCACCGACCTGGTGGACGGGCTGCCGCCGATGTCCGGAGGCAGCAAGGTCACCGTCGAGCCCGGCGGGCAGCTGGAGTTGTCGACGCCGCCCTTGGACGGTGCGGTGACGGCGATCCGCGCGCTGCAGGCCGACCGGAGGACACTGACAGCGGCGCTTGCCGTACGCGGTCTGGCGGCCGTGCCGCTCGGTGCCGATCCGCTCCGACCGCCGCGCCGCGTCTCTCCCGGGCCTCGCTACGCGGCAATGGAGGAGCACTTCAGAGCCGTCGGCAGCGGCGCAGCCGGTACGGCGATGATGACCGCGACCGCTGCGCTGCAGATCAACCTGGAAGCCGGTCCCCGGGCGGGGTGGCCGGCGAGGTTCCGGTTGATCACCGCACTGGCACCGCTGCTGATCGCGGTCTCCGCAGCCTCACCGGCGCTGGGCGGCCGACGCTCGGGCTGGTCCTCGATGCGGCAGCAGGCCTGGTCCGGCCTCGATCCGCGACGTTCCGGCCCGGTGCCCGCCGATGATCATCCGGCAGCAGCCTGGGCGGACTACGCGCTGGCCGCCCCGGTGATGCAGATCCGCGACGATGATCGGATCCGGGCGGTGACGGATCGGATCCCGTTCTCGGGTTGGGTCGAGGGTGCCGGCCCGGTCGATCGACCGCCGACCAGGTCCGATCTTGATCATCATCTCAGCACGCTGTTCCCACCGATCCGGCCCCGCGGCTACCTCGAGCTTCGGTGCCTGGACGCCGTCGGCGACCGCTGGTGGCCCGGATTGGCCGCCTTCGTCGTCACCTTGATCGATGTTCCGGCGGCGGCAGCATCGGCAGCCCGGCAGCTGGCACCGGTCCGGGGGCGCTGGCATCAGGCGGCCCGGTACGGGCTGGCCGATCCACCGCTGGCACGGGCCGCCCGAGGCTGCGCCGAGATCGCCGTCCGGCACGCCCCGGACGAATTGCGTGCCGAGTTCAGGGAGTTCTGCGACCTGATCATTGCCGGCCGGTCGCCGGCCGGTGACTTTGCAGCACGCGTCGAACGCGACGGCCCGGCCGCCGCCTTGGAGGAGGAGATCCATGCCTGACACCCGGCAGCTTCCGGAACCGGTCCCACAGCAGCTGAACACCGAGCAGCTGGCCCGGAGTCTGGAGTCGGCCCGGCAACGGACGACGGCTCTGACCGCGTTCGACGATGCCGAGCTGACCCGGCAGCACAGCCCGTTGATGAGTCCGTTGGTCTGGGACCTGGCACACATCGGTCAGCAGGAGGACCTGTGGCTGTTACGGAACGGGAAGTCAACCCTGCAAGGATTGTTGCCGCCCCAGATCGAGAGTCTGTACGACGCCTTCGAGCATCCACGAGCGACCCGGCCGTCACTGCCGCTGCTCAAACCGGGGGCCGCCCGTACGTTCATCGCCGACGTCCGCGGACGCGTGCTTGATCGACTCGAACAGCTCGAGCGTCGTGGACAGCTGGACCAGGACGCGGAGCTGTTTCCGTATCTGATGGTCTCCCAGCACGAGCAGATGCATGTCGAGACGATGTTGGCGACCCACCAACTGCGTGAGGGTGAGCCGCTGTTCGGGACCGGCACCGCACTGCCGGCCGGACGCGCCACCGCCGACGATGTCGTGTTGGTGCCCGGCGGTCCGTTCGTGCTCGGTGTGGACGGCGCCGACGAGCCGTTCTCGCTGGACAACGAGCGACCGGCCCACAGGGTGCAGGTGCCGGCGTTCAAGATCGCCCGCTTCCCGGTGACCAACGCCGAATACGCCCGCTTCGTCGACGCCGGCGGCTACCGGCAACGGCAGTGGTGGTCCGAGGCCGGTTGGGCACACCGCCAGCAGGCAGGGCTCGAACGGCCGCAATTCTGGACCGGCGACGGGTCTCGTCGCCGGTTCGGTGTGCTGGAGGAGATCCCCGCCGACCAACCGGTGCAGCACGTCTGCTTCTTCGAGGCCGAGGCCTATGCTGCCTGGATCGGTGCCCGGCTCCCCACCGAGGCCGAGTGGGAGAAGGCTGCGGTCTGGGACCCGTCGACCGGGCGCCGACGGCGCTGGCCGTGGGGATCCTCGGCTCCGACGCCGGCATTGGCCAACCTGGGTGGTGGGGCGTTGCAGCCGGCCCCGGTCGGTGCCTATCCGGGAGGCGCCTCGGCCTACGGTGTCGAGCAGCTGATCGGTGATGTCTGGGAGTGGACCTCTTCGGGCTTCGAAGCTTGGCCCGGTTTTCGGCCGATGCTCTACCGCCAGTACAGCGAGCCCTTCTTCGGCGGCGACTTCCGAGTCCTCCGCGGTGGATCCTGGGCAGTCGGTGACGGCGCGATCCGGCCGTCCTTCCGCAACTGGGACCTGCCGATCCGGCGGCAGATCTTCACCGGTTTCCGGCTGGCCTGGGATGTCGAACCGACAGCGGGAGATGATCATGTGTAGGCATCTGGCCTGGCTCGGCGCACCCCGGACCCTGTCCTCGTTGATCACCGAACCCGAGTACGGCCTGTTGCGGCAGTCCTACGCGCCACGGCAGCAACGGCACGGACTGTTGAACGCCGACGGCTGGGGCGTCGGCTTCCTCGACGACACCGGCACCGTACGGCGCTGGCGCTCGCCCCGTCCGTTGTGGAACGACGCGTCGTTTGCCTCGATCGCACCGGTGCTCAGCTCCGGCTGTGTGCTCGCCGCCGTCCGGTCGGCCACCGTCGGGATGCCGCCGGACGAGACCGCGGCGGCACCGTTCACCGACGGCCGTTGGCTGTTCTCCCACAACGGCCGGGTCGCGTTGGACGCGGTGCCGACCTCGTCGGCCGCCGAGTCGATCGGTGACTCCGCCCAACTGGCGGCGCACATCTTCGATACCGGTGTCGAACACCTCGCCGAGACATTGGCCAAGGTTGCCGCCGCCGATCCGGACGCCCGGCTGACAGTGCTGCTGACCGACGGCAGCAGGATCCTCGGCGTCGCCTGGGACAACGAGCTGTGCTATCGGCAGCTGCCCGACGGTGTCGTCGTCGCCAGCGAACCCTACGACGACGAGCGGGGCTGGGTCAGCCTGGCCGATCACCACATGATCGAGGTGTCGGACGCCGGCATCATGATCACCGACCTGGAGAGTGCAAACTGATGGACCTCGTCCTGAACCATGATCAACGCCTTGATCAACTCGCCCGCGACGTCCGGGACGGACTCACCGGCAGCCCGAAAACCCTTCCATCGAAGTACTTCTACGACGCGCACGGCTCCGACCTCTTCGATCAGATCACCCGCCTGCCCGAGTATTACCCGACCAGACGCGAGCGGGAGATCCTGGCCGACAACGCCGCCCGGATCGCGCGGCTCAGCGGCGCCGAGACGTTGATCGAGTTGGGCAGCGGCACCTCGGACAAGACCCGGCTGCTGCTGGACGCGTTGCAGGCGGCCGGCTCGTTGCGGCGCTTCGTCCCGTTCGACGTCGATCCCGCGGTGCTGCACTCGGCCGCGAGAGCATTGTCCACGGAATATCCGCACCTGCAGGTCTCGCCGATCGTCGGCGACTTCGAAGCCGATCTTGACCGACTTCCGGCAGGGTCACGACGGCTGTTGGCGTTCCTGGGTTCGACCATCGGCAATCTGGTGCCGGCCGAACGAGCCGACTTCCTGGGCAGCGTCCGCGCCGTGCTGGACGTCGGTGACGCCCTGTTGTTGGGCACCGATCTGGTGAAGGATCCGGACCGTCTGGTGGCCGCCTACGACGACGCTGCCGGCGTGACCGCCGCCTTCAACAAGAACGTGCTGGCGGTGCTGAATCGTGATCTTGCTGCCGACTTCGACCTGGCCGGCTTCGACCACGTCGCAGTGTGGGATCGGGAGCAGGAGTGGATCGAGATGCGGCTGCGGTCACGGAGTCGGCAACGTGTCCGGATCGCGTCCTGTGAACTGACCGTCGAATTCGCCGAGGGTGACGAGATCCGGACCGAGATCTCGGCGAAGTTCAGGCTCGAAGGGATCCGTGCCGAGCTGGCGGCCGCGGGCCTGCGAGCCGACCAGATCTGGACCGACCGGGCCGGTGACTTCGCGGTGTCACTCGCGCTGCCGGTCTGAACGGTCGCGTGATGAGATGAGAGCCGTCGGTATGAACGCCGACTCGGCGCGCAGACCGGCGGTGGTGATGATGATCGCCGCCCTGGGTGTTGTCTTCGGCGATATCGGCACCAGTCCGTTGTATGCGATGCAGACCGTGTTCGCCCTTGACCACGGTGCGGTCCGACCGACGCCGGACGACGTCTACGGCGTCATCTCGCTGATGTTCTGGAGCGCAACGCTGATCGTGTCGATCAAGTACGTGACCGTGACGATGCGGGCGAGCAACGAAGGGGAGGGCGGGGTGCTGGCCCTGGCCGCACTGGCACAGCGGCTGTACGCCCGCAGCCGGCGGGTCGCCGTGCTGCTGGTGATCGGGATCGTCGGAGTGTCGTTGTTCTACGGCGATTCGGTGATCACACCGGCGATCAGCGTGCTGTCGTCGGTGGAAGGTCTGGAGATCGCGGCGCCGGGCATCAGCCATCTCGTGGTCCCGATCGCCGCCGTGATCTTGGTCCTGTTGTTCGCCGTGCAGCGCTTCGGCACCGGGAAGGTCGGCCGGTTCTTCGGGCCGATCATGCTGCTCTGGTTCGTCGCGCTCGCCGCTGCCGGGTTGTCGATGGTGGTGCAGCATCCAGGCGTGTTGCGGGGACTCTCCCCGACCTATGCCGTGGGGTTCGTGATCGCCCACCCGTTCATCGCCTTCGTCGCGATGGGGGCGATCGTGCTGGTGATCACCGGCGCTGAGGCACTGTATGCCGACATGGGGCATTTCGGGCGCAGCCCGATCAGGAGATCCTGGTTCATCGTCGTCTTTCCGGCGTTGTATCTGAACTACCTCGGGCAGGCAGCATTGATCCTGGACGACCCGAATGCCGTCGGCAATCCGTTCTTCCTGCTGTTGCCGCCGTGGGCACGGATCCCGATGGTGGTGCTGGCGACCGCCGCGACCGTGATCGCCAGCCAGGCAGTGATCTCGGGAGCGTTCTCGCTGTCCCGCCAGGCGATGCAGCTCGGCCTGGTCCCGCCGCTGACTGTCCGGCAGACCTCCGAACGGGAAGGTGGCCAGATCTATCTCCCCGTGGTGAACGCGCTGCTGTTCGTGGGCGTGCTGGCCGTCGTGTTGGCCTTTCGATCATCTCAGGCGTTGGCCACCGCGTACGGCGTATCGGTGACCGGTGCGCTGGTCGTCGACACGGTGTTGTTGGTCGTGGTCGCCCGTCGACTCTGGCACTGGCGCGGGTGGCAGTTGATCATGACGGCGATCCTCTTCGGAGGATTGGAGGTGATCTTTCTCGCCGCCAACCTGTCGAAGGTGCTGAGCGGTGGTTGGGTGCCCCTGCTGATCGCTGCCGCAGTGCTGGTGACGATGACCACCTGGCGTACGGGACGTCAACTGGTGCTCGCCGCCCGCCGCGACATCGAGGGCAGGTTGTCGGACTTTGTCGAGGAGGTCCGCGACGACGACGTCCGTCGTGTCCCGGGGCTGGCGGTGTTCCCGCACATCGGCAAGGACACCACTCCGCTCGCCCTGCGGGCCAACGTCGATCACAATCGTGTACTGCACGAGCATGTCCTGATCGTCTCGGTTGAGGCCGTGCAGGTGCCACATGTGCGCGATTCCGACGCCTACAGTTTCGACGATCTGGGCTACGCCGACGACGGCATCCAGCACCTGACGATCCGGGCGGGCTTCTCCGACGACGCCGATATCCCGACGGCGATCCGTGCTGCCTGTGCGATGCAGGCGCTCCCTGGCGTGCTCGCGGAGGCGCAGCCGGTCTCCTACTTCGTGTCCCATGGCAACATCACGCCGACCCGTGCCCCGGGGATGCGACGGTGGCGGAAGCGGTTCTTCGTCGTGTTGGCGCACAACGCCGCTGACCCTGCTGCTCGATTCCGGCTTCCCAGCCGGCAGACCGTCACCATGGGCGGCGACGTGGACATCTGAGGTCCGTCCGGCCGCGAGCCGACCGACCGCACCGATCGGGAGGCCGCATCGGGAGAGTGGACGCATCGGTTGAGGGGGCGGGATCCGGGTAGCAACTGGGTGTCGACCCGCTAATCGAAGGGACCCTGTGGCTTCCGAAGACCGTTCGACCGGCCAGGAGGTGCCGAGGACAGTACGTGATCTTCTGCCGCGGCGCTTCCTGGTCGCGGTCGCTTGGGTGCTCGGGCTCGCCGTCCTCGGCGGTGGTGTGCGTCTGCTGCTGTGGCTGCTCGATCAATTGGCTGTCGTGATCGTCCCGTGTGCCGTCGCGCTGCTGTTCGTCGCGTTGCTCGCACCACTGGATCAGTTGTTCCGCCGGCGGCTGCCGCGCTCGCTGTCGGCAGGTCTGACGGTGCTGATCCTGCTGGCGGTGCTGGGCGGGGTTTCCACTCTGGCCGGTTCCGGTATCGCCAGCCGATCAGGCCGCCTGGTCGCACAGTTCAGGCTGTCGCTCACCGATATCCGGCACCGACTGCTCACCGGGCCGCTGCCGATCGATCAGCACGCGCTGGATTGGCTGCAGCATCGGGTCACTCGATCGCTGCAGTCGGCGGGCAGCGGAACGGCGTCCGCGGCTCTCGGGATCACCGAGGGCACTGCCCATCTGGTCGCCGGAGTCCTGCTCGCCCTGTTCGTCGTGCTCTTCCTGCTGCACGACGGAGATCGGGTCTGGAACTGGTTCGTCGAGCTGTTCCCACAACGAGCGTCGGACCGGGTCCGGGAGGCCGGTCGTGCTGCCTGGGTTGCGTTGACCGGTTTCATCCAAGGCACCTTCGTGATCGCCTGTATCCATGCGCTGGTGATCGGGACTGCCTTGTGGTTGCTGGGCGTGCCGATCGTGCTACCGCTGGCGATCTTGGTCTTCGTCGGCAGTTTCATCCCGGTCGTCGGTGCGTTCGTCGCCGGTGCGGTTGCCGTCGTCATCACGCTCGGTACCGCCGGCCTCGGCGCCGCTGTGCCGCTACTGGTGATCTTGGTCGTGGAGAATGAGATCGAGGCCCACCTGCTGCAGCCGTTCGTGGTCGGCCGGTTCGTCCGACTGCATCCGCTGGCGATCATCGTGGTGCTCGCGCTGGGAACCTTCGTCGCCGGCTTTGCCGGTGCCCTGTTCGTGGTCCCGTTGACCGGTGTGCTGCGGGCCGTCTGGGGCCCGCTGAACGGTCGGCCGTCCGTCGTCCCGGTCGGTCGACCCTCTCGGCTCAGCCGACTGTGGCAGTGGTTCCGCCGGCGAGCCGGGTCGGCTGCTAGCCGGTGATCTGCGGACCGCTGCTGGCATTGGCCTCAGCCCTCGTGTACGGGGCGGTAGATTTTGCCGGGGGAGTGCTGTCCCGCCGGCTCCACTTCGCTTCGGTCGCGCTGATCGGCCAGCTCGGAGCATTGATCATCGCTGTCGTCGGCAGCATCGCCTTCCGCGCCCCGGAGCTGCGAGCGAGTGACCTGGCGTGGGGAGCCGTGTCCGGTCTCGGCAGCGGCGTCACGATGCTGTTCATCAATCGGGGTGTGGGCCGTGGGTCGGTGAGCGTTGTGGTGCCGATCAGTGCGGTGACGGGTGTTGCGTTGTCCGTGGTCTGCGGCGTGGTCCTGTTGGGCGATCGACCGAGCCCAGCCGTGTGGGCAGGGATCGTCCTGGTGGTGCCGGCCTTGTGGTGGGGTGTCCGGTGGCAGCGTCAGAAGCTGGTCTCCGGCGATCATCGACGGACTGATCGCCAGTGTCGGTGTCGCGGTGCAGTACCTGGCTCTGGCCCAGGCGTCACCGAGCAGTGGTTTCTGGCCGGTCGCCGCAGGTCGGTTGTCCGCCGTGGCCCTGATCCTCGTCCCGGTGATCAAGGCCGCACCAGCCCGACCGTCGGTGGTCGATCAGCTGCGCGCGGCCGTCGTCGGCGCCGGCGCGACCGTTGGCCTGGTTCTCTATCTGCTTGCCACTCGGCAGCAACTGCTCACCGTAGCCGTCGTGCTGGCCTCGCTGTATCCGGCACTACCCGTCCTCCTCGGCGTCACGCTGTTGCACGAGTCGGTGACGCGCCGTCAGCGCGTCGGATTGGTCGGCGCCGGTGCGGCGGTCGTTCTGCTCAGCATCGGGTGATCGTCGTGGCGGTCAGGCCCGGCTCAGCAGCCGGATTCAGTCGCCGAGGAGTTGTCCCAGCGGCCCGAGGTCAAGATCGAGATCTTCGGGCCGAAGGTCGTATCGGCTGCGGAGATCGGTCATCGCCGACTCCAGCCGCATCAGTGCCGTACCGATCTCCTCGACCTGTTCATCGCTGAGATCGCCTTCGTCGACCCGGCGGATCGCCTGTCGTTCCATCAGGTCGCGGACCAGTTCGATGATCGTCAGGACCAGCTTGAACAGGTCCCGCTCGACGGAGTCCTTGTCGGTCTCCAGCCGCTGGGCCAACGTCGTGTCAGACATCATCCTGCTCCCGCTCCGCAGTGCTGCTGCTCCGCATCTCGGCGCGGACCGAGGTGAGAAGCGCGTGCAGCCGGATCTCGACCAGGTCGACACCCGCGATCGAGACGGTGATGTCACCACTGAGGACGACGCCGCTGCCGAGTAGCCGGTCCAGCAGGTCGACCAGCGCGACCGGTTCCCGCCGTGCCGGCCCGGCCGGCTGGTGCCGTGGTTCGAACGTCGCGATATCGGTCATGGCTGTCCTGCCATCCTCGTCCCTTCATGCCTGTCGCCGCGGGATTCCACCGTGGCAAAGGAATACGGCGGCCATGGTCCGTTCAGGTCCACCGTCAGCTCGGGATGCTCGGCGGCCAGCCGCTCGACCTCCTGGGTGAAGCCCTCGGCGTGCGCGCGCTCGACGAGATAAGCGGCGTTCAGGATCATCTCGCCCTGGTGGCCACTCAGTTTGCGGTCCTGCGCCGCGAGCCGTCGGCTGGCGACCGTCCGTTCGGCGAGGTTGTGGTGCGTACGATCGGCCATTGCGGTCAATGCCTCGGAGAGCGCCGACGAGCGCTGCAGCTCGGCCCGTCGGCGCTGTAGGTAGGACGCACCACTGGTCGGCTGGTCCGCGTCACCGACCGATGCTGCAGCGGGACGGGGATCGGTGACCAGTTTGACGCTCCATTCCCAGCAGCCCTGGACGCGGTCCAGCGCGGCGGTCAGTTCGGTGCCCCACTCGGAGAGCAGCGAGCCGACCCGAAAATCGTTGTACAAGATCGTTGCCAGCCTCAGTGGGGCGACCGTCGTCAGCTCGCTGACCCGGCCGACCACCCGATCGTGTTCCGCAGCGATCCGGCCGAGCCAATCAAGATCTTCCAGATTGTGGCGCAGTGCCTCCTCGCCGAACTCCGCACGGTCGACGGTGCTCACCACTGCCGTCAGACCTGCGCTGGTCACCAGTCGAACGGGAACATCGCCGATCCCGGTCAGCGTCGCTACCTGCTCCGATCCAAGATCACGGGTTGCCAGGTAGACGTAGCTAGCCGTACCGTCGCCGGCCGGTTGGTCATCGACCGCATCGTCCTGTTCCACAGCGAAGGCGGCATCATCGGTGGCCTCAGCCATCACGACGTCCTTCGACCGCAGATACGTTCTCCTCGTTCAAGGCGGCTATGCCGTCGCTGGCGGCAGCCGGTCGATCCCATGCTTCCAGCCGCTCGCGAAGCTCGGCGTTCTCCTGCTGCAGGGCGTCCTGCTCCCGTTTGGCCTGTGAGCTGAGCATCGGATCGGTGCGCCACCAGTCGATGCCCATTTCCTCGGCCTTGTCGACCGACACCAACAGCAGTCGGATCTTGATCGTCAGCAGTTCGATGTCGAGCAAGTTGACGCGGATGTCGCCGGCCAGCACGACACCCTTGTCCAATACTCGTTCCAGCAGGTCTGCCAGGTTGGTCGGTTGGGGTCGATCGCCGGCTCCGTAACGGGTGGCGGAACCATTCTGTCGGGTGGTGACTGGAGTTGGTGTGTCAGCTGGCTCTGTCATCGCCATGTCCCCTGCTGTAGCGACGACCTCGCCGGTAGCCGGTCAGATCGCCTTGGCGGTCCACCTGAACGTCGTACAGGCCCAGGATGTCTGTCGAGTTGGGGATCCGGTGGGTCTCCACGACCTCGATCTGCACCGTCCAGCCGTCGTCGTTCCGCTCGATCCCGACGACCTGTTCGATGTCGCGATCAAGCAGCGCGGTCAGCTGTTCGCGGGCAGTTGTCGCTGCAGACACCGCGGACGTGGTCGGCTGGGACCGGCCCTTCTGCCTGGACTTCTCGTGTTCTTCTTGGTTCTCTGCCATCTCCATCACCCAGGTCCTTCCATCAGCCGAGCGATCAACTCCTCCTCGTAGGACTCGGCGGCTTCCGGGTCGAGATCACCATCGCGGCGGAGTTGATCGATCTCGTCGAACTCTCGGCGGATCCGTTCGGGGTCGTAGAACTGCCGTTCGGCCTCCTCGTACACCCGCTCGGCGACCCACACGGTGCCCTTGACCGGCGCGAGGGGAAGGCCGACCAGGCTCGACAGCAATCCCATCGGGGATCATCCCTCCGGCAGGAAGTCGAACGCGGCGAGCGGACCCTGAAGCTCAAGCCCAGCACGGTTCTGCATCTGCTCGGCACAGGCCTCGGCGATCTCTTCGAACGCGTGCTGCTGGTCCCGTCGGACCAAGAACGCCAGCGTCATCGAGGGCGTCGACGGTGACCGACCGTTGAGGTGGACCTCGACACTCTGCGCTGCCAGCTGCGACGTCAACCATTCGGTGTCGACCGTCATCCGGTCCTCGACGGCCCGACTGACCAGCTCGCCGAGTCGGACCTTCTCACCATGATCCACACCGGCAGGCAGGTCCCGGGTACGGTTCCGCAGCGCGGCGATGCCGGCGTCCGACGCCACGATCTCCGCGAGCAGATCGTCCATCGAGTAGCGGACCCGGAGCAGCAGCTCGACGTAATCGGCGAGGTCGTCCAGCATCGACGTCAATTGCACATACTGCGGGACCAGTAGCTCCTCGACGACCTGCAGCCGTCCGGCGAAAGCGGAGCCGAACGCGACGGGGATGACCGGGACATCCTGCACCAACGCACTCAACAGTTCGCTGTGCGCCAGCAGATCACGTCGACCGGCTCGTCGCTCCGGGTCGATCGGCTCGATCACGGCGGCGATCTTCTGATGGCCCAGCAGTTCCAACGTACGGCTCTTCAGGCCTCCTTCACCGTCGGGCAGCGCGGGCAGTTCTGCGTCGCCGGGGACGATTCCGTAGACCCGCCAGGCAACGGCCTGCTGGGTACCGACATCATGATCGACTGCGGTGCTCACGATGAGGACCGCCGATGCGCGTGCGACGAGCCGCGTCCCGCACTGCTGCGCGACGGCCGCGAGGCCTCGGCTCGTTCGTCCCGGTCCTCGTCGGCGTCCTCCCGATCACCGTCATCGTCCTTCTTGTCGCCGGTAACGGCCTTCTTGATGCCTTGGATCGCGCCGCTGGTCTTGCCCTTCGCACCGTTCTCGGCAGAGTCACCCACAACCTCGGTGATGTCCTTGCCGCCCTTCTCGTACAGGTCCAGACGGTTCGTCGCCTCAGCGAAGCGCAGGTAGGTGTCGACACTGGCGATGACCACGCGGGCATCGATGGTCAGGATCTCGATGCCGACCAGGGAGACCCGGACATAGGCATCCAACACCAGGCCCTTGTCCAAGATGATCTCGACAACATCGGCCAGACTGCTGGAACGGGGCCGGTCGAGGTAGCCGCCGCCCCCGCGTTGTTGGGACTGCGTCGTCACTGTCATGTCAGCGTTCCCTTCCTCTCGGGTCGAGGCCCGGACTACCTGCGGCCACTCTCTGTAGCATCTTCTTCTTCGTCCTGCTCGCCGTCTTCGTCCTCGTCCTGCTGCTCTTCGTCTTCGTCCTGCTGCTCTTCGTCTTCGTCCTGCTGCTCTTCGTCTTCGTCCTGCTGCTCTTCGTCTTCGTCCTGCTGGCCGTCGTCTTCGTCCTGCACGCCGTCGTCGGAGCCGGCGTCTTGATCGTCCTCCTGCTCCGCGTCGGCCCTGCGGTCGTCCTCGAGGCCCTCCTCGTGGGTCCGGATCACCTCTTCGTTCTCGATCTCGCCGCGCCAGCCTTCGACCTCGTCCGGATTGAGAATGGTGTTCATCATCACGTGGCGCCGGAAGTGCTTGATCTCCAAGCGCGCTCGACGGCCCTGGGCTCGCCACAGGTTCCCGGTCCGTTCGAAGAGGCCCTGCGGGTAGTACTCGAGAGTGATCAGGATGCGGGTCAGCCGCGGACCGATCTCGTGGAACGTCACGCAACCGTCGACATGGCCCTTCTGACCTGTCGATCGCCAGATGATCCGCTCATCGGGGATCTGATCGATGATGGTCGAGTCCCAGGTCCGGTGCGACCAGAACACCTGGCCTTTCATGGTGACCTTCGGTTGGTCCTTCTCCTGCTCGGCGTGTTCGAGCTTCTTCATGAAGCCGGGCCAGTCCTCGTACTGGGTCCACTGGTTGTAGGCAACACGGACCGGGACCCCGACATCGATGCTCTCGACGAAGTTCATCGCCTTCGTGGCAGCTGGCACCTGATTCTTCCCGCCACCGGACCCGCCGCTACCGGGCAGCGCCTCCTTGGCCTTGTCGGCAACGGCAGATACGCCGCCCTTCAATGCTCCCTTCACCGGTGAGCCGCCCTGAGCAGCCTCTTCTGCGCCCTTGGCCGCGGCCTTCTTGGCTGCGCCGCCACCGTCGGCGATATCGGTCAACCTGTCGGTCAGCCCGCTGACCTGATCCTGGATCTTCTGCATGGCGCGGTCACCCAAGGCGTTCAACGCGTCTTGCAGAGCACCCTTCAGCCCGCCGGAGTCCGTTGCACTCGCAGCCATCTTCAGCTCTCCTTTGCCGACTGTTTGGTTGACGAGGACTTCCGCCTGCTGGAGGGCTTCTTCGCGGTGGACCCTCCGCTCTGATGGCTTCTGGCTGATCCCGTCTTCGCGGATGATGATCTTGAGCGACCACTCTGGTCGGAGTCGGAATCCGAATCGTCGTCATCCTGATTCGAGTCCGTCATGTCATCCTCGGACTGATTGACGTCCTCCTGACTCTGATCGGTGTCGTCGTCCTCCGCGCCGGCGTCCTGATCGTCAGCTTCGTCCTCTTCGGACTCGCTCTCCGAGCTGGGTGTCCCATCACGGAGGCGGTCGGTCATCTTTCCCAGCCATTGCTCCGCCGAATGGCTGGCGGCACGCTTGCCGGCATCGGCGAGACTGCCGGTGACCTGCTCCCGCAAACCGGCGAACTGATCACTCTGCTGCAGTGTCTTGAGCCCCTGACCGGCCAACTCCAACGGATCCTTCGGCAGCTTGCGTCCAGCAAGGATCAAGCCCACAGCGATCGCGAGCTTGAGCTTTTTCGTGCGCCCCAGCAGATAACCTGCCGAAACGGCGGCCGCCACCTTCGCTCCGGTGTTCATAGTGCCCCTTCCCGACTTCCGCATCTCCTCATCGGACCTGCCGCCCGGCGAGTAGTTGCCTCGATTGGCTGTACGGCGTCTTGTGCCGGCCGATACCCGGACGACGATGGTTCTAAACCCCGTTGCCGAACTCGCCCTCCGGTTGTCGTCAGGTGCACATGCGGTTCAACCGCTCGGCGGAAACGGCTCGGTGTCGTAGGTCTGCTGCCGGTCGATGTGACCGTCGTGGCCATGGATGATCACCTGGGAGGGCCGGACCAGGTCGGCTTCGGCCTCCGCCGCCTTGATCGCGGCTGCCGGTGAGTTGTGATCGGTCGACGACCGTCCATTGCTTTCGACCTTCCACAGGTCGCTCTCCGGCACAACGTGAAACTGTGCGTACCCCATTGTCAGCTCCTTGGCTCGCTACGCGCTACCACGGCTCGTTACCCGCTGCGACCACCGCCAACCCTCGGCCGAGTGCTTCGACTGGTAGCTCCGTGGGTACTGGGTCACCGAGGAAGAGGAGTAGCGATGCCGACAGAGCAGACCGACGATCCGCGAAACCGAAGCGGCCGGCCCGAGCCGCACAGTGATCAACTGGAACATCCGGGCCTCACCGAACAGATGACCGAGGAGCCCGACCACGGTGAGCAGAGCTATCGGGGTAACGCACGACTGGTCGGCAAACGCGCGCTGATCACCGGCGGTGACTCCGGGATCGGTCGTGCCGTCGCACTCGCGTTCGCCCGTGAAGGTGCCGATGTGGCGATCAACTACCTTCCCGAGGAAGTGACCGACGCCCGACGTACCGCCGAGCTGATCGAGTCGGCCGGGCGGCGGGCGGTCCGACATCCGGGCGACATCACCTCGGAGTCGACCTGTCAGCAGCTCGTCGACGACGTGATCGACCAGTTGGGTGGCATCGACATCCTGGTCAACAACGCTGCCCATCAGATGGCACAACCGGGTGGCATCAAGGACATCAGCAGCGAGCAGTTCGATCGGGTGATGAAGACGAATCTGTACGCGATGTTCTGGCTGTGCAAGATGGTGGTGCCGCAGATGGCACCGGGCTCGGTGATCATCAACACCGCGTCGGTGCAGGCGGTGGCCCCATCCGCGCAACTGCTGGACTACGCCACCACCAAGGCAGGGATCCACAACTTCACCCGCGGCCTCGCCGCCGAGCTCGCCGACCGCGGAATCCGAGTGAACGGGGTCGCGCCGGGGCCGATCTGGACGCCCTTGATCCCGGCGACGATGCCACCGTCCCAGGCCGAGCAGCACGGCGAGTCGACACCGCTGCGACGTCCGGGGCAGCCGGCGGAAGTCGCACCCGTGTACGTCTTCTTCGCATCAACCGACTCGTCCTACATCACCGGCGAGATGCTCGGTGTCACCGGCGGAACGCCCGTCTCCTGATCTTGCGTGCGGTAGCACCACAGAACACCGAAGACGAGGGGCCAATGCCGGTGACGAAGGCGAGCAGCTGGAAGGAGTCGAGGGATTCGATGAAAGGAGACCGATGCCCTGGCAGGGAATACAGGTCGGAATCGTGATCGTCGTGTTGGCGCTGATCTTCGCCGGTGGCGTCGGTATAGCGACCGGGCGCTGGTGGATGATGATCAGCGCCGGCGTCGTGCTGCTGGCGGTCGCGGCGGGGCAGGTGTACCTGGCCCGCCACCGCCGCGAGTGGACGAAGAAGCATGACACCTGATGATCATCTGCGTAGCGAGCCGGAGGCTGATACCTACGGCTCGCTACCCTACGCCTCAGTGACCTGATCGATGCCGATCAGCGTCCGACGGCCTTCTCCAACTGTGCCTTGTTCATCTTGGACCGGCCCTTGACGCCCTGCTTCTTGGCGTCGTTGTACAGCTGGTCCCGGGTACGGCCACGAGGTCCCGACCCGGACTGCTTGCCGCCACGCCGGTAGGCCGAGGTGTCCTCGGTCGACGTCTTGCTCCGCTGCCGGGACTCACCGGCCTGGGCGCGCTGCTTGTTCACCGTGCGAGCGGCAATCTCTTCGGCGCGGTCGGTCGAGCGGCCTTCCTTCTTCTGACCGGCCTTGATGTGCTCGTACTGCCGCTCCTGCTTCTTGGTCCACGCTTCTTGCGGCATCTCAACTCCTCGATGCGGTTGACCTGACTGGGGGACCGCTACCGGCCCTCCAGTGCTCCGGTACCCGATCGCTGCCAACCGAACCACCCATCAGCACGGCTCGGACTCACCTGGGACAGCCACGATGCAGACGAGTTCAGGCAGGGACAGCCGGGAAACGATCCCAGGCACGGTGGGTTCCCAGCAGCCGCCGGACTTCGTTCAGCACGGCCCCCGGCGCGGGGTCGGTGACGATGCCGACCCCGGAGTAGTCGCCGGCAATTCGCAGCGCATCCGTGCCTGGGCCCCAGGCGCCGATGATCTTGGCCTGGCGGAAGCACTCCGCGATCAGCAGCATCACCCGTGGATCCAGCTGATCGTCGCCGGTTGCACCGGCCTTGGAGTCCCGGCTGACCTGGGCATCGGGTGCGGGCGCCGGGCAGCCAGCCAGCAGCACCGCATCGAATTCGACCGACCGGGTGTTGCTGAACGTCCGCTGGATGGGGATGTCCTCGATGCTGCCGCCGTGCGCCGCGATGATCAACGGCACCATCCCGGTCGAGCTGATCTCCTCTCGCAGCTCTCGGAGCTGCGCTGCGTCGGGGTCGGCATCGGTGACGATGCCGACCAACCGGCCGTCGAGCGGCCACTCCCGTCCGACCTGGGACAGCGCCGGGCTCGGCGACATCTCCACCGGCTGCTCGGTGGCTTTCGGCACGCCCAGGCCGAGTCCGGCGGCGACCTCTGCGCAGAGGGTCGCATCGATGTTGGCCAGCGCGATCAGTTGGCGTTCCTTGATCGCCTGCTCGTACACCTTGCTCAGCTCGAAGGTGTAGGCGCCGATGATGTGCTGCTGCTCCACCGGACTCATGCTCTGCCAGAACAGTCGCGGCTGGCTGAAATGATCATCGAAGGAGGCCGGTTGGGCGCGAACCTTCGCCGAACCGTCGGGGATCGTGACCGCGGCATCGACGAACGGCTTGTCCGCTGTGCCGGCGAAGAACGGGCAGCCGCCGTCCAGCGAATTGGGTTTGTACGGTGCGACTCCGTTGTGGACGGCGTCCTGGTGGAAGCCGTCGCGGAGCATGTCGTTGACCGGAGCATGCGCTCTGTTGATCGGGATCTGGTTGAAGTTGGGTCCACCGAGCCGTGTGATCTGGGTGTCGATGTAGGAGAACAGTCGCGCCTGCAGCAGGGGGTCGTCGGTGACGTCGATGCCGGGCGGCAGGTGGCCGGGGTGGAAGGCGACCTGTTCGGTCTCGGCGAAGTAGTTGCTGACATTCTTGTTCAGGGTCAGCAATCCGATCGGCTGAACCGGCACCAGCTCCTCCGGAACGATCTTGGTCGGGTCGAGCAGGTCGATGCCCTGGAAGGTCTGCTCCGGGGTGTCGGGGAATGTCTGGATGCCGAGCTCCCACTGCGGGTAGCCGCCGGCTTCGATCGCGTCGGCGAGATCTCGTCGATGGAAGTCCGGGTCGATCCCGTTGATCAGTTGGGCCTCCTCCCAGGTCACCGAGTGCACGCCCAAGCGCGGCTTCCAGTGGAACTTGACCAGCGTCGAATCGCCATCGGCGTTGATCATCCGGAAGGTGTGCACGCCGAAGCCCTCCATCATCCGAAACGAGCGGGGGATGCCGCGATCGGACATGTTCCAGATGGTGTGGTGCTGTGCCTCGGTGTGCAGTGAGACGAAGTCCCAGAACGTGTCGTGCGCACTCTGGGCCTGCGGAATCTCCCGATCGGGGTGCGGTTTGGCTGCGTGGACCACGTCGGGGAACTTGATGCCGTCCTGGATGAAGAAGACCGGAATGTTGTTGCCGACCAAGTCGAAGGTTCCCTCGTCGGTGTAGAACTTCGTGGCGAACCCGCGGGTGTCGCGTACGGTATCGGCGGACCCGCGGGAGCCCAGCACCGTGGAGAACCGGGTGAAGACCGGAGTCTGTTTGCCCTTGGCCAGGAACCCGGCCATGGTGATCGGCTCCGCAGTCCCGTATCCCTCGAAGACACCGTGTGCTGCGGCGCCGCGGGCATGCACCACCCGCTCCGGGATCCGTTCATGATCAAAATGGGTGATCTTCTCTCGCAGATGATGATCTTGCAAGAGGCTCGGTCCTCGCTCGCCGGCCTTCAGCGAGTGATCGCTGTCCCGCAGTCGAGCACCCTGGGACGTGGTGAGATGCGCACCCTGTTGGCGGCCGGCCTCGGGCGTTCCGGCCGGAATTCCGGTGGGCGTGCGTGCCTCCGGTGTGTCCTGGTCGGGTTTGGAGTCGGCCGGCTCAATCGGCTCGGTCGGCTCGTCGACCGGTGGAGTCACACTGCTCGGGCGTCCGGGAATCATGGTCATGGCGTGTCCTTCGCTGGCTGAGGCGTTCCTGGCCGCTTGAGCTATACCCGGTTCGTGATGGTCAACGCAGAAGGCCAGCGAGGACAGCAGTCCCGGTGTGCTCATCCCTGTAACAGGCGCAGGACTGACCGTTCCGCCCTGTCTCGGACCGTGGCGTCGCTCTCGTCGATCGGGCCGGGACGTTGCGGGCCGGCCGCGATCGTCTCGCCACGCTCGAAGAAGTCGAATAGGCGCGGGTCCACGTACGACTTGCGTGCGGTTGTGGGTGTGTTGCCGAGGTGATCTGCTACGTCGTCCAACACCGAACGCTCGATCGCCCGGGAAGCCCGCAACGAGCGTGGCGGGTCTGCCTTAGCCAGTTCGACCGCCGCCAGCACGGTTGCGCTCCAGGTCCGCAGGTCCTTTACGGAGAACTGTTCACCGGCGAGTTCCTGGAACCGCTCGTTCAGGTCCGCCGACCTGAGCTGGTGAACGGCACCGCGCGATCGATACACCAGCAGCCGGTCTGTGTCGCTACGGATCCGTCGGAGTCGGGTGACTGCGTGGGCCAATGCGGGATCACGCAGACTCATCGTTCTGTCGATACCGCCCTTGGCGGTGTAGGAGAACGAGAGCATCGAACCGTTCACTCGAACCTGGGATCTGAGCAGCGTGGCGACGCCGTAGGAGCCGTTCTGTTCGAGGTATTCCTCTCCGCCGGTGCGGAACACTCCATGATCAAGCATTCTCAGCGCTACCGCGAGGGTCCGCTGCCGCGGCCAACCGTGTCCATCAAGTTGTTCTTCGATCGACCGCCGAATCCGTGGAAGCATTGTGGCGAGCTCAATCGCACGGGCGTGTTTCTCTGTATCGCGCCGCCGACGCCAGTCCGGGTGATACAGATATTGGCGTCGGCCGGCAGCGTCGGTGCCCTCGGCTTGCAAGTGGCCGTTGTCCCACGGGCAGATCCAGACCTCCTGCCATGCAGGGGGGATCGCCAGTCCGCGGACCCGTTCTGCTTCTCCGGCAGCAATCCGGGAGCCGTCCGGGCGGTGGTAGCTGAATCCCGCGCCGCGTCGTCGTCGTGTCCACCCCGGCTGCGACGGGTCGCTACGTCGCAGCCGCACGTCTCACCACCCGTTCAGTGGATCTCGTCGCGCCAAGCGCCGGTCTCCGGCTCTGGAGACTCGATGAACTTCTTGAATCGCGCGAGATCGCTGCTCAACTGGCGTTCCGGTGCATTAACGGCATCGGCGAGCTTCTCGGTCGCGCCCTCGGTGGAGTAACCGATCGCCGCCGTCACCTTGGTGGTGGTGTCGTCGAGTTGTTCGAACGTGACCGTGCCGGAATGATCGTTGTCACCGGATGACTGCCAGGCGATCACCTCGTCCGGACGTTGTTCGGTGATCTCCGCGTCGTACTCGCGGGATGCTCCGGCAACAGAGATCTTCCAGTGCAGATGCTTGTCATCGAGCTGCTCGACGCTCTTGACACCGTTCATGAATTGCGGGAATGACTCGAACTGCGTCCACTGGTTGTACGCCTTCTGGATCGGGACGTTGACATCAATACTGTCCTGGGCGATACCCATGTCTCCTCCTGCGGTGTCGATCGATGAACAGCTGTCGGTTGTTCTCTTACCCGGTCGCTCGGATCGCTACCGGGAACGTCGTGCGTTCTGGGTCGCCTCGGTTGCGGCGGCGCCATCACGATCATGTTGGCTCGAAGGATTCGACCGATCGGTGACTGTTCGGGTCCGGCCGTTCGAGGCCTGCGGTCCGCTCCAGACGGGGTCCTGGTCGGCGAGCTTTCCCTCGGCGACGAGTTCTGCGGCAAGGTCTCGCAGCTTGCGATTGTTGTCCTGACTGAGACGCTTCAGGTAGTCGAAGGCGACGTCGGGACCGATGCCGTACCGCTCGGCCACGATCCCGACGGCGATGCCGATGCTTCGGTTGCTGTGTACGGCTTCGGTGAGGGTGGCGATTTGCTTCTCGGCCTCGGTCAAGGCCTGTCGGTAGCCCTCGAGCAGCTGTTGACTCCCGATGACGTTGCGGACCCGATCGAGAATGTCGTCCCCGTCCACACCGAGCGCCGGCCCCCGGTTGTCGCCCCCTGCTGTCATCACCTCTCCTACCGTTCGTCGCTCCCCGCACTGCCGGGCGTCACGGGACAAGAAACAGGTCCTCATGGGTCGGGGGTTCCATGAGGACCGATTCCTTGCGAGCAACGCCTGAGTTGGTCAGGCACGCGTGCAATGCGGCCGACGCCGTAAGCATGCTGCGACGACCGGTGGCGCCGGTCCGCTGCCGTGCCTGCCGCGGACCGACAGCAACCAAGCTAGGTTTCTCGAGGCGGTCGATCTTCACCCCAAGGGGTGAAATTGACCGCCTAGGGTGGTCAGATGGTCATCAGGGTGGCGTTGGTGAACGACTACGAGGTCGTCGTCCATGGTCTCGACACGATGCTCCGGTCCTACCGCGACACGGTGGCGGTCGTGGAACTGGATGCGGGCACCACCGTCGGTGAAAGCGTCGACATCGCAATGTATGACACCTTCGCCAACCCTCGCGGCGATCGCGAGGAGATTCGCCGACTGACGGCGAATCCGCGAGTGGGCAAGGTGGCGGTCTACTCCTGGAATCTCGACCCCTCGTTGGTCACGGCGGCGCTGAGCAGCGGTGCCAGCGGCTATCTTTCCAAGGCGCTGCCAGCCGGGGAGCTCGCGGCGGCGCTGACCGCCGTGCATGACGGTGTGCAGGTGCGCCCAGCCCGTGCCGAAGGGCGGACATCGGCGATCGTCGGTGGTGACTGGCCGGGACGGGAGGAGGGCCTGAGTGCTCGCGAGGCAGAGGTTCTCGCGCTGATCACCCGGGGGCTGAGCAATCAACAGATCGCTGATCGGGCTCACCTGTCGATCAATTCGGTGAAGACCTACATTCGCAGCTGCTACCGGAGGATCGGGGTGTCGAACCGGACCCACGCGGTGCTCTGGGGTATCGAGCACGGCTTCCGGCCGACCCGGCAGCCCGGCTCGGAACGGTGAACCGGCTTCGCCTCTGAAGGGAAGATTCGATGTGTCCGAAACCGGAAATGTCCGTTTTAGGACAAATGAGGATTTTGGTGCTAGCGTTCTGCCAGGAAGTACGCCGAGCCCGCAGAAGCCCGGGAGACCTCTGCGGTTCGGTGAATGGGACTGGCAACGCCGTGATTCGGGGGAGTCGCGGCGTCGAGTGTGGGCAGGGCAGCTCCAATGTCGGGGGATACGGGCTGCAGCAACCTGCCGGAGAGCGATCCACCGTCGGTGGGTGAACTCACGCACGCGGGCCAGGACTTGAAGCGGTGCGCCGCCGCCATCAGCTGGCGGCGCACCGTTCTTCCGGCCCGCGTCCATCCGGACGGTGGCCAGGTCGTGACGAAGTCACCGCGAGGCGTCGGGTCTTTCGGTGGCAGGCAAGGTGGGTAGTGATCAATCAATGGGGGCTCTACGCGGGTCTCGACAGCAATGAGGCCTCGGTCGCTCAGCCGGCGGAACCGGAGCCCTCTCGGCTGCTGACCATGGTGGTGGCCTGCATTGTGGCGATCGCTGCAGTACTGGCAGCCACCGTGGTGTTGTACCGCATCGGCTGAGCTTGACGCGTTGGCGCCGTTGGACAACCACACGATGCGTCAGCCCGGAAGCAGCGGCTCCGGTTCGGCGAAGTAATCCGGCGTATAGGAATCGGGGAGGTCATCGACCTCCTCGTCGTCCTCCCACGCGTCGACGAAGGCCGGGTCAGGTTCGAAACTGCCTTCAACGTCGGCGCTTGTCACGGCAGCCACGCTCCCATCGGGTCACACCGGCGATCTCCGGTGACTCAGGTCTACCCGGTCGGAGGACAATAAACCAGGCAATCCAAGCTCGGGTTTGGGTTTCTCGACCGCCCCGACGCCCGCTGAGCCGTTGGCCGGAACCCGGCTCGGGGTTTCGACCCCAGCCACACACCCTTTGAGCTGGGGCTCTGCTGACCTCCTCGCAGAGACTCCGGGAACTGCCGTCACGGAGGGGCCGTTCGGCATCTCACGCCGAACCGTCGCGTTCGGCCGGCTCGTCGTCGGTCAGATGGACGGCGGCCTCCTCGGCACTGGCTGCTGCGCCGTCAACGCCGACGTCCTCACCGAACAGTTCCGGTTCCCGGCCCTCGCCGATCCCGTGGTCTGGGCTGACCAACCGGCCGGCCCGCTCGTCGCCGACAGCTGCCGCCGAGGCCGCACTGTCCAGCTCGTCGGTCGCATCGCCGGATCCTCGGTCCGCAGTAATCGGTGGCTCGCCGATCGGAACGGTGTCGTCCGACCGCTCTTCGTCCAGTCGTTGGTCCATCGTCTCGTCCGGTCCGTTGCGTATCAGCCCCGACCATCCTTCGGGCGTCGTCAGACCTTCGTCCAGGACGTCGTCGACGTCGCCGTCGTCGAATCCGACGTCGGGCTGGAACGGATCCTGATCGAGTTGCTCGGACGGCTCGGGGATCTCGGCGTATTCACTGGGATCCAGAGCATCGTCCGGGGCGTCGTTCTGCTCCACGGCGTCGTCGTACTCCGTCATGTCATCACCTCCATGGTCGCTGTTGCCGTCCTGTCCATCGGAGAAGCGGCATCTGCTCACCCGACCGTCTGTGTGCTGCTTACCCTGTGACGGTGGGACTATCGGCCGTCCTCCTGGTCGGATGATCGTCGGGCGAAGATCTCGCCAACGCGATGACCCCGATGCTGATCATGATCAATCCGCCGCCCTGGGCTGCCATCAGGAGCGCCGATTCGGCCGGCCGTTCGGCAAAGACGACCCAGCCGAAGACCAGACCGACCGCAAGCTGACAGAGGTTGAGGATCGGCACCGTCATGGTCACTCTGGCGGTCTGGTAAGCGCGCTGATTCAACAGCACCGCCCAGGCGCCGAATCCGAGGAGAGTCCACAGCGACCAACGGCCCAGCAGGTTGTCAGGCAGCAGCAACGACCCGCCGACCACCTTCGAGTTGTCGGACAAGGTCAGCTTGACCAGACCGGCGACCAGTCCGAACAGTACCCCGGCGGCGCCGCCCAGCAGCAGCGCTCGGCGACGTCCTCGGGTGAAGGCGGTCGCAAGCAGCACGGCGGCCAGGGCCAGCAGGCTTCCGATGATCGCGATCGCGATCGCTCGCGAAACTGTCGGCGGGCGTGCGGGGCGCGGGTGCAGGGCAACCACAACAAACGACAGACCCGCCCAGGTGATCAACGACCACGTCACGTCGTGGCGGGACGGCAGCCGATGCGCCAGTCCGGAACGAGCGATCACGGTAAAGACGATGCCGCTCAAGATCACCGGTTGAACAACTGCGAGTTCGCCCAGGTGCAAGGCGGTGGCGTGCAGGGCAAAGGCTCCGGCGCTCAGCAGCGCACCGAACAACCAGCTCGGTCGGGTCAGCAGGCGGCGCAGCATCCGTCGCTTGGATGCCGACGGCGCATCACCCGCCGCCCGGTGCTGGAGTGCACTGCCGGTCGCGAACAATGCCGAGGACGCCAACGCTGCGAACACGGCTGATTGCTGCACGGCACAACCACTCAGCCGGTTTCCTGGCCACCGCGAAAGAGAGCCTGGGTGTCGATGCGCAACGCCTCGACCATGCCGAGCAACGTCCAACTGGTGCCGTCGGTGGAGTGCGCGGTGAACAGCCGCGGGCGGCCGTTCTGGTCGTACAACTCGGCGGCGATGACGAAGGCGCCGGTCATCCCTCCGGCGGAATGCTCCGCCAGTGCAGCGTGAACATCATCGATGATCGATTCGGGCTCTCGCACGCTCGCTCCTCGGGCTGCTCGTTCGGCCGCGCCGCGGCGCGGCCTGGCCACCCATCGGCTGTACCCCGCCATGGACGGGCGAACCGCGATCCGGGTGCTGATAGCTGGCTCTGGTGCTGTACCACAACCAGATGTGCCGACAACCATCTGTCGTGCTGTATCCGGCCACGCTGGTCACCAAGATCAACTACGGCATGTCAGCGCATCGGCCAGGAGGGCGCCGAAGTCCGGAGCGATGTGCTCCAGGGCAACCTGACGCGTGACCCCCAGGAGTTCCGCAACATCACGCAGATGACCGTTGATCGCCGAGTCGACGAGCGCTGGCTGAATGGTCAGTCCGCGCCGCCGGCAGCGGCATTCGACGTCGTCGGCGAACATGGCGAATACCGCAGATTCCCGTGTGACGGCGGCTGGTCCGCGGACGGGCGCATCGGTCATGTCGTCTCCTGCTCGGTATCGGGTGTCCGACCTGGCGTCGCGGCTCCGATGACGGGCCCATACCCGCTGGTCCGCAGCATTCACAGCAAAAGCCGCGCAGGTCGACGCCGAGGTACTGGGACGCCCGAAACGGTGCTGACCACCCGACCGACAGCAGACGAGCTCAGCCGATCGACGGCGTGCGAGCCAGACCGCGTTCGGCAACGAGGTCGACCGTGCCGTCGTCCAACTGATAACAAAACCCGACGACACCGACGGTGCCGGCTTCTACCTGCTGGCTGAGCGATCGCGACCGTTCGAGCAGCAGATCGGCAGTGCGACTGACGTGTTCGGCAAGGACCTCGTCCGGCGACGAACGGCCGGCGGCCCGCGCTGTCAGCACGCTCGGGGCGACGTGTTCGACCAGATCGCGGACGTATCCGCCGGGCACCGACCCGCCGTCCAGCAGTGCGGTTGCCGCGGCAACGGCTCCGCAGCCCTGGTGGCCCAGGACGACGATCAGCCGGCAGCCGAGGACGTCGACCCCGTATTCGATGCTGCCCAACACTTCATCCCCGAGGACCTGTCCTGCGGTGCGGACGACGAACAGGTCACCCAGACCTCGATCGAAGAGGATCTCCGCAGCCAACCGCGAGTCCGAGCATCCCAACAGGACGGCGAACGGACGCTGCGACTCGGCCAGTTCCGCTCGCCGTGCGGCGTCCTGATTCGGATGCTCGGCCGCTCCGGCGATGAAGCGCTGGTTGCCGGCAAGCAGCAGATCGAGAGCTTCCTGGACGGTAGGCGTATCGGTCACGGCTGCCAGCCTAGACACCCAGCCGAGACATTCGAGAACCGGGCCCGATCACCGATCGGTGATCAGCCGATCCAGATACTCTTCGACGTCGGCAAGTCGTGGGCTCACGAACTCGGGGTGCTCGACGTCGGGTGTTCCGGAGTGGATCTGGTATTCCTCGCCGACCTGGGTCAGGATCAGCCCCAGCGCGTCGGCCTTCTTGCCCACGGCCATGCGTTCTTCCTCGTTGGCGTCCATCGCTGCGCCGCTCCCATCTGGTCGACCGGTAACGCTGGATGCGTACCCACCCATCGTCAGGTCAACCGTCGGCGCAGCCGGTTCAGGTCAGGAATTCGATCAGGTCATCGGTGTCGCGGACCGTGGCGGCCATGTTGCGCTCCATCATCGTCAGCGCGGCATCGCCCAACTCAGGGTGGATGTGGGCAACTGCGTCGCGCGGCACCGCGACGTCGAAGTGCCGGATGTGGGCGTCCAAGGTGGAGTACAGGATGCATTGCTCGGTAACCTGACCGGTCAGCACGATGCGTTCGACCGCACGGGATCGAAGCAGATACTCCAATTGGGTCGCGTAGAAGGCTGAGTGCCGAGCCTTGAGCAGCAGGGGGACATCGGATGCCGGTGCGATCGGCTCGACGAGTTCGGGTTGCTCACCGTCCAGCGCCCATCTGATCAACTCGTCGCGTCCCGCTGCCCAGTCGTCGTGGTTGTCATTGACGTAGACGACGAGTGCGTCCTGGGTAGCGGCGGCATCGACCAACCGCCGGATGTTCGGCACGACCCCAGCGACCGATTCGGCGAGCGAACCGGCATCTTCGTGTTCGTACCGATTGAGCATGTCGATGACCAGTAGCGCAGTCCTCAATGGTGCTCCTCGGCCGGCCGCTCGGTGATCTGCCGGCCCATAGCTTCGCAACGTACCCCAAGATGACCGTTCCGTGACGACTGGATTCGGGAACCGCCGACACGCAAACTCACTGGGGTCGTGTCGACGCGCGGGCGCTGGGTACCACGCAACGAGACGAACCTCATCGCGACAAACACGCGCGGTGTTGACTTGGGAAGGATGGCGTATCGGTGTCGGCGACCAGCAATCCGCACGGTGTACGGCCGGCTCTGGCGATCTTGAGTCGTGAACGCCGCTATGGTCCGGGTCGGCTGTACGAACGCAAGCTGGACGGCGAACGCTGCGTGGCACGATGTGATGGCAACCGGGCGATCCTGCTCTCCCGCAGCAGCCGGGACGTCACCGACAGCTTTCCCGAGGTCGCCGACGCCGTCGCAGCGCAACCGGCAGACGATCTGCTGTTGGACGGCGAGGTCGTCGCCGTCGAGGGACATCGAACGAGTTTTGCGCGACTGCAGGGAAGAATGCAGAGCCACCGTCCCGAGCCGGCGCGGGAATCCAGCGTGAGGATCTTCTACTACGTCTTCGATCTGCTCCGGCACGACGGAGAGGACGTCACAGCTGTTCCGCTGCGGGATCGCAAACAACTGTTGCGTTCGGCAGTGCGATTCGCCGACCCGATCCGTTATGTGCCGCACCGCAATCAAGCCCACGAGGACTACTTCTCCCGGATCTGTCACCGGGGGTGGGAGGGTCTGATCGTCAAGCGCGCCGATGACGGCTATCCCTCCGGCCGGACCTCCAGCTGGCTGAAGTTCAAGTGCGAGGCCGGCCAAGAGTTGATCATCGTCGGTGGGACCGACCCAACAGGCTCCCGAGCCGGGCTGGGAGCACTCCTGCTCGGCTACAACGCTGGTGATGATCTTGTCTATGCCGGCAAGGTGGGGACCGGGTTCTCCGAGCAGGTGCTTCGGGATCTCGCCGATCGACTGGCTGATCTCGAGGTGCCGACTTCGCCCTGTACGTCCGGTCGGCTACCGAGCCGCGGCGCGCACTGGGCTCGTGCGGAGCTGGTCGCCGAGGTTGCCTTCACCGAATGGACCAGAGCCGATCAATTGCGGCATCCGCGTTACCTCGGGCTCCGCCGGGACAAGCCGGCCCGAGACGTGGTCCGGGAAGGACAGGAGATGTACCGATGACGCCGAAGGTGGACGTGGCCGGGGTGGAGATACCCCGACCCGACAAGATCATGTACCCCACGGAACGGCTGACCAAGACGGATGTCGCGACCTACTACTCCGAGATTGCCGCGGTGATGCTGCCGCATCTTCGGCGCCGGCCGATCTCGATGCAACGGTTTCCCGATGGCATCGCATCCGACGGATTCTTCGAGAAGCGCCGCCCGGACCACTTTCCCGACTGGGTCGATACGGTTCGGGTGCAGACCGAGAACGGCGCGCAAGATCAGATCAGCGTCGACTCACCCGAAACGCTGGTCTACCTGGTTGGGCAAGGATGCCTCGTCCCACACACCTGGCTGTCCCGGGCCCAACATCTGGGCCGCCCCGATCAGATGATCTTCGATCTGGATCCGAGCACCGATGATCTTGCTCTGCTGCGACGAGCGGCCCGCGCGATCCGGAGTGTGTTGGACGAGCTTCAGCTGTACAGCATGCTGAAGACGAGTGGATCACGCGGCTACCACGTGACCGTGCCGTTACAACCCGACCAAGACTATGACGTGGTCCGAGCCGTGGCCCGGCACATCGCGCAGCTGGTCTCGGAGCAGGATCCCGATCGGTTCACCGTCGAGATGCGGAAGGACAAGCGGGGGGATCGGGTGTTCATCGATTGGCTCCGCAACGGGTACGGGCAGACTGCGGTTCCACCGTATGCATTGCGAGCGCGCCCGGGGGCCCCGGTGGCGACCCCGATCGAGTGGGACGAATTGTCCCGGGTGGAGCCGGACCATTTCGATCACGGTTCGGTGCGCCGGCGGCTGGCGCAGCGCGACGATCCGTGGCAGGACTTCGAACGACGGGCTCAGCGGCTCGATCAGGTGGTCGACCAACTGCAGTGAGGCGTCAGTCCTTGAGATCATCGTTCGTCCGGCCACTGAGCACCGACTCGGGCTGAGTGCGTTCAGGCTTACGACGCCGGTCGGCATCGTCGTCATCCACCTTCACCAACAGCCAGTTCCGATCATTGCCTCGGATCCGGGTCTGCGTGAGGGAGAACTGTCCGGTCAGTTTCTCACCGAACAGTTCGACCCGGAGATGTCCAGCGACAAGCGCGTCCTCCAAGCTGATGTCCTGCTCATCGTGTCGGGTCCGGTTCTGCAGGGGGCCACGATCCCAGACGACAACGGTGCCGGCTCCGTACTCGCCGGGGGGAATGCTGCCTTCGAAGTCGGCGTAGGCTAGCGGATGATCATCGGTGCGGGTCGCCAGTCGCTTCTCCCGTGGGTCCAATGAGGGGCCCTTGGGTACCGCCCAGGACACGAGGACATCGCCGATCTGCAGCCGGAAGTCGAAGTGTAGAGACGATGCGTCATGGCGCTGGACCACGAATTGTGGTTCGTCACCGATGGCCCCGGAACCGGTAGGTTCGCCGGAGCGGTCTACGTCGCGTCGCCGACGGTACTCGGTCAATTCGGCCTGGTCGCGCCCGTCCTTGGCTCGCCGGTTGCCGTCGCGTGTCATGACCAGTAGATCCCCTCAGTCCTGCCGGCTTCGTCGTGCCGGTCGACGAGAAAGGCGTGCACTTGGGACGCGGAGTGGAAGCGGAGTCGACGTTCGGTCCGACGATCAGTGGCGTGATCAACATGCAGGTCGGCAGTACCCGTAACCGCGCGTGCCCAAACGGTCATTGGATCGAGAAGGTCGCTGTGCTTGTCGCAGGGTCGGCAGTCGGCCATCGGCTGCTCGTGCTTCAACAGGGTCAATACCCAGGCGAGGCGCTGTTACGGTATCAAGAACGCTAAACAAGTCCTGGCTACTCTGCTAAGAGACTGAATCTTCAGGTCCGGACCGGTATCGAGCTGGCGACATCGTCGACGACGTCGATGATGTTGATCAAGTTGGAGATCAGCGCTCCGTAGGTGGGCCACAGCAGACCCGTCAGTTCCTCACCTGACAGTTCGTGGGCGAGCCGTTCGGCCCGCCGCCGAAGGGGAGCGACGTCGGCGTCCGGGTCGGCGATGCGGCGTCCGGATTCGGTCATCAGCTCAAGCCACGGCTCGCGGAAGCGACGATCCCACTCGGTCGCCGTCCTGGTGGATGCGTCCACGGTCCGAGCGATCGCCCGAGTCTCCGCAATGCCGTCTTCCAGCCTGATCAACACATCACGCAAGTTGCTGGGCCGACCGCTCGCCGCGACAGTCGATACCGGACGTTGAAGTGGCGGGACTCGTGGGCTGACCGGACCACCTGCCATGCCTCCCCGAGATCCTGATCGATCGGCCGGGTACGTTCAACCCAGGAACGGGATCGTTCCTCCGCTTGCTCGGATCGGAGCTGTCCCGCCATCGTGGTCAGCAGCTGGCCAAGTTGTCATTGATGTCATCGACTCGCTGCTGAGCGCTCCGATTGTTCAAGAGTGGAAGGACGATCAGGTTGACGAGCACACCGACCCCGACACCCAGACCCGTGTCGAAAATCCGTTCCAGCAGCATGATCGGGGAGCCGGTTCCAATGGTGGTCAGCACAAAGAGTGCCGTGGTGGCGACCGTGATGCCCTCGGCGCGGAGGACTCCGAGCCGAGCGATGCTGAGGCCGACGAGCAGCGCGACCGCGATCGCGGCTGTACCGTTGCCCCGAGCCAGCGCAGCCAGGAGGACACCAGGATTCCCATCCCGGTGGACAGCACCGACTGCACGCCCCGAGACAAGGTGCGGTAGGCGGTTGCGTGCACAGCCAACAGAGCGGTCCACGGTGCAAGGAAGGGTTGGCTCAGGCCGAAGACCTCGGTGGCGAGCAACCAGGCGGCAGCGGCGGCGCCCGCCGATTTCACCAGCTGCTGCAGATCGGTTTGCGTGCTCGGTTCAGCAAGCCGGCGGTTGTACTTGAACCGCCTTCCGGCTGTCGCGATGCACGTTCCCCTTGCCTCCCCTCTCGGCCGTCGATCCACCGTCGACGAAGCCGCACGCCCTCACGGCGGTCCACTTCGGTGCGGTCAGCCGACCTTCGCAACCGTCCGGTGCGCCCGGGAACGCAAGCCTTGAGCGGCGTACTCCATCAGGCCGGCGGGACCGCGCTGCTGCTCGCCGTGTGCCGCGGCCAGTGCGATCGCTGTCCCGGTCAGCGCAGGAGTGATCCACTGCAGTGCTCTCAGCCGCCGCTGCGCGGCCTGCAGTTCCGCATCGGCGGTTGCGTCGGCCTCGGTGGGGCCCTCCGCTCCTTGGTCCTGGTGTGCCTTGACCTGCGCGCCGAGATATCCCGACCACGCCGTACTGCCCGCCGCCAGTCCGGTGACCGCGAGCTTCGTTATGGTCAGCGGCAATGCGCCAGATTGTCTCTTCAGCCGGGTCCGGCTAGTGATGAGGAGGCCGACACCGCCGATCGTGTGGGCACCGATGGCCGCGATCTGCCAGGGGAGCCAGCGCGCCCAGCCACTGGTGGACAGCCGTAGCCGTTCCGTCGGGTCGTCGGCATCGGAGGCCGCGCCGTTGAGACCGGTTGCCCCCATCAGCGAGCCACCGAACCACGCCGCCAGACCAAGATCATGCAAACTCCGCACGAGGGTGTTCCGCTCAGCCATGTTCCCACTCCTGTCATCGTCGATGCCCGTCCTGTACCCGGTTGCGACCATCGGTCACTGACCACGCGAACCGAATTGGACGTCGAGCGTCGTCTCGGTCTGCAGGCGGCGCGATGCTCGATCCCAGAAGCGCGGTGTGTCCAGCTTCCGGGGGTGCATCGGTGGGTAAGGCCAAGCATGGAGAGAGATGCTTCGTGGACCGATCCGCCCTGATCAACATCAGACAGTCTGCAAATCAGCCTCTGAGAGGGAGCCGGAAGATGAGGACTGAATTTCAAGTTTCTCAGATCAGGAAGGCTCGCACGATCGACGCCGGCGGTGAGAACGGGATCATCGTTGCGAGAAGGCGACGATAGAGCCCCGCTGAGTGGTGGGTTTTCGAGTTGATTCTCGGTGTCTAGTTGCCGGTCTCGATCGCGGCAACGGGTCCAGTATCGCTGTCGGGACGGAGTTTGGCCATGCTGGTTTCGGAGAGGTAGCGGCGTTCGGCGACTTGCCATTCGTCGTGGAGGTCGTTGACCACGGCGCCGACGAGGCGGATGACGCTGGCCTCGTTGGGGAAGATTCCGACGACGCGGGCGCGGCGTTTGATCTCGCGGTTGATCCGTTCGATCGGGTTGGTCGACCAGATCTTGGCCCAGTGACTACGGGGGAACGTGGTGAAGGCAAGGACTTCGGCTTTCGCGTCGTCCATCAGCGGACCGATCTTGGGAAAGGTTTGCGCGAGTTGGTCTCGGACTTGGTCCCAGACCGCTGCAGCTGCTGTTGCGTCGGGTTGGGCGAACGCGGTTCGGAACACCGAGGCGACCATGTCCTTGTGGGACTTGGGCACCAGCGCGAGCAGGTTGCGAGCGAAGTGGACCCGGCAGCGTTGATGCGCCACCCCTTGAAACTGCCGGTCCAGAGCGGCGACCAGACCGGCGTGTTGGTCGGAGATGAGCAGTTGGACTCCGGACAGGCCACGCTCGCGCAGGGTGCGGAGGAAACCGCGCCAGAACACCTCGTCCTCGCTGTCGCCGACGTCGATACCGAGGATCTCCCGGCCGCCGCTGGCGGTCACCCCGGTCGCCACCACCACGGCCATCGAGGTGACCTGTCCGGTGCGTCGGACATGCAGGTAGGTCGCGTCGAGGAACACATACGGGAAGCTGGTGTGGTGCAAGGGCCGGGTCCGGAACGCGGTGACTTGCTCGTCCAGACCGGCACAGATCCGCGACACCTCCGACTTGGAGATGCCGGTTCCGATGCCCAGAGCGACGACAAGATCGTCGACTGCACGGGTCGAGACGCCGTTCACCCAGGCCTCCATCACCACCGCATGCAAGGCCTGATCGATCCGCCGTCGGCGTTCCAAGATCACCGGGAAGAACGATCCCTGCCGCAGCTTCGGGATCTGGAGCTGAACATCACCGGCCTGGGTGGAGACCAGCCGCGGACGAGATCCGTTGCGCTGAGTCGTGCGTGTGTCGGTGCGTTCATAAGGGCCGGCGCCGATCTGTTCGGTCGCTTCGGTCTCGATCAATTCCTGCATCACCATCCGAACCGACTCCCGGATCAGGTCAACGCCTTCACCGGCACGAAACGCTGCAAGCAGCTCAGATGCGACAGACTGGGACAACGCCATCGGTGGGACCATCCTTCAGTGAGTACTTGGCGGTACACACCGAGAATCCCGCCGGTGGCGCCCTCAACAGCGACGACTCACCGAACCCCGAAACCCCACCACTCCAAGGGACTCACACAAGGCGACGAAGAGGACTGCCGAATTGAGCAGATGACTGCTACTCAATCGCCGCAAACTCTGCGCGGCGGTCGTGAAGTAGCACGACAGTTGTGATGTCAATTGTGTGCGGCACAGTCGCTCGTCGAGGTCTCGTGCGGGCGACGGGCATTTCGGTGTCAGCTAAAAGCCGTCCGGTGGCTACAGCAGCGGTTGCCCCGGCTCAGTTCGATGCAGATGACTCGCCGGGTGTGTGGCGGGTCTTGACGAAGTCCTCGGCGATTCGGACGAGTCGACGGTTCTCCTGTCGAGAAACCCTGACCAGAAAGGCGAATGCGCGTTCAGCTGACAGGCCGTAGCGCTCCATCAGGATGCCTTCGGCCTGACCGATCACTGTCCGGTTAGCCAGCGCGACAGTCAGCCCTTCTATCTCTTGGCTGGAGGCGATTGCTACGGCGGCATGGGCCGCCAAGGCCAGGCCCATCGTCTGATCATGGGTGTCGAATCCGTTGACGTGATCGGAATAGAGGTTCAAACCACCGTAAGAGTGTTCGCTGGTGAAGAGTTGGAAACAGAGCATGCTTTCCACGCCGAGATTGTCGTGCACCCAGGGAGCCCAGCGGGGCCACCGCGACTCATCCATCAGATGGTTCGAGCGAACTGTTTCCTCGTCACGGATCGCGTCGAGACACGGACCCTCGTCGAACTGGTACTGCTGCTCGTCGCCCTTGGCGACGACGTCGTCACTGGCCGCGACGGTCTCGATTCGACGATGCTGGATGAAACTGATTCCAGCATGGTCACACCCGCGAATCGATTCCACCGCCACCGCAAAGATGCGATCAAGGGTTGCTGTCGGGGAGGGCTGACTCAACAGTTCACGCGCGATTGCCGCGAACCGGTCGCCCGGAGCTTGAGCACGCATGATTCCTACGATGCAACGAAAGCTCGCCGTCGTCCAGACCACGACGAATCGTCCGAGTGAGGCCGCCAAGATGCGTTGCGACGAGACCACGGCCCCGACGCGCCGCCGAGTCCAGCCAGTCGACGGTTTGGCCGGCGCGCCTCAAACGCTTCCGGCACTCGACGACAGTAATCCGGAAATAGGTCGTAGGTGAGTTCGTTGCGGGTATAAGGGGACCAGGCAGCCTCCGAGGCCCAGGGGCGGATGTCTGCCGAGGCCCGGTGAGTTCAAACCACGCGCTCGCCGGGCCGCCCTCCGTGCTGCTGCCGGCTACACATCCGAGTCGGCCGTCGCAGGCGGCACAGTCAAAAGTGGCGTGCCCATCTCGAATCGTTCGTCCCGCCACGTCATGAATGCCGGGTACCCGGGAGGTCACGGCACAATCAACTGGCGAGATCAGGCCAGGATCTTGTTATCGGGTCGTGGGTTGGGTACTCGCATCGACAGGCCGCGCTGTGCGCCGTCTCCAACGATTCCCCGGAGAGGGGAGAGAACATGTCAGCATCGAACGGGGATCCCGACAACGATCCAAATCCAACCATGACGACCCCCGACTTGACGGCCGGCAACGGCCGTCAGAGTTCGACGCGGACCCCGGGTTCATCGTCGGCAAGCACGACGGTGCAGAAGGCTGCCGTGGCTGTTGGGTTGGTTTTCCTGCTCGTCGGTGTGCTGGGGTTCGTCCCCGGGATCACCACCAACTATGGCGCGATGTCGTTCGCCAGCCATATGTCCCAGGCCAAGCTTCTGGGCCTGTTCCAGGTGTCGGTGTTGCATAACGTCGTGCATCTGTTGTTCGGCATGGCCGGACTGTTCGCCGCCCGCGGTCCGAGGAGTGCCCGGCTGTACTTCTTGATCAGCGGAGCCGTCTACCTCGTGTTGTTCATCTACGGCATTGTTGTGGTCGGCACGGCGATGAGCTCGATGGCCAACTTCGTCCCCGTGAACGGCGCGGACAACTGGCTCCATCTCGTCCTTGGCGGCGGCATGTCAATCGTTGGGATCGTCCTTGGCCGGGCGGCCATCAGCGGCGCCGCTGCTACCTGACGCGCGTCACAAGACTTGATGACCGGTGATCATGTTGGTTGAGTTGGCCGGTGGGTCGAGAAGCGAGATCTCGTGCGGGTCGCAGACTGGCTAGCAGCTCGACCCGAAAGCCGGGAGCGAGCGCTGGACACACGAGACGTCGCGGCCGTCCGTCATGGCGACGTCCCTCGATGTCGCGACGTGTTGTCGCGGGTCGGTCCGAGGGCTGTCGGTAGTGGCTGATCAACCGGCAATCGGGCCCGGGCACGCCCGACCTGGGCCGCACAGCGTGCACCGGTGTCGCTGTCCTACAGCGGTTACGTGTTGTCGGTTCCACCCGGCTGGCGGAGGAAGTCGTGGCATTGATGGGCTCGTGTCGAATGTTCAGCCATGCACGCTCGGAGAACTCAGCGATCTGATGCTGGCCGGCGTTCCGGGCATCACGCACATACTGGCCGTAGTCATGGCCGGCCTCAACGCGTGATACTGCACGGACAGCAGGTCGTAGGTGACATCATCCAAACCTGTTTCACCCCTCGCCATCGAGTGCATGGCTTCTGCCGATCATGAAAGCCGCCGTTGTGGCCGGGAAAATGCAGTACTCCCGCCCGCTGACGTGACACGCCGCCAGTCAGACCGAGGAGTGAAGACCGGCGGAGCGAACTCGACCGTTGCACGATGCCGAGGGCGCGGCCAGGGCCGAAGAAGGACGTGGCCACCGCGGGCAGCTGGCTGTGGATCTCCGGGCGTTGAAAAGCCGGGATCGGGTAGCTGTCAGGGCACGGATGCTGCTCGGGCCGCTCACCACAAAAATCGACCCGCGAGGAGGAACGGTGGAGACGCGGAACAGCACCCGGCTTTACAAGCGACCAGGCGATGCACCGAGGCGCCGCAAGGATGTCGGCCTCCACCGAGTCTCTGCGGGGCCGACGCCTTGCTTCATCACTACACGGCCAACAACGCTCGCGCGGGCTCGACAAGGGCGAAGTTGAACGACTCGCGGTCGGCCAGCGTCGGACGCAGGGCGGCCGACCACGGGCATCAAGCTCGGGCCCACTCACCGCGCGACCGGGCCGGCTCCTTCCCACCTTCCTTTGTCGTCCGATCAGTGTGACCGGCCAGTCGACGATCATGGAGCCGGTGACGTCCTTCCGACTAGAGACCTCAGGGCGCTTCGTTTCATGGCTTTTCGGAAAGGACTGGTTTCGTTTGGTGTGTGGCTGAATGATCGTTCGCGTGACAACGTGAATGTGCACAGCGCTGCTGACCGCTCTTGCAGCCGACTACCGGACAGAACGGCGGACTTTGAACGAGATCGTGGGCGATTCCGTCAGCACCGACAACGCTGCCGTTGTGGCTGGCGCGGCCGCTGTCCAACTTGCGGAGGCGCGCCGCGAGGTGAGGAGGCCGCGGGCCGGGTTGTCGTCCAACCGGACGATCGCGATGGCGATCGGGCGATTGATCGAACGTTATGTGTTGTGCCGGAGGCAGCGTTCGAGGTGTTGCGCCGAGCCAGCCGGAACTCCAATCGTACGTTGCACGATATCGCCGCCGATTTGATCGTTTCCGGCGATCTGTTGGCGCCGCCGCCGAGATCAAATCATTGCCGCCCGAATTACTAGTTGCGGCGCACAGTTGGGTGGGCTCGCCCGAGGCGGGACATGACGTCGGGACTCCAGCGGGGACAGGTCGTGCGGCGCATAGCCGTACGGATCGTCGGTGCCGTAGAGCGCGCGATCAGGTGACATGTTGGATCGGCAGAGATCTGGGTACCACATCAGGAACGCCGCTGATGGCGGGCGAAGTCCGCCGCAGCGCGCTCGCCGTGAACCGAGGGTTCGAAGACGATCACGAAGGAAGGCTCCATGTCTGCCACACATGCGCATTCGTCACCGCTCTCCCGGCGAGGGGCCGCGAGCACTAGCCGCGCGAAGCTGCAAAAGCGGCATCGAGCGGACTTGATCTTGTTGGCGATCGGGGTGCTGCTGCTGATGATCCTTGTGGCCGGAATCATTGGGCTCGTGGCCACCGCGGAACCGACGTCGACGGGCGGAACCGTCGGCTACACGGCCGACGGGGCCGCTTGGGTCAATCCGCCACGCATGGCCATCTTCTGGCTGTGGGTCACGATGATGGATGTCGCGGCCATCCTTGGCTTTGGTGTCGCCGCGGCGGCCATGCATCAGAGCTAGACCATCAGCGGGACTGAACATCTGGGGCTGTTTAGCCCGCTGCTCCGGGGGCAAGAACGGGTCATGGTTTTCATACCGCACCATGCCATCGTCACAGCCTCAGATTCCGGTATCGGCGGCGCCACAGCCGTAGCGCTGGCCAAGGTTGGACTCGATATCGGCGTCACGTGGCATAGCGATGAGCAAGGCGCCGCCCAAACCGCTGACGAAGTCCGCGCAGCGGGGCAGCGGGCTGAGGTGGCTGAACTCGATGCCGCCGACTTGGACAACTGCGGCGCCGCTATTCACGATCGTGCCAGCAGGCTTGGCGGTGTCGACGTGTTTGTGAACAGTGCCGGCACCGGAAGCAGACAGTCAACTAACGATCGCCAACGCCGATGACCGGCCAAGACGACGAAGAGCCGAGCGCCAAGCGCCGCCCAGGTCGTCCGCTCAACCGATCCGGCAAGTGCCTGGGGATCGCGGCAGTCATCGCCTTCCTGAGCAGCGAACGAGCTGGCTACGTCACCGGCGCCAGCTGGCCGGTCGACGGCGGAAGACTACAGATGGGGCCGCAAGCCGGCTCCCACCTGCGAATCGATGACTGGCGCCTGATCTGAACGTGACAACAGACATCAGAAACCGGGATAGGAGATCCGAAATGAGCAGCAACGCTGAAACAGGCAACGTTACAGGGACCAAGGACAAGATCTACAACCTCTTGTGGTTCACCGAAGCATGCCTGAGCAATGCGCTCCGGCTCGAGGAGTACATCCATGATGCCGACCGGGACGGCGACAGCGAGGTCGCCGAGCTTTTCCGCAAGGCGCAGGCCGAGAGCCGGAAGGGTGCCGAGCAGGGCAAGCAGCTCCTGGCGGGGCGCCTCCAGGGTTGACTCTCTCAGCATCCCGTGCGGAATGACAGGAGAAGCTGATGGCGGACACCGGCAACGACCCAAGAGAAAGAACCAGCATCCCCAACCGCGCCAGTGTGCCCGACATGACCCGGGCGCAGCTCGTCACACTGGCTATGTCGGGCATCTTCCTGCTCGTCGGTGTGCTCGGGTTCATTCCTGGCATCACCAGCAACTACGGCCGGCTGGCGTTCGCGTCGCATCACTCGGGTGCCCTACTCCTCGGTCTCTTTCAGGTATCGGTGCTCCACAATCTGGTCCACTTGATCTTCGGATTGTTCGGACTGGGCGCGGTGCGTCACCACCATCGAGCTTGGCGCTACCTTCTTCTCGGCGGTTGCGTCTACTTTGCCCTCGCCGGATACGGGCTGATCGTCAAACTGGCTTCGACAGCCAATGTCATACCCGTCAACGCCGCCGACAACTGGCTGCACCTCGGGCTCGCGACGATCATGATCATCAGCGGGCTCGTCACCAGACGCGTGCCCGCCGAGCCTCCGCGTGAAACGAGCGCCGAATAGCGCCCGGGACGCTGGCAGTTCGTCCCGGGAGTGGCGCTCTACCCTCGCAACATTCATGCATCAGCAATCGGCGTAAGCAGGGCGGCGACGAAAGTTGGGGCGGTCGGCCTTTCGCCGCCCATTCAGCGAAAAGGGCTTGGCGAGGCCGCGGTGAGGTGGCGCTCGGTGCGACTGGGCGTTGCTACGACTGGCGTGCGGCCCGGAGTTGTCTCGAATCTCGGCTGGGTCGTGAACCACCGAGCTCGAGTTCAGCTACATCCAGAGACCCCCGTGCACGGGCAGAGCGGCGGTCTTTGCGGGTCGCGCCCGACGAACAGAATCGTGCTTGACCAGCACTAGCGCTTTACCTTCCCATGGGGTAGAACTAGTGTGCCAGCATTCGCCGGTATCCCCTGTGAAGGGAAGTGTGGCTCGCTGTGACTAGCGTCAGCATCGAGGGTGAGTTCGAACAATTTCCGGTGTTCGACGATGTTTGGGATGACGACGAAGAGGTCGACGATCTCCCCGACTCCTACAAGGATCCAGAGCCGCTGGTGCCAAGCTGAATCTGCTTGGGAGAACCAGAATCGGGCCCCCACCCTGGCGTTTGGGGTGGGGCGCCCGATCTAACGTGCCCGCTAACCACGGTGACGTCGGCAGCGGAGCCACCAGGAGCACATCGTTGCGACCAACCCCATTACTCGGTCCACTGATCTCTTCCGGCTTTGCCGGGGACCGACCTGGTTGCGCAGCGCCACTCGGACAGGTTAGGCAGAGTCATTGCGGCCCGGCTGGGCATCGGCGTCGGCGCCGTCACCTTCGCAGGAGCGGCGCCGAGATGCGCTGCGGCAGTGCGCCAACCGATCGAGCTTTCGCTGACCCTTGAGAGCTCCGGCACCGCGACGCTCCTGGCTTTGCTGGCCGCCGACTGCTGTGTCACGCGGCCGTGATCTGGGCCGCATGTCCATCTGGGGCCAACCAATCGAGATTGAACAGAAGCGTCGACTGCATAAGGGCACGGGTTGACTAGTCGGCCGACCTTGTGATTTCGAAGCAGCAGCAAGCCGGTCCGTTGCCGCGCAGCTGCACGCTTCCCTCCTCCCAATTGGGGTAAAGAGCCGCCATGGGTGTACACGGTTCGCGTCTCGCCATGCATGGTCGCAAGTTCAATCGGAGCGATCGGGGTCGGTGTCGCCGCTGGCGTGGCCGGTGCTGCCGGCATGGCGTTTGGGCGCAAAGCCGTGGCTACAGGGACACTGAGGGCCGGGCATCGGCTCAAATGTCCGGTGCTCGATCTGGGATTAGCTGTGCTGCGGCGAAAGCAACCACTGGATGCGATGAGCACCCGTCGTGACGGCATCCGCGTGTACGCCGACGTCACCGGCCGGCGGGTGGAAGATCGCGGCCTGATCGTCGGTGGCGATGGGAGCAACACGCTTCGGTACCCTCTGCGGCACGATCGGCATCAGCGTGTGAGATTCGACAGGAAGCTCCCGACGTCCGGCGGATCGGGGATCGAGTACATCTTCAGCAAGTACCGGCTCGAGACGTGCCGGAGGAGAGAAGCGGTTGTGGCACAGCTACCAATAAGAGGTAAAGAACTTAGGCATCTGGCCGCACCCGGTGGCGCAGACCGTCGAACACGCCTTTCTGGCGGATCCGGCGCTGGCCTACGGCAAGACGTGCCACACCTGGCAGTTCGACCGCAGCGACTTTCCCTTCGGGGCTCCGCGCCGACAATAAGGATCGTTGCCAGCCTTCAAGGTTGGCGTGAAGGGCTGGAACGCGATCCGGACGACAGGGCAAGGTGGAACGGGCCGATGGCCGGTGCTCAGCGCAGCTGTTTGGACACCCTGCCCAAGGAAGCCGGTGAACAGATACCTGCCAACCTCAGCAGAGCTGATGCATCCAGCACATCGATCGGCTGCAGAACCGCTATGTCAGCACAGTCGGCTAACCCGGCGGAGGTTGATGTGTCGGTGTTCAAGGTCAGGACTTCTGATCCAGGGACGAGGCACGTGGGATGAGGACCGAGTACAAGGTCGTCCAGATGAGGAAGCCGGGCAAGATTGATTCACGCAATGAGAGCGGCATCATCTTCGACAAGACCTACGCCAAGAGAGTTGCCGAAGAGACCGAGGGCATCCTGCTCACTCGAATGATCTCTCCGTGGACGGTCGTGAAGTGATCGAAATGCTCATGCCCACCCCGGCATCGGCGACCGAGTTAGACGACATGATTTAGGTCGCCTGACCGAGTGAGAGACTTCCGAGCCCCCAGGCTTGGACTTCGTTGAGCCGGACCCGATACGGCATACCTGTGCTCGGGGCGGGTGTTCCGGCGCTGAGCATCACGTAGGCGTCGACGAGGTGCACGTGGGGGATGGCTGCCCACCGGGCGTCAATGGCGTCGTTGGTCAGAGCGGCATCCTCGGTCTCCCAGGCCTGTCGGTAGGCGTCGGACCGCTCTTGGAACTCGTCGGCCCACCCGGTGAGGAGGGTGCTGGTGGCGCCGGCTCCCGATTCGTGGATGTCGTTCAGTGCGATGGCCCACTCGCGGGCGGAGCAGACCGTGCCGCACACCAGTGTGCCGCCGACGAGCAGGTTGACCGTGGGCCCCTGGCCGTCGCGATCTTGGTACGGATCGATGATCTGGTAGAGCCGGTGGTCGCAAGTCTCTTTGACGTACTGACGGATCCGTTTGCGCTCGCGCTTGCTGGGCCCGGTGTTGTCCACGTAGGACGAGGGCGCCTCGTCTCGCGCTTCCTCCGCAGGCTGCTCCACCATGCGCCGGACGATATCAGCACCACTCTCGCGTCTGGCATGCCGACACCATGGCCCTGAACCAAGATCAACAATCATGCCGAAGTCTCGCCTCGGTGCAGCGCCGACGCAGCCCATCCGTTTCGAGATCTGCACGGAGGCGGGGGAGGGCCCCGCACCGTTGCACGGGCCGCCCCGCGACAGCCAAGAGAGTTGAAACGGTCGTGACGCGAATCCACAACAGATCCAGGTGCACTCGCGCGGACGGGGGTGCAGCTGGAGGTTCGCTGCGCATCAGCCCGAGCTTTCGGGCCGAACCGTCGCGCCGCCACAAGGTCTGCCAGTCGGCGCTGTTCCGCTCGTGCTCGTGGCTGGTCGTCAGGTCCAGCGCTGAAGACCAAACTCAACGGCTCGAGAAAGGTCTGTCACTCCGACCACCGGGATACCAAGAGTGAGCATCGAGCAATTTTTGAGCCTTCGGTCTCATTCGGGTCGGCTCGACCTGTCTGGGTTGTTCAGGACTTCTTGCGTTGCTCAGACTTCGATGGCTCGGCGGTCTGGTACCTGCGTGAGGTGGCCACAGGTCGGGTACGGCATGGACGGTGATGCGCCGGCGGCGGCGCACGAAAGGAGATGCCGTGTCGTCCGTTGTGGTGGTTACCGGTGCTTCCGGCGGTATTGGTCGCGCGTGCGCGGTGGCGTTCGCTGAGCGTGGTGCTGCGATTGTCTTGATCGCGCGGGGCGAGCAGGGCCTGCAAGGGGCTGCCGATGATGTGCGGCGACACGGCGGCACACCGTTCGTCCTTCCAGTCGATGTTTCCGATGCCGACGCGGTCGAAGCAGCAGTGGACCGTGTCGAGAACGAAATCGGCCCGATCAGCGTTTGGGTCAATACCGCGTTCACATCGGTGTTCGCCCCGTTCTGGAAGATGACGACCGATGAGTTCCGCCGAGCCACCGAGGTCAGCTATCTGGGCTTCGTGTACGGCACGTGGTCGGTGCTGCGCAGGATGATGGAACGAGATCGGGGGACGATCATCCAGGTCGGCTCGGCGCTGGCCTACCGGTCGATTCCGTTGCAGTCGGCCTACTGCGGCGCCAAACACGGCATCCGCGGATTCCATGAGTCGTTGCGCGTGGAGTTGCTCCATCAGAAGAGCAACGTCAACGTCACCATGGTCCACATGCCTGGTGTGAACACGCCACAATTCCGCTGGGTGCTGTCGCGGATGCCGGACAAGGCCCAGCCCGTGCCGCCGATCTACCAACCAGAGATTGCTGCCGAGGCAGTGATGTTCGCCGCTGATCATCCGCGCCAGCGTGAGTACTGGGTCGGCTCGAGCACGGTGGGGACGATCCTGGGCAACAAGATCGCACCGGCACTACTGGATCACTATCTCGCCATCACCGGTTTCAAGAGTCAGCAGACCAAGGAGCCGAGCGACCCTGACGCGCCGGTGAACCTGTGGGAGCCGGCCGATGGAACCGACGGGAAGGATTTCGGATCTCACGGCGTCTTTGACCAGCGCGCCAAGACTCGAGCGCCGCAGCTGTGGCTGGCGCACCACAAGTACAAGCTCGCTGCCGCAGCGACAGCGGCAGTGGCGGCAGGTGTTGCTGGGATCATCCGCAGGGCCGCTCGGTGAGCCGGCAACGCAACGGCTCGCTGCGACCAACCGGCGCACTGGGAATCGGCTGGGGCACAGTCCTGCTGGCAAAAGGCCCGGTCCTGTTCTCCCGGCTGGAGGGCCGCAGCCCTGACCGGGCCGAACGAGCCGCCGTCCATCTCCTCGGCGTCCGGCACCTACTACAAGGCAGCCTGCAACTTGCTTCACCTACCAGATTCGTTGGTTTGCATACGGTGGTTGACATCGTCCACGCCGCGACCATGATCATCGACGCGGCGATGCACCCTCAGCGTCGTCGAGCAGCAGTCCTCAGCGGCGCTATCGCTCTGGTATCGGCACCCAATCTAGGACGCTCAATTCATGGTCGTCTCCGCCGAGCATGACCGCCCGCCAGTCTAGGTGTGATGTCCAGGGAGGTTGTACCGCTTTGGTTCGGTGAGTCGGCGGGACAAGTGAAGGCCTCCGGTTGTGAAGTGGAGCTGTCTAGTTCACCGCTTCACTGACCAGGAGGCCTTCGTGTCCCACGCTAACGCTGCTTTGACCCCGCGCGCTCGTCTGCGGCTGGCCCGACTCGTTGTCGATGCCGGTTGGACGTATACGACGGCGGCCAAGATGTTCATGGTCGCCCCGAAGACGGCGAAGAAGTGGGCCGATCGCTACCGGGCGGAGGGGACCGCGGGGATGTCGGACCGTAGTTCTCGTCCACACAAGAGTCCGACCCGGACCAGCCCGGACACGGTTCGTCAGATCGTGCGGGCGCGTTGGCGGCACCGGCTCGGACCGGTCCAGATCGCCGGCCGCCTCAACATGCCAGCCTCGACGGTGCACGCGGTGCTGGTCCGCTGTCGGATTAACCGGCTCTCCCACATCGACCGAGTCACCGGTGAGCCCCTCCGCCGCTATGAGCATGATCATCCCGGGTCGTTGATCCATGTCGATGTGACCAAGTTCGGCAACATCCCTGACGGCGGCGGGCACCGGTTCGTCGGGCGCCAACAGGGTCTGAAGAACCGTGCCGGCACGCCAGACAGGCCCCAGAGCAAGCACCGCAACCCACTGCTGGGCACCTGTTATCTCCACACCGTCATCGACGATCATTCCCGCGTCGCCTATGCCGAGATCTGCACCGACGAAAAGGCGATCACCGCGATCGGTGTGCTCCGCCGGGCGGTTGACTGGTTCAACGACTGCGGGGTCACGGTAGAACGAGTGCTGTCCGACAACGGGTCGGCCTATGTCTCCCGTGCCTGGCGGAATGCGTGCGGCGAGCTCGGCATCGTCCACAAACGGACTCGGCCGTACCGGCCCCAGACCAACGGCAAGATCGAACGCTTCCACCGCACCCTGGCCGATGGTTGGGCCTACGCCCGTCTCTACACCTCAGAAACCGAACGCCGCGCCGCACTCCCGGGCTGGCTGCACTTCTACAATCACCACCGAGCCCACTCCGCCATCGGAGGCAAACCACCACTCACCCGGCTGACCAACCTCCCTGGACATCACATCTAGGGGCCCCGCGCTGACTCGTCTTCTGCCGGACCGAACTGCCGAAATGCTACTGAAGGTGTGAGCCGCCCGTTGTGGGGTATACACAACGTAGGAGGCACTCCAAGCGGACATCGCATCGGTGCGATTGCGATTGGCAGCTGGCGCGCCCAATGGGTCGTCTGAGTTCACGCGCGGACAACGCCGCTCGGGAAGGAAGGCAAGCATGACTTGGCTCGCAAAGCCCGGCCTGCGATGCGGGCTCCTGTCCAGTGCTGTCATTGTGCCGTCGTTATTGCTGCTGTCAGGGTGCGCTTCTTCGGCTCAGCTCCCTGCACAGCATGCCGCAGCAAATTTTCAAGCCGCCGTTCACAATCACGACACCGAAGCGGCCTGCAACCTGTTGTCGCAGGAATCACGCAGCGCGCTGGAACAGACCAGCACGCAGCCCTGCGCCGTGGCGCTAAAGGCACTGGATCTGACGACGGGAGCCCCGCGCACCGTTGAAGTGTGGGGTGACAACGCGCAGGCCCGGCTGCCGGACGGTGTCTTGTTCTTGGCCAAGTTCCCCGCTGGCTGGAAAATCACCGGGGCCGAGTGCGAGGCCGAACCGGAGGATCGCTACTCGTGTGCGGTGCGGAGCTGACATGCGCATCGTGTTCACCTTCACAGTGTCGTTCATCGCCGCCGGGCTGGCCTACATGATCATCATCGGATTGTTGCAACGATGATCACGCCACGCCAACTCATTGGGTTGAGAGGGGAGGGTCGTGGATGAGAACTTTCCTGCGGGAGAACAGTCTGAGCCTGTTCTTCGGGACCATTCTTATCCTTGCTCTGGCCGGGCAGGCGATCGCCGGGTTGGCCGAGATCAACCAGCAGCAACTCACCTCCGGTCTGCACCCCGTGACCTTGGGGGACTATCTCCTGAGCTCGGACTTCGCAGTCGATGTCGCTGAGAACTGGCAGTCGGAGTTCCTGCAGTTCCTGCTCTACATCTATGCAACCGTGTGGCTGTACCAGCGCGGATCGAGCGAGTCAAAGGAGCTCGGCAAGTCTGGACCCGAATCAGACCAAGATCAGCAGGTCGGCCGCTACGCCACGGATCGGTCGCCGGCATGGGCGCGAGCGGGCGGCTGGCGGCTGGGCCTCTACTCTCGGTCGTTGACACTGGTGATGGGGACCATCTTCCTCCTGTCCTGGCTGGCGCAGTCGGTTGCCGGCCGCGCCGCCTACAACGCCCAACAGCTGAGTGAGTACGAAGATCCCGAGAGCTGGCTGGGCTATGTCAGCTCTGCTGACTTTTGGAGCCGCACCTTGCAGAATTGGCAGTCAGAGTTCCTGGCAGTAGCAGCGATGGCAGTATTCGCGATCTTCCTTCGTCACCGCGGTTCCCCCGAGTCAAAGCCTGTCGGAGCACCGCATGACAGCACTGGCGTAGAAGGCTAGTGTCGCGTCAAGCTCGTCGCATCATTGGTCTGTGCTGGCGGCTGCTGGGCTATCGCCCGATGCTCGGTGTCGGCGGCGCGCCCCAAGATGCCAAATCTTGAGCTGTCGATCGGCACCCACTGACCGTCGGGCTGCTGTTGCGCTGGTGATACGTCCGCCGCGCTTCCAGACTCGATCGATACGAGCCGCCGCGCTCAGGCAGATCGTGTTGGAGATCGAGAATGGACCTTTTACGCCACGTCTTCGGACGGTGTGGCCGTCATGCCGGGGTCGAGCAGCGATACTTGGGGCTGGGTCAAGTTCTGCCGCAGCGCGTCGCTGAGAGCGATACGGGCCACCACAAAAGACGGTCCGACGCCCATCCAGGGGATGTGCGCCGGACCGTCATCTCGCGGTAGCCGTTGAGGCTGCGTGCGATCAACTCTCAAGACCTCTTCGTTGCTTGAGCGCTATTCCCTCCGTACCCAGCCAAGAGAAGGAACAACGCCCCCAGCCCAGCACTCCCCGCATGCTCTCCCCGCGGTCGTAGCTACCGTGCTCGGGCTGGTCGTCCGCCGAGCGCTGCGTACCTTCATCCGGCTGCGACGCTTTTGAACTTGCCCACTGGGTATGGCGATGGCGTGGGCCGGGGATGGTCAAGTTGACGACGGAGGCAGGGGAGGCGACGGGCCGATGGCGGGTCGAAAGTTCCACGTAACGCAGGCGGGACAACGCTGGCAGATTGAGGTCGACGGCGTAATGATCAGCGAACACGACACGCAAACTGGAGCGGTGAGCTTAGCCAGGCAGCGTGCCCAGGCTGAGGTGCCATCGGAGGTCTTGGTGCATGGTGCAGATGGCCAGATTTACGACACGGCCAGTTACTCAGGCGATCGGTTCGGACACAGCCACAGCCAACAGCCCGGCCCGAATGAGGCCCGCCGCTGTCAGGGGTGACCACAAGAGGACACGGACATGGCCACCCAAAGGCCAGTCGGGATGAATGTTCAGGTGAGCGTGGACATCGTTGCTCGCCCACGGGCTCAGGGGCGGCGGGGGGACTGCTGCACGAACTGGTGACAGTTGGGTTAGGCCGCCTGTGTGGCGGGTGTGTTCATGATCAGCTCGCGTTCGATGGGTGTCAACCCGTGGAGTCGGTCTTGGCGTCGTCGGCGGTGGTAGGTGCGTTCGATCCAGGTGATGATCGCGATCCGCAACTGGACACGGCTTGTCCAGATGTGGCGGTCAGGACGTTCTTTTGCAGCAGGGCGAAGAACGATTCCATCGCCGCGTTGTCGCCGGCGGCTCCGACCTGACCCATCGATCCGGCCAGGTCATGACGGCGCAACGCTCGAACGAACTTCCGGCTACGGAATTGCGATCCTCGGTCCGAATGCAGAACGCAGCCGGCCACGTCGTCACCGTCACGTTGGCGTCGTCGGACCGCTGACTCCAGCGCCTGAATGGCTAGTCGGGACCTCATCCGGTCGCTGATGGAATAGCCGACGATCCGGTTGGAGTAGACGTCCTTGACCGCGCACAGATACACCTTGCCCTCACCGGTGGGATGTTCGGTGATATCGGTCAACCACAACTGGTTCGGCCCGGCAGCGGTGAAGTCGCGGTGGACCAGGTCGTCGTGGACCGGTGGGCCAGGCTTCTTGCCGTTCTTGCCGCGTTTCTTACCGAACACCGACCACCACTGCTGATCTCGACAGATCCGCCACACCGTCCGGTCACAACCGGCTTGTCCGACGGCGCGGGCTTCGTCGGCCAACAGGCGATGCCCGAACTCCGGGTCGTCTCGGTGAGCATCGAAAACGGCGTCGGCCAGATAGGCCCGGGACAGTTCTTGGTCGGTGATCGGATCGGCCAGCCACCGGTAATAGGGCTGGCGGGCGATCTTGAGGACCCGGCACGTCACCGTGACGGGGATGCCGTCGACGGCCAACTCGCGGACGAGCGGGTACATCATTTCCCCGGCAGGTTCGCCTGGGACAGATACGCCGCGGCCCGACGCAACACCTCGTTCTCCTGCTCCAGCAGCCGATTCCGACGCCGCAACTCCTTCAACTCAGATGACTCCGCCGAACTCGTCCCGGGCCGGCGGCCGTCCTCGATATCGGCTTTAGCCAGCCAGTTCCGCAGGCAGGAATCACTGATGCCGAAGTCCTTCGCGACCTGACTGATCGGAGCATCACCCTTGCGGGCGACGGCCACGACATCATCGCGGAACTCTCGTGGATGGGGTTTGGGCACGATCAACATCCTTCCAGTGATGCCCACAGACATCACAGATCAGATGTCACCTACTCGTGCAGCAGTCCCCTCGGCTCGAATCCTCCGTCGAGATCGACGAAGCGATCTCTCCGACTAGCGGCTCCGCGCTCGTCCGGATGTGCTCGACGCAGTGCTCGCCGAAGGTGCCGTTCTGGCTTGACTCATTTAGGTGCATCCTCTTGCTCCGCAGGCACTGTCGGTCATGCTTCTGACCACTTCCGCAGCGGTGCCTGCCAGAATGCCGGTCGGGACCATGGTGGCGATGAGGTTCGCTCCAGACCGTCATCTGAACGCAACATGCGACGCTTCGGGATTTGTCGGACAGCGCTCGGCGCTAGCCGTGGGCTGTTGTACGCGTGCAACATTGAGCGGTGCGGTCGCCCGTTCCCGCATCCTCAGAGTGGGTAACGCGTGGTCGATGGATCCGACTGGGAGGGAAGGTCATGGCGCACGCGCAGTTTCACGTCGTTCCCGACGATGGTGTTTGGAGGGTTGAGGAGAACGGACAGGAGTTGAGCACGCATCAGACCCAGCAGGAAGCGATCGATGATGCCCGACATCGTGCGCAGACGGTGCGACCGTCGCAGGTGATCATCCATGGCCGCGATGGGCGGATTCAGGACGAGTCGACCTACGGTGACGATCCGTTCCCGCCACGCGGATGACGATGGCGGCCCGGCCCGTGGTGTCGCCGGCCGATACCCGGCCGATGTTGGCGGCGATGGTAGGTCGGCTTCCGGCGGGGAAGGGGTGGCTGTTCGAGCCGAAGTGGGACGGCTTCCGCTGCATCGCCGCGACCGACTCCGAAGGCAATCCTGGTTTGTGGTCACGCCGGGGAACCAGCTTGACCGCGGCCTTCCCCGAGATTGCCGGCGCGGTGGCCGACCAGCTGCCGCCGACAAGTGTGCTCGACGGTGAGATCGTGCGTTGGGCGGACGAGGGATATCTCGACTTCGAGGCCCTACAACGGCGGAATCGGACCACCCCCGTCGGCGCCGCGCGGCTGTCTCGTCGCGAACCCTGCCACCTGATCGCCTTCGACCTGCTGCAGACCGCAGGTGTCGCACAGATCCGATTGCCGTTGCGTCACCGCCGTCGTGGATTGGAAGAACTGATCTCCCCGGATTCCAAGATGATCATGGTCGGCATGCAGACCGATGACCGAGACACTGCTCTGCAGTGGTTGGACAGGCTGGCGTCGGTTGGGGTCGAAGGCATCGTGGCCAAACGTGCCGATGAACTGTACCGACCGGGGCAGCGTGGCTGGGAAAAGATCAAACACTACGACACCACCGACGTGATCATCGGCGCCATTACCGGCCCTCTCGAGGCTCCCGACGGGCTGGTCTTCGGCCGCATCCACACCACCGACGGCGAGCTCCACATCGCCGGCCGCAGTGTCGATCTGCAACCAGCCGAGGCATCGGCTGTCGCAGCGGCGATCCGGACAGCGGCTGATGACCATCCCTGGCCGGCGCAGCTGCCGCCGTCATGGCAGGAGCGGACCGCCCGCGACTACCAGCGCGTCGTGCCGGACGTCGTTGCTGAAATTCGCGTCGACGTTGCCGCCGCCTATGCCGACGGCCGCCCCGATCATTGGCGCCATAGGCTGCGCTACCTGCGGCTACGCACCGACCTGGCCGTCGAGGAGGTCCCCACCGATCTCGACCTCTCCACCTAACAAGAAGACCGACGTGGACGAAGCGCCCTGGAATCTCGCAGAGCGGTTTGATACCGGTGACAGGCTGGTGGGCGTGGAAATGGTTTGGCTCGAGCCCGGTGACCTCGTTGCACGTCTCTCGTCGGACGTGTCGCGCGAGGTGGCGATGGCGCTGTCCGAGCGACATCAGGTTTTCTGGGATCTGCTGGGACATCGGTAGTCCGAGCAGCGCAAGGATCAGGACGTGTCGCTCGGTGCACAGGATCGGACGTTTGACCGCCTGACGTGGGCATGCTAAAAGGCGATTGCCCACGAGCTGGAACGTCTTGATGTGCGGCACGACGCTTCATACGGTCGCCAAAACGAGGGCATCCGGTGATCGTGAATGCCAAGGAGAATATCAAGATCAACATCGTGAGAGTCGGAGTTCTCTCGCTCAACAAGACAGGCCGGAGAAGGACAGCGATCATGGTCTGCGGTCTGCGACTCGAATTGCTCAACGGCGCGGCTGGCTTGAAGGCCGGGGCTATGACCATCGCCGGTACTCCAACGCCGGAGGAGCACCCATTTGAGCACCGCCACGTCCGGGCCCCAGTGGCCGTCCGGAAGCAAGACGTCTCTCATGACCCAGCGAAATCTCCAAGCCGCTCCGAAATGATCATGGTCGAGCAGCGAGTCCGCTGTCTGTGGTTGGCGAGACGCCACAGGAACAGCGGGTGCACAGCGAGTCGCTCGTGGAAACGCCATTCAGGCCCCAACGGGGTGAGTCAGAACGGCTTGGCTAGAATTTCCCATGGCCCTGATCGGCCCATGGCGGACGGTCTCGTCTCGTCGAAACGAGACGGGACCGTCCAACCTATTCCGACCTGTTCGTCTCGCACACGCATGTTTGATACCGGTGAAGCCGGCGGCGGCGACCTCGCCGAGGATCGCGTAAAGCTCCGGACGTTAACTCGCGACGACGTCGGTAACTTCTGAGAGGAAACGGAACATATTCTTGCTCCCTTGCTGCTCCGATCGAGGGATTGACTGCACCCGCGGAGCTGAGCCTGCATCCTGCCCTTGTGGCAAGGTCAACTACATTATCGAGAACCCACAGAAGCCTTGACCATTCACCCCACACGACGGCGAACCGTGCGCACCAAGCAGATGTGGATCCGGATCGGACGCGGATTTGTCGCCGGCTGCGTTCGCGTCGCGCGCGCAGGTCAGGCCCGGGCTCTGGCGAGACACCTGAGCGGTTCCGCGGATGCCCCCGATATTCTCCAGGCCGTGTTTGAATCACGCGACGACCATGAGCAGGTCGACACCGAAGAGCCACTGGACGCCGACGACACCGCATCGCACCGGATCTCGACCGGATCGCGCTCCGATGCGGTCTCAGAGATGCCAGAGGCGCTGCGGCAGGATGTGCATCTGCTGGGAGAGCTGCTGGGAACGGTGATCGCCGAGAGCGGCGGGCCGGACCTGCTCGCTGATGTCGAGCGTCTGCGCGAACTGGCCATCCGCGCCTACACCGAAGCCGGTTCTGCGGCGTTCGACGCAGCGGAGGCCTTTGTCGGCGGGCTGTCAATGGATCGAGCCGAAGCAGTGGCGAGGGCGTTCACCTGCTACTTCCATCTGGTCAATCTGGCAGAGGAGTACCACAGAATTCGCGTGTTGCGTGCTCGAGCCACATCCGGCAACGGTTCGGGCCAGGAGGACTCGACCGCCGCCGCGATCGCCAAGCTGCGTGCAGAATTGGGCAACCGGGAGACACTCAACCGGGTCGCTGCGCTGGAGTTCCGTCCGGTGTTCACGGCCCATCCGACCGAAGCGCGTCGTCGTGCGGTTGCCGCCTGCATTCGGCGGATCAGCGAGCTGATCGCCAGACGCGACGACCCGAGGACCGGTGGTCCGGCACTGGCGGTCAACACTCGCGACCTGCTGTCGGAGATCGACACGCTTTGGCGAACGTCACCGCTGCGACTGGACAAGCCGACTCCGCTGGACGAGGTGCGTACGGCGATGGGCATTTTCGACGAGACGTTGTTCACCGCACTGCCGAGAATCTATCGGGCGCTGGACGACCTGGTCGCCGACGATCCGACCGTCCCGCATCCGCCGGTGGTACCCGCGTTTCTGCGGCTGGGGTCATGGATCGGTGCAGACCGGGACGGTAACCCCAACGTCACCGCGACCATCACCCGTAGTGCAGCAGCCATCGGCGCCGAGCATGTGCTGTTGGGGCTGGAACGGGCCGCGACTCGGATCGGTCGATCGTTGACGCTCGAGGCCGCGACCACGCCTCCGTCGGATGGACTCTCTAGGCTCTGGTCGCGGCAGCGGCGGATGGCGGGCGACATCACCGACGAGATCGCCAGCCGATCACCCGACGAACCACATCGTCGAGTTCTGCTGGCTATTGCTGAACGAATCGCTGCTACCCGGAGGCGGGATGCTGATCTCGCCTACGCGTCGGTCGAGGAGTTGTTGTCGGATCTGCATGTGGTTCAGGATTCGTTGGCCTCGAGTGACGTCCGGAGAGCCTACGGCGATGTGCAGGATCTGATCTGGCAGGTCGAGACCTTCGGCTTCCACTTGGCGGAGCTCGAGGTCCGGCAGCATTCGGCCGTCCACGCCGCAGCCTTGGCCGAGATCGCCGGTGGCGATTCGCTGTCGGATCAGAGCGAAGAGGTCCTGGAGACCTTCCGCGCGATCGCCGCGGTCCAGGATCGGTACGGTCCGTCGGCAGCGAGGCGGTACATCGTCTCCTTCACTCGCAGCGCCGAGGATCTCGCGAACGTGTACCGGTTGGCCGACGTCGCGCTCGGGTCGGCCGCCGAGGCTCCGGTGCTGGACGTGGTTCCTCTGTTCGAGACGTTTGCAGACCTGCAGAACGCGACGACGGTTCTCGACGGCCTGATCGAGTTGCCGCAGGTGCGGGACCGACTGGCCGCGACCGGCCGCCGGCTTGAGGTGATGTTGGGCTATTCCGACTCCAGCAAGGACGTCGGCCCAGTGTCGGCAACATTGGCCCTGTACGACGCGCAAAGCAGGATTGCGGCCTGGGCCAAGGAACACGAGATCGTCCTGACCCTCTTCCATGGCCGTGGCGGCGCGCTCGGTCGTGGTGGTGGCCCAGCCAACCGCGCTGTCCTGGCACAGCCGCCGGGCTCGGTCGACGGCCGGTTCAAGTTGACCGAGCAGGGCGAGGTGATCTTCGCCCGGTACGGCGACCCGACGATCGCAGCTCGCCACATCGAGCAGGTCGTCGCGGCGACGCTGCTGCAGTCGACGCCGTCGATCTCAGAGCGCAATGCGACCGCCTCGAACGACTTCGCCGACATCGCCGCGATCATGGACGAAAGCTCGCGGCGGCGTTTCTTCGAGCTGGTCAGAGCAGACGGATTCCCGCAGTGGTTCGCCACCGTCACACCTCAGGAAGAGATCGGGTGGCTGGCCATCGGTTCGCGCCCTGCACGGCGAGGGCTTTCCATGGAGTCGCTGGAGGACTTGCGGGCGATTCCGTGGGTGTTCGCCTGGACGCAGGCACGCATCAATCTCACTGGCTGGTTCGGACTGGGGACGGCATTGGAGAGCGTCGGCGATAGTCAACGGCTGCGGGATGCATACAGGCGCTGGCCCCTCTTCTCGACCATGATCGACAACGTCGAGATGTCCTTGGCCAAGACCGACAGCAGAATCGCTGAACGCTATCTCGCGCTCGGTGAGCGCCCCGACCTCGCCCAGCTCGTCCTCGACGAAATGGAACTCACTCGGAACTGGATCGTTGAGATCACCGGTCAAGAGCGGTTGCTGGCGGGACACAGGACACTTGGGCGGGCTGTGCAGCTGAGGTCCCCCTACGTGGATGCACTCTCATTGATCCAGCTGCGAGCACTGCGGGGACTCAGGGCTGGGTCGAGCAACGACTCCGAGGAGGCCAAATGGCGCCGGATCCTTCTGCTCAGCGTCAATGGCGTCGCTGCCGGTCTGCAGAACACCGGGTAGAAGCCGGCGCTGCGACCGGCTCACGGACCATCACATCGTGATCACGGCACCTGGGCGGATCGGCGGGCAGTTGTCAGGCAGGGTCGCGGTCGGGTGGGCGGAGTCCGAAGGCCTGTTCCAGGCTGTCGGAGGCGTTGCCGACGGTGGGAATGCCTCCAGTGTCGGCGAGTCGTTCGGCCAGGACGCGGAGTTTGATGTTGCGGTCGGCGGAGTAGCGGCGGAGAAGTTCGAAGGACTGGTCGATGGTGAGCCCGAAGCGTTGCATCAGTAGTCCTTGGGCGATGCCGATGGTTTGTCGGGACAGCGCCGCTGCCCGGAGTCCTTCTTCGTGGCGTGCGGTGTTGATCGCCGTCGCGGCCAGGCGGGCGAAGATGCCGGCCACGGCGAGGTCGGTGGCGTCGAATGCATGGGGTTTCTCTGCGAACAGGTTCAGAGTTGCCGTTGGTGTCGGCCGGGCGGTCTCGAGGTGGATGCCCAGCATCGATCCCACGCCGAGGCCGGCGGCCGTGGGTCCCCACTGTGACCAGCGGTGGTCTCCGGCCACGTCATCGATGTTGAGGATGCCCAGCGCAGGTGTGGTGTCCAGTCCCGGTCCCTCGTTGAGGTCGTTATGGAGTGTCATGGCTTGTTCGGCGATGGGTCCAGTTGAGGCGGGCACGGTGAGGTTGCCATCGGTGTCGTGCAGGCTGATGCTGCAGTAGTCGCAGGCGTCGACGGTCTGTACTGCGGATGTGACGATGCGGGCCAGGGTGGGTTGTTCCTGCTGTTCGGCCAGTAGCTGCGCCGCGAGTTGGGCGAAGTCGTCGGCCTGGCTCAGCGAGAACTCCTGGAATGTCATCTCAGCCTCGTTCCGGGCCGAGAACGTGCCGGCCGCAGTCACCAGACCCGATGAAAACAGCGCATGATCATCCGGCAGTCGCAGTGCCGCCACTGCCGAATCGAGCCAGTTCGCTTCTCAACGGGACTTGTTACCGGTCGCGCATGCGCCTTCTTGACACGCGGATAGCAGCAAGTATGCCAGTCGGACCGCACTGTCGCACGGTGGCCACTGACCTCAGGTCAGATCGGGTGTCGTGAGCCAAAGGTTCTGTCGCGATCTGCCTCGAGTCCTCAGGACTACGGCTTTCTCCGGCGGGCCTATCGGACCGGCCGACTGGCCGAAATCCAGAATCGCCCAGCTCGACAACCCGGCAGGTCGAGAACAGTAGCGCGTGCCAGCGTGCGAGGCACCGGATCCATGGGTACAGATACGGCGGAGCGCACAGGCCAGGAATCAACACCACTTCGGAAGGTTCATCCGTCGACCGATCGACAACGACCGCAGCGACCGCCCGTCCACCATGTCGTGGTCTCGACACACGCGTTCGGCGGCGAACGGAAGCCCGCCGAAGGTTCCTCGACGGCCGACCATGGCGACACCGACGGCGTCGGCGGCGCAAGCTTCGCCGACACGCACCGCCGGTCGCGTCGCGTGGTCCGGTGCGGTGCGCGGTCGATCGAGGAAGGACTCGCAGATGGCTAAGGTGACGACGGCTTCGTCCCCGACAATCGGGCAGAAGTTGTCCGGTTGGCTGATGGACTACGGCTACGCGGCCTACTGGATGTTTCGTGCGGTCGCGGGGCGAGGAAAGCCGGACCTGCGTCTGCATCCCCTGACGGCACCGCGATCGCCGGTACTGCTGATTCCAGGCGTTTTCGAGAGCTGGCGATTCATGCAGCCCGTCGCCGAACACCTGTTCCGGGATGGGCGACCGGTCCATGTGCTGGACAAGCTGGGTTACAACACCGGAGCGATTCCTGACATGGCTGCGATCGCTGGCGACTACATCGAGCGCGAGAAACTCCGCGACCTGACCGTCATCGCTCACAGCAAGGGCGGATTGATCGCCAAGCAGGTCCTGGGCCAAACCGATGCGCTTGACCGGATCCGGCACGTGATCACCATCAACACACCCTTCTCCGGGTCCCGGTATGCGAACCTGTTTCTGCTTTCCAGTGTCCGGATGTTCGGTCCGAGCGCTCCGATCATCCAGGCGCTGAGCTCGGAAACCGCTGTCAACGGCCGGATCAGTTCGCTCTACAGCGTGTTCGATCCGCACGTCCCCGAGACCGGCCGGCTGGCCGGAGCACGCAACATCGTCCTGCCCACGGTCGGCCACTTCCGCCCGCTCAGACCGAGCACACCCTGCGGCTGATCAGCGCGATCGTGCAGGAGAACGAGCATGTCACGGATGAGGACGAATTTCTCTGATCATCGCCTGGAACGGCTGGTGGTTCGATCGAGGGCACTGCGAATGCCCTGGGCCCACGTCGGCCCTGCTTCGGCAGCACGGTCCGCGCATCGGTGTCGGCCGATGTGTCCAGCGACGCGAGGTTCTGAGCGCGGTCGGCGGTGGCTGCCGGCGCGACGATCTGCGGTCCGACGCGTTTGCATAGGGGGTCGAAGGTGACCAGTGCATCCCCGGTGACCAGTACGTCGCGATCTGCACGGTGCGGGCCGATATGCCCTGCCGGACCCGGTCAGACGAGAGGTCTCCGGCCGTTGCCGACAACACCGGGAACTCGGTGCCGGCCTGGTGAGAGGGCGTCCCGGGACGTGACCGACATACATCTGCTCGATCAACGCGTTGGCCTCGTCCGGGTCGCGTGTAGAGACCCCGGTACGTTCGATGGCTGTGGAATTCGTCATCACCGACAACCTTCCCGTGCGCCGAAGCACAACACCAAGCGACTGGCGCGATGCTATGCGCGGATTATGGAGAGCTGTCAATCTCGCAGTCTTCGACGCCACTCGATGCAGCCGTCTACGGATGTAAGAACGGCTCGGTGTGGCGCCACGACATGCGGCAGGTGACGGTTTCGGTGGACGGTTCCGTCACGGTCTCACGGAGACGGAACCGTCCGGCACGGGCCGATCCGGCCCACCGGAACAGTACCTGACCTGTCGACGGTCCATCCGGTCGTCGGCCCCCTCTTCCACGTTCCTTCATTGGTGTGCACCGATGGTCTCACCAGATCTTGGTAGGTGGGCGGTCGACAGGTTTACCGCCGAGCCGAGATCGCGATCACCGAACTCCGGGACACCCTCCGTGTCGAAGAAGTTGATCTTGAGCTTGTCGCCTGCGGGTATCGTCTTCGCTGTGGCACTGGTCCTGCCACAGAGCGGCCTCGTCATCTCCTTGATCATCTGGCGGGGCCGTTCGTTTGTCGGGATGCTGCAGGTTCCTGTGCGCCCTGATCGGCCCGTGTCGGAGGGGCCCGCCCCAGACAGCCGAGGAGTCGGGCAGTCGGGCAGCGTAACCCGTTAGAGATCGGTCGCCGGTCCGTGGTCGTTCCGGGGGCCGGCGGCGCGGGTGAGGCGGTTGGCGATCGCCAATCCGAGGCCGCGAGACTGGGGGAGTGAGGCGATGATCAGGTCACACCCCTGATGGTCGAACTCGCGCAGGAATCGGTAGAGCTCGTGGGCGTAGGTCTGCATCGATTCGGGGACCGTGATCTGTGCATGTGCCGTGGTGAGGGCAGTGTCGGAAACGTCGGGTGGGATCAGGACGCCGACGCGATGGCCCTGCTGGTGGGCTCGGACGGCTGCGCTGATCAGCTGCCCGGCTTTGACCAGGACGACCTTGGCCCGGGGTGCGTAGTGTGTTGGGTGCTGTCCGGGCACCGGGGTCGGGCTGGTTGCCGGGACCGCGACCGGTTCACCCAAGATCGCTTCGAGCTGTTCTCGGCTGACTCCGCCCGGCCGCAGGATGCTGGGTGTGTGGTCGACGATCTGGACGATGGTTGATTCGACCCCGACCTGGCAGGGGCCGCCGTCGAGAACGAAATCGATGGCGTCGCCGAGTTCGGTCCGAACGTCGTCGGCTGTGGTTGGGCTGATCGATCCGAACCGGTTGGCCGATGGTGCGGCGATCCCGCCGCCGAAGGCGGTCAGAAGCGCTTGCGCGAGCGGATGGTCAGGAGCCCGAATCGCCACCGTCGCCAGGCCGCCGGCGGTCTCGGCCGGGACACGTTCGCCACGCGGGAGGATGAGGGTCAACGGCCCGGGCCAGAAGCGTTCGGCAAGCCGTCGGGCGGTCGGTGGCACCTCGGTGACCCAGTCGGCCAGCTGGTCGGCGCCGCTGATGTGGACGATCAGCGGATGGGACGCTGGCCGCTGTTTGGCCTCGAAGATTCGTCGGACCGCGGCGATATTGGTGGCGTCAGCAGCCAACCCGTACACGGTCTCGGTCGGCAACGCGACCAAACCACCGGCGCGCAGCACTGCCACGGCCTCTGCAATCTCGTCGGTCATCACCAGACCATTGAACCAGGACGGCTCACGGTGTCCTGTTGATGGCGTCGCCTCTCGGGGCGAGGCAGCGACGAACACCTGGCCACGGCTCCCGGTGAACACCCATCCCCAGGCGCCACCAAGGATGCCGATAGCCGCATCCTTTCGAAGATCAACTTCGGACACCGGAGTCGTCGGGAATGCAGGATGATGGCCCCTGGTGAGAAACGCCATGACAGGTCCCCGGTTTGACCGGCTGAGGAGCGGGTAACAATCTGCATGTCGCCGGCCGAATGCGGTTCGCGGCAACCGGGTCAGACAGCAGAGAGGCACCCGATGGCCGAGCACTTCGCCACGTCGGGGCGTGGTGGAGTGAAGGAGTCATCAGACAATGAGTGTGCCTGCCCAGGAACCCGAGGCAACCGCCGTTGCAGCGGATGGACTGGCGACGGAGTTGGCTGCGGTCCTAGCTCGGATGGGCGGGGTGCTGCTGTCCGCCGAAACAGTCGAGACGGCGTTGAATCTGGTTGCCAGACTCGCGGCGCAGACGGTCCCCGCCAGTGTGGGCGCGGGTGTCACCATTGCCGATCAGCGAGGGCGACGGACGACCGCTGCGACCGACGCTGTCGTGGAGCAGGCCGACGCGTTGCAGTACCGATTCGACGCCGGCCCGTGCTTGACGGCGTGGCGTGATCATGAGCTTGTCCGGATCGACGACGTGGTGACCGAATCACGTTGGCCGCAGTGGTGCGGTTCTGTACGGGAATTGGGCGTTCTGTCGGTGCTCAGCGCCCCGATGTTGGCTGGCCAGGATGCGATCGGCGCCATCAAGGTCTACTCCGATGAAGTCGGAGCCTTCGACGCCCGGTCGGCGGCTTTGTTGGCCCTGTTCGCTGATCAAGCGGCGATCTTGCTGGCCAACACCCAGACGGTGACGCAGACGCGTGAGCTGGCCGAGCAAATGACGCTGGCCTTGGAGAATCGTGACGTGATCGGCCAGGCCAAGGGGATTCTGCTTGCCCAAGGTGCCGGCAGCGCCGACGCGGCGTTCCGAATGCTTGTTGCGGTGTCGCGGCGCACGAATCGCCGAGTTGCCGAGGTCGCCAAGCGGCTCGTCGCCTCGGTTGATGCACAACGGCAGCTCGAGAACGATGCGGCAGAGGAATGACTGCAGACGGGCAGGACGCGGAGCGATTCGATGCCGCGATCCGGCTGAGTGGCCTGTCGTTGCGACAGTTGTGGCTGCGATACGTGGCGCTGGGTGGAAATGCCGACGTCTTCGACGTGGAGGCGTTCCTGCAAGGCCTGGGCACGTTGGCGTCGTTCGAGCGGGACGTCCTTGCTCACGCTGTGAACGAACGCTTGCAGGAAGTTCTTGTTGAGACAGAACTCCCGTACCTAGATCCAGGACCCGACCTGCCTGGGCGTGAGGACGATCCGGTTGATGTGCTGACCGACCTTCTCGAACCGGATCAAGATCAAGAGCCCGGCCGGGGTAGCAACCCCGACCCGAAACGGGGAACCGACCAAGACCGCAGCCCCGATTAGGAATCCGTCACGAACGGGCTCGCTCATCGGAGGGGACCGCGTCGGCGGCAGTGAGCGGTTTGGCGATGTCCTCCAGTGCAGTCTGCTCGGCACGCACACCCAGGGTCACCTCGGCGAGGCCGCCGAGTGCCATCACGCCGGCCGAGATCAGGAAACCGATCGCGACCGGGCCGCGCTCTCCGGTGTCGATCAGTGAGCCGAACAGCAGCGGTCCGACGATGCCGCCCAGGCCAGTGCCGATCGCATAGAAGAAGGCGATCGCCAGAGCCCGAGTCTCCATTGGGAAGATCTCGCTGACGGTCAGGTACGCAGCACTGGCGCCCGAGGAGGCGAGGAAGAACGTCAATGAGAGCGCGGCGACGAAGGCCGGCTCGCCGCCCCACTGGAAGTAGAAGACGGCGGCTAGTGGGAGCGTGAGCAGCGCCGAACCGAAGTACGCAATGCTGATCATCGGCTTCCGGCCGATCGTGTCGAAGAGCCTGCCGAGCAGCAGCGGTCCCAGCAGGTTGCCGACGGCATAGATCACCAGGAAGACCGGAACGACGTCCGACGATGTCCCGAAGAAGCCGCTGAACAGCGTTCCGAGGTTGAACGTGATGCCGTTGTAGATGAACGCCTGACCGACGAACAGAGCCAATCCCAGCACGGTCCGCTTGGGATACAGCGTGACCGCGGTCCGGGCGATCTCGATGAAGGAGATGCTGCGCCGCTGTCGGATGGCGATCTCCTGCTCCGGCACGGAAAGCGGCTGCCCGGAGTGCTCGGCGACGTCATGCTCGATGTCGTCCACGATCCGCTCGGCCTCGTCCTTGCGACCGTGGATGAACAGCCAGCGCGGACTCTCCGGAACGTGACGGCGGACCACCAGAATCAGCAGGGCGAGTACAGCACCGATGCCGAAGGCCAACCGCCAGCCGAGATCGACGGGAAAGATCGAGGACAGCAGGAAGACGACCAGCCCCGAGCCGGCGGCGGCGCCGAGCCAGTACGTTCCGTTGATCACCAGGTCGACCCGGCCCCGGACGCGTGCGGGGATCAGCTCGTCGATGGCGGAGTTGATCGCGGCGTATTCACCGCCGATTCCTGCGCCGGTGAAGAACCGGACGAGGTAGAAGTACCAAGCGGAGAAGGAGAACGCCGTCGCCACCGTCGCCAACAGATACAGACCCAGAGTGATCAGGAACAGCTTCTTGCGGCCGAAGCGATCGGTGAGTTGGCCGAAGACGAGTGCGCCGAGGCAGGAGCCGACGATGTAGACGGCCGCGGCGACCCCCACCTGTCCGGCCGTAAGACCTAGACCGCTGCCCTTCTCGGTGAGCCGGGAGGCAACCGACCCGACCATGGTCACCTCGAGTCCGTCCAGGATCCACACGGTTCCCAAGCCGACCAGCACCCGTCGATGGAACTGCGACCAGGGCAGTCGATCAAGCCGAGCAGGGACCTTCGTCCGGATTGTTGCCGTGGCCGCCGGTTCATCGCTCATGCCGGCTGTTTACCCAACCAGGTCGTCGGGCACCGGTTCTGGACGGCCCGCTGAGGCGATTGGCTCCAGGTGATCGGGGTAGCAGAGATTCGCGACGATCCAAGGAGCAAACTCTGATGTCTATCACTGCACTGGCGCTGAATTGCACGCTCAACCCGTCACCCACCCCATCGAGTACCGAGCTGATCGCCCAGCAGGTGCTCGATGCGCTGGCCGAACACGATGTCAACGGGTCGATGATCCGCGTCGTCGATCATGATGTCCGACCAGGGGTCGAGGCCGACATGGGCGACGGTGATGCCTGGCCGGAGATCCGTCGGCGGCTGTTGGCTGCCGACATCCTGGTCCTCGCCACACCGACCTGGCTGGGGCAGCACAGCAGTGTCTGCCAGCGGGTGTTCGAGAGGCTGGATGCCGAATTGTCCGAGACCGACGATCACGGTAGGCCGCTGACCTACGGCAAGGTCGCCGTCGTCGCAGTGGTGGGAAACGAGGACGGTGCGCACCACATCATCGCGATCGCCCTGCAGGCGCTGAACGACGTAGGCTTCACCGTGCCCGCGCAGTCCGGCGTGTATTGGAATGGTGAGGCGATGCACACCACCGACTTCAAGGATCTGGCGGCGGTACCGGAGAAGGTGGCCACCACGACCGGGACGCTCGCCGCGAATGCGGCACACCTTGTCTCGATCCTGCAACCCAACGAGTATCCCGCGGTCAGCTGACCCGTCTCGAACACGCGGTTACAGACTCCGACGACGGGTACTGGCCGCTTATGAGTACTCCACGCGAGGAGCCGAAGAAGCGTGAACGACAGGTGTCGGAACTCTCCGACATCGAAGAGGTCCAACGTGGCGGCGCGGATTCAACGGACAAGTCGACCGGCACCGCGCCCCATCGGGCCGATGAGCCGGCGGTCGACGAGGCTACCGATCGAGCCGGTGACCGAGACACGGACGACGGCTGGAAGTAGGGGCCAGGTCATGATCAACAAAATCCAGTGCGAAGCAGCAGCGCTTCGGGCCACGGGGTTCGAAGGGCACTGAACTATGAGCACAGCAGGGCACGAGCAGGGACCGCGATCTCACCCCATCGCGGCCGAGGAGCACGGGGCTACGCGCACCGGTGGTGAGCACTTTGACAGCGGGCGTCGAACGGTCGTCGGGCTTCAGCGTGCAGCCTACGGTGGAATGAAATTCGGTAGCGCCTTCTTCGGTTGGTTGACCGCGACCGGGGCCTCACTCTTGCTGACTGCGATCATCGGCGCGACCGGGGCGGCGATCGGACTGGGAAGTGATCTTCGACAGGACGCGACGAAGAATCCTGGCACCGTTGGGCTGGCCGGAGGTGCCGTTCTGCTGGTGGTGCTGTTCGTGGCCTACTTCGCCGGTGGCTACGTCGCCGGCCGGATGGCCCGATTCAGCGGGGTCAAGCAGGGTTTCGGGGTCTGGCTGTGGGCGATCTTGGTGGCCGTTGTGATCGCCGTTGTCGGGCTGATCGCGGGCGCGAAGTTCGACATTCTGGCCAAGATCAACAGTTTTCCGCGGATCCCGCTCAACGAGGGCACTCTGACGACTGCGGGCACCATCGTCGCCACCGGCCTGGCAGCAGTCAGCCTGGCTGGTGCGGTGCTCGGTGGGCTGGCCGGGATGCACTACCACCGCAAGGTCGATCGCGCCGGCATCGATCCGACTCTGGATGCGGGGGCACGGCCTGCATCACCGTGAGCAACGTCCTCGGAATCCTCTCGCGCCGAGTACGGTCTCGGATTTCGGACGACGGCTCCACCCGCCGCACGTTTCGTCCCTCCTGACCGGGTACCTGTCCCGTCAGAGATTTGATTGACAGAGGAGCATCCGATGGACAACGCCGCCGAAGATCGCCGCAAGGCTGGCCAGCTGCCTGACGGCGATGTGATCACCATCCTGCTGAACCAGCATGCGACAATCCATGATCTTCTGGACGAGGTGCGGCTATCACATGGCGAACAGCGACAGCAGGCGTTCGAGGAACTGCGTGGCCTGTTGGCGGTGCACGAGACCGCCGGGGAGATGGTGCTGCGTCCGGTGACGGAGACGATCGCTGCCTCCGGCATCGCCGATGCACGCAATGCCGAGGAGCAGGAGGCCAATGCCGTCCTGGAGCAGTTGGAGTCGTTGAAGCTGGAGAGCCCGGAGTTTGATCGAGATTCCCAGCAGTTCGCCGGCGCAGTCGCTGCGCATGCGGAGAGCGAGGAGAACGAGGAATTTCCGCCGGTGCTGGAAGCGCTCGATCTCCAGCAGCGCCGGACGTTGGGCCGCCGGATCGAGGCGGTCGAGAAGATCGCGCCCACTCGCCCCCATCCCGGCACAGCCGGGTCGCCGGCCAGGCAATGGACGATCGGCCCGTTCGTTGCCCTGGTCGATCGGGCCAAGGACGCGCTGGCCAGGGCACGCGAATAGGCCGCAGACAACAGCACGATCCGAAGAAGGTGGAGGCACCATGTGGGGCAAGATTCTCATCGGCGTTGCGGGTGGAGTGATCGGCTATCTGCTCGGCGCGAGAGCCGGCCGGGAACGCTACGACCAGATCAAGGGACAAGTGAGCCGGGTCTGGAACGATCCGCGGGTTCAGGACACGGCTTCGCAGGCGGCGGACACCGTCAAGGACGGTGCGGCCCACGCGGCCAGTAAGGCCAAGGACACTGCCAGCCAAGCCGTGCACAGAGCATCCGACAGAGTTCCGGAAAGCAAGCAGGAAGGCACTGCCGACCAGAGCTACTTCACCGAGGAGGACGGCACCCCCCGAGCGCCCGAGCCGGACCCCGATGACAGCACAGTCACCTCGAATGGGGGTCGAACGTGACCGCCGATGCCAGCCCGGCACGGCGCGGCGCCACCGGCGGCGAACCACTGACGAGAGGTGATCAATCGGTGGGCCGGCTGATGACCGACCTGTCCGACCAGCTGGTGCGGCTGATCCGAGACGAGCTGCAATTGGCCAAGGTGGACCTGGCCGATTCCGCCCGGCACGCCGGCCTCGGCATCGGAATGTTCGGGGCTGCAGGGATTCTGGCGTTGTTCGGGCTTGGAGGCCTGATCGCCACTGCGATGATCGCCTTGGCACTGGTGGCGCCATGGTGGCTGGCGGCCTTGATCATCTCGCTTGCGGTGCTTGTGGTGGCCGGAATCCTCGCCTTGATCGGCAGGGGGCAAGCTCTGAAGGCGCCACCTCCGGCGGGACAGCTGATCGCCAGTATGAAGGCCGACGTCGACGCGGTCAAGGAGGGAAGGCACCATGACGACAAGCCCAGCAAATGATCATCCAGGTCAATTGGATCGTCCAGGCCCCGAGGCCGATGCCGACGAGTTGAACGCCGATATCACCGCAACTCGTGAACGGTTGACTGAGAGCGTCGAGGCGTTGTCGGAGAAGCTGGATGTGAAGGCTCAGGCGCAACACGCCGCCCATCAGATCAGGCATCAGTCCGGCGACGGCCTCGCCGTGTTGGGCGCGGCTGCGACCTGGGCATCGTCGGTGGCGGCAGACGGCCAGGGCCGTCCGCGGCTATGGGTTGTCGCGGCGGGCCTTCTCACGCTCGCTGTTCCGGTCGTCGTCGTTCGGCAGCGACGTCGGGGTCGAGCCAAAGCCCAATCCCAGCGACCCCGGGCAGGCAGAAAACCAGGGATCCGCCAGGTCTCGAACGCTTCGACACCGTAAACGGGAAGGACACAAGACCATGACACGCTGCGACACCTGCGGGAATGACTACGTCGGCGGCTTTCAACTCGTGACGTCTACCGGCGAGACCTATTCCTTCGACTCGTTCGAGTGTGCCATCACCAAGGTCGCGCCGCATTGTGCCCATTGCGGCTGCCGCATTCTCGGCCACGGCATCGAAGGTCAGAACACTCTGTATTGCTGCGCGCACTGTGCACGGTTGGCCGGCGCAGGCGAAGCGGTCGACAACCTGATGCACGACCAACTCGGCTGACGGGAGCAACCATGGCATCAACGAGCGACGTCGCCGCCGCGGCGGCGCGGAAGGTGAATGAGAACGGCGGGTTCCCAACACAGGAACAGACGCCGCCGGGCCTGACCGGCGAGATGAACCCACGCCCTGATCATGGTGAGCAAAGCTACGTGGGGCACGGACGTCTCCGAGGCCTTCGGGCGTTGATCACCGGTGGCGACTCCGGGATCGGCCGGGCCGTCGCCATCGCTTTTGCCCGCGAAGGTGCGAGTGTGGCGCTTTCCTACCTGGACTCCGAGGAAGAGGACGCACGGGAGACCGCCGAATTGGTCAGGGCCGCCGACGAAGAGGTCGCGCTGCTGCCCGGTGACCTCATGCAGCGTACGGTGTGCGGCGAGTTGCCAGGGCGTGCTGTGCAGGCGCTCGGCGGTGTGGACGTCTTGATCAACAACGCCGGTTTCCAGATGGCACGGACACCGGGAATCGAAGAACTGCGCGACGAGGACCTGAACCGGGTGCTGACGACGAACCTGCAGGCCCTGTTTTGGCTGACCCGGGCAACGGTGCCGTTGCTGCAGCGCGGGTCGAGCATCATCAACACCACCTCGATCCAGGCCTACGAGCCGTCCACCACCTTGTTGGACTACGCAGCGACCAAGGCCGCGATCAACAACTTCACGGTCAATCTTGCGGGTGAGCTGGGATCGCGGGGTATCCGGGTCAACGCCGTCGCGCCGGGCCCGATCTGGACGCCGCTGCAGCCGGCCACCCAAGAGGGCGAGCACCTGGAGACCTTCGGTGGCGATACCCCGCTCGGCCGAGCCGGCCAGCCTGCCGAGGTTGCTCCCGCGTACGTCTTCCTTGCCTCACCGGCGGAGGCCAGCTACGTGTCCGGAACCGTGATCGGCGTCACCGGCGGCAAGGCCGTCTTCTGAGGAGGAGCACCATGCACAAGAGTCGGATCGGCGGAATCTTCATCGATCATCCCGCGACGTCATTCGAAGCCAGTCGCGCGTTCTGGGCTGCTGCGATGGGCAGAACGGGTGAACAGGACTGCGACCCGTACTTCTCCCTCGGCACGTTCTCCGGACAGATCGTGATCGAACTGCAGCGACTGGAGGACGACACCGGACCGCGCGTCCACCTCGATGTCGATACAGACGACGTCGACGCAGAGGCCGATCGGTTGGAGACGCTCGGCGCCAGGCGTCTGCGAAGCTGCGATGCAGGACGCTATTGGCAGATGGTCGATCCCGGCGGACTCGTATTCTGCGTGATCCCGCCGCACACTACGGATTTCGACGAGCAGGCGACGCGCTGGGACTGAACAGCAGTAGAAGGATCGCGAACAACGACGGCCGCGTTCCCAACAAGGAGGCTGAGATGACCGAGCACCCCGACATTCCGGAAGCAGACAGGGCCGAACAGGAACAGGAAGCCTGGCCTGCGCAGCCGACGAACGATCCTGATCGCGAGATCGATTCATCGGCAGCCGACGTCGCCGACCAACTCGACCAGGCACACGAGGTACCGCCAGACGAGGATCAGGAGATCGGCGAAGCATGATCATCATCCGGATGTCCGGGCTGACGCTCCGTCGGCCGAGAAGGAGCGTGGCTCCGATACGACCGTAGGCACCCACGCCCTTCGTTCGGCTGGCGTCATATCATCAGGCGGCCCGCCGCGCCGTACGGCCGCGGATCAGGCCGTAGATCAGCAGCACGATCAGCGCTCCGATGATCGAGGTGATCAGACCCGACCAGCTCCAGATCGAGCTGTACTTGACGTGGAAGATCAGTCCGCCGAGAAAGCCGCCGAGGAGCGCCCCGACGATCCCCAGCAACATGGTGACGATGATGCCTCCCGGCTGCTTGCCCGGGATGATCAGCTTGGCGATGACGCCGCCCAGCAGACCGATGACGATGTAGCCGATGATCGTTCCCATGGTTCCTCCTTGATTACGTGCTGGATCAGCTGTCGGTATCAGAGTGCAAGTCGACTGACCGCTCGCGTTGTGAGATCCGCCGTTGCAGGGTCACTCCGTACACGATGTGCGCGAGCACCATTGCCGCGATCTCTCGTCGGTCATCGGCGTGCAAAGGTGGCCTGATCTTCAATGCGGGCAGCAGTGCCTCGTAGTTGCCGGCGCAGATCGCAAGGCCGAAGATCACTCCGAACGTGGTGGAACGGCGACCCGGGAGGAATGCGTAGCCGGCGCCGAAGAAGGCGCCGTAACCGGTATGGCTGATTACGGTCGCGATCCGTCGGGTGTGCTCGGAGGAACCGGGGAGTAGCCGTTCGATGATCTGCCGTGGTGGTAGCCGCCCGAGCCAACCGAGCAGATCAAACGCGGCGAAGGCCGCTGTCATGGCCCCGGTCGCCTCGGCGCCGTTGCGTGCGCCCCGCAGACCACGCGACAGGAATTCCCTTCGTTTGGTGTCGAGCACCGCGTCCACCTCCGTCCTCCCGTTCGGCAGCGACACCTGCTGATCAGAGGGTTACCCCGTCGGTGGGCGGTGAATCTTCGGGGCAGTGGTTTGCCGCCGAACCGTCCGGGGTATCTGCTCGCACATGGGTGACCTGAGGGAGACAGAGATTGCAGCCAACGGCAGCAGTTCGGCGTCGAGCCAAGGCTCGGCGCTGCGGCGTACCGTTACCGGTCCACTGCTCTTCACGTTCATTCTCGGTGACGTCCTCGGCGCAGGGATCTATGCCCTGATGGGTGTCCTGTCCGACGAGGTCGGTGGAGCGCTGTGGGTCCCGTTGATCGTCGCACTCGGCTTGGCGCTGCTGACCGCCAGCTCGTACGCCGAGTTGGTCACCAAGTATCCACGCGCCGGTGGGTCGTCGGTGTTCGCGCAGAAGGCGTTCGGTTCACCGCTCATCGCGTTTCTGGTCGGGTTCGCGATGTTGGCCGCCGGGGTGGTGAGCGCAGCAGGCCTGGCACTAGCCTTCGCCGGCGACTACTTGCGGACATTGGTTGACATCCCCAGCGTTCCGGCGGCGATGCTGTTCCTGATCTTGGTGGCGGCATTGAACGCTCGCGGGATCAGTGAGTCGGTGCGGTCCAATCTGGTGATGACCGCGGTCGAGGTCGGCGGACTGCTCGTGGTTATCGTCGCCGGTCTGATCTTCGTTGGACGCGGCGACGGTGATTTGCTCCGTGTCGTGGATTTTCCGTCCCAGGTGAATCCGGCGACCGCCGTGCTCGGTGGGGCGATCATCGCCTACTACTCCTTCGTCGGCTTCGAGACCTCGGCCAACGTCGCCGAGGAGGTCCGTGAGCCGACCCGTGTCTACCCGCGGGCGCTGTTCGGAGCGTTGGCTGCCGCCGGAGCCGTGTACGTCGGTGTGGCCCTGATCAGCAGCTGGGTCCTGCCACCCGAGCGGCTGGCTGCCTCGTCCGGCCCGTTGCTGGAAGTGGTGAAGGCCGCCGGGGTCGGCATCCCGGCCTGGGGGTTCAGCCTAGTGGCGTTGGTGGCGGTGGCGAACGGAGCCCTGCTGACCATGATCATGGCCAGCAGGATGGCCTACGGAATGGCCGAGCAGCGACTCCTCCCCGGACTGCTCAGCCGGGTGCTGCCCCGTCGACGAACGCCCTGGGTGGCAATCGTGGCGACAACGGTCATCGCGATGGCGTTGACTATCGTGAACGATCTGGACACCTTGGCTTCGACTGTGGTGTTGCTGCTCCTATTCGTGTTCCTGAGCACCAACCTGGCTGTCCTCGTGCTCCGCCGTGACCGGGTCGGCCATCGGCACTTCCGCACCTGGACCCCGTTGCCCATTCTCGGTATCGCCTCGTGCATTCTGCTGCTGACCCAGCAGGAACCGATCGTCTGGCTGTTCGGGGGCATCGCCGTTGCCGTCGGAGTCGTGCTTTTCCTGCTGACCATGATCGGGAGCCGCTCGGACACCACAGCATCGGTGGATGACGGCTAGCGGTCGACGACCACTGATCCCGTGCGGTCGATTCCGTCCTGATAGACAGCGCGGACGCGGTCCTGCAGCCGGGCGACGTCCAGGGCGTCGCCCTCGATGATCACCAGGTCCGCGCGACATCCCGGGCGGAGAGACCCCCTATCTTCCTCCACGCCCAACAATTCGGCGGCCGATGCGGTCGCGGCGTACAGTGCGTCGGCCGCACTCATGCCGTGCTGCGTCATCAACGTGATCTCGTCGAGATTGCGACCGTGCGGATACAGCGGAGCGTCGGTGCCCATCGCGATCCGGACTCCCGCGTCGATCGCACGACGAAGATCGTCTTCGGCCTGTGCCGCAGTCTCCTCGATCTTGGCGATCACGACGGCCGGAAGGTTTGCTCCGCCGGCGATCGCGTTCTGGAGGCCGAGCCCCGAGGACAGTGTGGGGACCAACCACGTCCCGTGGTCGACCATCATCGAGAGGGTTTCATCGTCCAACCCGTGGCCGTGCTCGATCGACCGAACACCATTGCGGACCGCAGCTTTCGCACCTGGCCCGCTGGCATGCGCCATCACGAACAAGCCGGCAGACGCTGCCTCGGTCACCATCATCGTGATCTCGTCATCGCGGAAGTGGGCGATGTTCGGGCCCGCGCCGCCTGACACCAGCCCGCCGCTGGTTGCGACCTTGATCACATCGGCGCCGGCCCGGACGAGTTCTCTGACCTTGTGCCGGATCTGCTCCGGGCCGTCGACGACGATCGCCGGCCGTCCGGGGTGCGGCGGCAGCAGGTCCATCGTGCAGGTCGAGGGCCACCACGGATCCCCATGCCCACCGGTTTGGCTCAGCATGTTGAGTGAGACCTGCATCCGTGGACCGAGGATCAGACCACGTTGTTGTGCGACACGCATTCCTTGGTCGGCGCCGGCCGCGTCCCGGACGGTGGTGACACCGGCCGCAAGCGTTCGTGCCATGTTGCGGGCACCCTCGTAGAACTGCAGGGAGAAGGGCTGCTGCACGGTCTCGAACAGGTCGGTGGTGGACATGGTCAGATGAACGTGACAGTCGATCATGCCGGGAACGACCGTTAGTCCTGCGCAGTCGATCTCGACGTCGCCGTCGAGTCCGGCGCCGATCTCGACGATCTGGTCGCCGTCGATCGCCACGTCCGCCTGATACGTCGACCGCGCCGACGAGTCGAAGATCATTCCGTTGCTGAAGACGGTGCGACTCATTGATGTCCTTCCTGAGGCTCGTCCGATCGTTGGTGCGAGGTGTCGCCGCCGTCGTCCTCCTCGGTATGCCGCCGCAGCAACGGGACGGCTGCCAGCAGCAGGACGGCGGCTATCACGGCACCAGCACCGACCGCAGCGAAGTAGCCGGCGGCGTGGTCCGGGTGATAGAACCTGACGATCTGCGCCGAGACGCCCTGACCGGCCGCGTTCGAAGCCAGCCACAACCCCATCGTCTGAGTCGCGAACGCGGCCGGGGCCAGTCGGCTGGTCGCTGCCAAGCCGATCGGCGAGAGGCACATCTCGCCGACGGTCACCACTGCCAGACTGGCCACCAACCATCCGGGGCTGCTCTTCCCTGCTTGCAAGGACGGGATCACCAGCAACAGGTAGGACAGACCGGCGATGGCGAGACCGGCGGCGAACTTCGTTCCGGTTGTCGGGGGCCGCCGCAGACGGCCGAGCCGCACCCACAGGACCGCAGCGGCCGGGGTCAAGATGATCAACGTCAGTGACCCGACCGATTGGAACCAAGAGGCGGGCATGGAGAACCCGAGGGCCTGGAGATCGGCGCTCTGTTCGGCATACTGAGCGATCACCGTGGCGCCCTGTTCCTGGATGACCCAGAAGACCATCGCGGCGACGAACAGGGGAATGTAGGCCCGCACCCTGGCGCGTTCAGCTCTCGAAGTCCGCCGACTGCGCAACATCACGACGAAGTACGCGATCGGCAGGACGATGGACAGCGCACTCACCAGATCGACCACCCGGTCGGCGGTCAGCGCACCGGACACGGCGGCAATCAGAACCGCTGCGACAACTGCGCAACCGGCCGCACCGACGATGACCTTGCGTCCCGCCGGGACCGCTTGCAGTTCGATCGGGTTCTTCGGTGACCGACTCACCGGACTCAGATGTCGCGAGGTCACCAGATAGACGACCAGTCCGATCGCCATCCCGACGGCCGCCAAACTGAATCCGAGGTGATAGTTCCACCGTTGTCCCACCGTGCCGACGGCAAACGGTGCAACCACCGCGCCGACGCTGATGCCCATGTAGTAGATGCTGAAGCCGGCGTCGCGCCGAGCGGTGTCGTCGGAATAGAGGTCACCGACCGATGAGGAGATCGTCGGTTTCAGCAGTCCGGTGCCGAGAACGATGAAGATCATCGAGGCGAACAGCGCGGGACGTCCGGCCGGCAGCGCCAAGCACACGTGGCCACACATGATCAGCAGGCCGCCGAGCAGGGTCGAGCGGCGAGCCCCCAACAGCCGATCGCTGACCCAGCCGCCGGCGATCGCCGCGAGATAGATCGCCGACCCGTAGACCGCGATCAGTGACTTCGCCGTGTCGCTGGGGAAGCCGAGCCCACCTTCGGAGATCCGGCCGTACATGTAATAGAGCAGGATCGCCCGCATCCCGTAGTAGGAGAACCTCTCCCAGGCTTCGGTGAAGAACAGTCCTCCGAGTCCACGGGGATGCCCGGCGAACAACGGTGCTCGTCTCATGCGCGGCGACGATACAGTTCCTATTGCCGCATGACAAGACAGGAATCGGCGGCTATCTGGCAGAATAGGCGCCGAATAATGGGTAATTGGCGATCAGGTGCGTCGTGTCGGGCGGTGCGGGGACCGTTCGGTCGAGGTGCTACAACTTGAGCGTGGACGGCGTTGACGACGTTGATGAACGATTGGTCCGGGAGCTGCAGCGGGACGGCCGGGTGTCTTTCGAGACCCTTGCCCGCCACGTCGGGCTCGCCCGGTCGAGCGTTCGAACCAGGGTGCAGCGCCTGGTGGACGCTCGTCAGGTGCGCGTGATCGGAGCGATTCACCCCTCGGTCTTCGGGCTCGAACAGCTCGGGCACGTCACTGTCCGGGCCGACGGCCCGGTGCAGGAGATCGCCGCCGCGGTGGCGGCGATGCCCGAATCGTCATTCGTCACCACGACCACCGGCCGCTTCGCCCTGACAGCGGAACTCCGGACGGTTGACCTGCCGAGTTTCGCTGTCGCGGTGTCCGAGATCCAGGGCATCGCCGGCGTCCACACCGTTCAGGTCCTGAACTACCTCCACATCTGGAAGGACCCGTACTTCCCTCCGGGAACGCTGCAGTCGATCGACCTCGATGCCGCCGACCACGCCCTGCTGACGGCGCTGCGGCGCGACGGTCGCGCCTCCTTCACCGAGCTCGCCGCAGCGACCGGAATCACTGCAGGTACGGCGAGGAGTCGTGTCCTCCGACTCCTGGATTCCGGCCTGGTGCACATCGGTGCGTTGGTTCGACTCGATCCGCTGGGTGACGGCAGAACGGTCGGCTTCGCCCTCCAGCTGCACGGCGAGGCCGGCCCCGTTGCGGACAAGATCTGCGGATTCGAGGAGGTCGACTCGCTGGTCGTCGGAGTCGGCTGGTGCAATGCCATCGGCACTATTCGGGTCGGCAATGACGATGAGGTCTTTGCAACACTCGAACGCATCCGCGCGCTGCCCGGAGTCAGGACCGTCGAGTCATGGTCCCACCTACGAGCGATCAAGGAGGAGAACGATCTGGCGCGTCGCGACGCGTCGACGGGTTGAACGACCTCCCCTTCCCCCGACAGTCAGGCCGAGTGGTCGCCAGCTGGTCCTGCCAGGGGTGTGTCACAGCGAGCTGAGGATCTGCGGGGACAAGATCTTGATCATGCTGTTCGCCCAGCGCAGCTGGCGCAGGTTCTGCGGATGGCAGCTCTCGGTGAGGCCGAGCAGCTCTGATCGGCGGGTGGCTTGTGCGAGCTGGCCGAGGAGTTCCCAACTCACGGAGTTGTCGGCGGCTTGGAGATGAACAGCGACAAGATCATTGAGCAGCCGGAGCCCCGGTTCGTCACTGTCGTCGAGGAGCTGTTCGGTGTCCGGTGAGTCGTCTGCGACCTCGATCCCCAGACGTCGGGCTTGTTCGTTGATCAGCTGGAGATGTCGGGTCGACCAGCGTGCCAGATCACCGCAGACATGATAGACCTCGTGCTCGTCGGGGTGCTGGCGGCGAATCGTCGTGAACAGGGCGAGCAGTCGATGCTCTCCGTGGTGGACGCGTCCCAGGGCGAATTCCGGTCCGGAGGTCATGGTTTCTGCTTCCGTACAACGCGGACCTGTGCCGCCGATGTCTTGTAGAGAGGTTGTTTGGATGCGGGATCCCAGTCGGTGATGGTGAGTTCGTTGGCAGCCGAGCCCGGCTCGTCGGCTGCCGGTGGACCGTCGGTGTCCCAATAGCCGTAGTGGAACGGGATGAACACGGTGTCGTCCGCGATCTCGCGGACCCGCAGTGTTGCCTGCAGTCGCCCCCGAGCCGAGGTGACCTCCAACAGGTCTCCCGGCTCGGCGCCCAACCGCGCTGCGGATCGAGGAGACAGCTCGGCCCAGACTCGTGGGGCCGCGGCATTCAGCTCGGGAGAGCGTCCGGTCTTGGTCCGGGTATGGAAGTGGTAGACGGTCCGACCGGTGATCAGCTGATACGGATGGCGCGGACCGACGTCCTCGTGTGGCGGCAGGTACTCGGCGGCTTTGATGATCGCCTTGCCATGCGGGTTGAGCGCACGGTACTCGACGTCTTCGACCGGTGCGCCGGTGATCAGATCGCGGCCGTAGCTCTCGCAGTCGTCCGGGCCGGCGCGGAAGTCGCCGTCGGTGTAGAGGCGTTCGGTGCCACCGGGAGCCAGCTCGGTGCAGGGCCACTGGATGCCGCTGGGACCCCGCAGGCCTTGGTAGCTGATGCCGGTGTAGTCGCAGGGTCGGCCGGCGCTGCATCGCTTCCAGGCTTCGAATGCCGACTCCGGATCGTGCCAGTGCACCAGTGGCCGGTCGTCCTGGTCGCGGAAGTCCATCCGGCGGGCGTAGTCCAGGAAGATGGCCAGGTCGGACCGTGCCTCGCCGGGCGGTTCGATCGCCTGCTCGGACAGGTGCACGGTCCGATCGGCGTTGGTGAACGTTCCGGTCTTCTCACCCCAGGTAGCGGCAGGAAGCACGACATCGGCGAGCTCGGCGGTCTCGGTCAGGAACAGGTCCTGCACGATCACGAAGAGTCCTTGCTGCTTGAGGATCGAGCGCACTCGGGCAAGCTCCGGCAGCGAGACGGCCGGATTGGTGCCGCTGATCCAGAGGAACTTCAGACTGCCCTGTTCGGCGTAGCGGAACATCTGCATCGCGTGGGTCGGCGGGCCGAAATGGGGGATCTGTTCGACGGCTACATTCCAGATGTCGGCGAGCTCGGCTACGTGCTGCGGGTTGTTCCAGTTCCGGAACCCCGGCAGATCGCCGTCGGCTCCGCATTCGCGGGTGTTCTCGGCCGTCGGCTGACCGTTCATCTGCAGTACTCCACAGCCGGGCCGGCCGAGCATCCCGCGGATCAGGACGAGGTTGTTCACCTGGACCGCCGCTGCCGTCGCCTGATGTGATTGATAGACGCCCTGCAGCACCGTGCAGAGCAACCGTCGGGACGATCCGAGCAACTCGGCGGCCGCTCGGATGCTGTCGGCCGGTACACCACAGATCTGCGCTGCCCAGGCAGCGGTGCACCCCTGGAGGCGACTTTGGAGCTCGTCGAAGCCGACGGTGTGCCGGTCGATGTAGTCGTGGTCGATCAGATCGCGCGAGATCAGTTCGTGCAGGAGGGCATTGAGCAGCGCCAGGTTGGTGCCGGGACGGATGGCCAGATGGATGGCTGCCTGCTCGGCGGTCGGCGTACGCCGCGGATCGACGACCAGCAGCCGCGGAGGGCGGGTGCCGGCAAGGCGGTCGAGGATGCGCATCCAGAGCACGGATTGGGTCTCGGCGACATTGTGTCCGAAGAGCGCGATCACGTCAGCATGATCGACATCGGCGTACGACGCGGGCTGCCCGTCGCAGCCGAAACTCTCCTTCAGAGCCTCGCCAGCGGTCGCCGTACACAGCCGGGTGTTGCCGTCGAGGTGGTTGGTGCCGATCCCAGCCCGTGCGATCGTGGTCAGCGTCCAGTAGTCCTCGGCGAACAGCTGCCCGCTGGTGTAGAAGCCGATCGCCCCAGGACCATGTTCGCGCAGCAGCGCCCGGGACCGATCGACGATCCGGCTCACGGCGGTGTCCCAGTCGCTGCCGACCAACGTCGCGTTCTCTCGGATCAGCGGTTGGGTGAGCCGATCGGCGGCGTGGTTGGCTTGCCAGCCGTAGCGATCCTTGATGTCCAGCCGGCCGCGATTCACTCGGTCGGTCGTGCGTCCGCGGACACCGACGATCTTCCCGCCGGCGACGGCGATGTCCATCGCGTCACCGTTGGAATGCAACAAGGACGCCGACCGCACCCACTGTTCGACGGTGGACGGATCGACGCTCAGTAAGGCGTCCTGACGAGCCGGCCAGAACTCGCCTGCGTCGTAGGGTCGCCGATCACCCCACAGGTCGTCGACACGGTCTGCGATGCGGTTCCCGTGAGTGTTGATCATGTTCGACTCAGCCGTTGCGAACGACCCGGAACGTGTCCAGCGACGGGTCGGAGGCATCCGGGATCGTCATGCCGGCCCTGCGGCCAGCCCGCAGGTACTCGGTGACCGCGGCGTTGATGCGTTCGCCGGGAAGGATGGTCGGGACACCCGGTGGATAGGGGCTGACCATCTCGGCGGCGATCCTGCCGACCGGATCGGTCGCCTGCTCGGTCGAAGAGAAGAAGGCATCACGCGGAGCGAGTACTTGTTCCAGCTCCAACTGCCCCAACGGTGGCAGCACCGGCAAGGCTTCCGTGTCGGGTGTCGGAGGATCGGACGCCAGTCGCTCGATCAGGTCGACGAACGCGTCGAGATCACCGTCCTCGTCGGCGTAGGTCATGGACAGTAGGACCCTTCGTGCGTCGGACAGCTGCACGGCGATCCGGCCCTGGTCCAGCAACCATTTTTCGGCGCTGTAACCGGTCACTCCGAGGGCTGATACGTCGACAGACAGCTTGAGCGGATCCCACTCGGCGACCCCCTCAGTCTGGTGGATCGCTTCGTCGATCACGGTGATGTCGGCGATCTTGTCCAGCCGACCGCGGACCGATTCGGCGCGGACAAGTGCCTTGTCGATCAACCGTTCGCCGTCGAGCGCGAACTGGCGCCGCCAACCGTCGATCGAACCGAACAGGAGCGCCGCGGGACTGGTGGTCGTCATCAGGTCGAGCCGGAGCCGGACATCGACCGGATCGATGAGGTCACCACCGATCAGAATCACCGATGCCTGGCACAGGCCTCCGCCGGCCTTGTGCAGACTCTGCACCGCAAGGTCGGCACCGGCAGCGATGGCCTCAGTCGGCGGGTCGGGATGGAATCCGAAGTGGCCGCCCCAGGCTTCATCGACTAGCAGTGGAAGGCCGCGCGCATGGCTCAGCTCCGCTATCCCGGCGACGTCGGCACCGGTCCCGTACTCGGTCGGCGTGATCATGATCACCGCCTTAACATCGGGGTCGCGCTCCAAGGCGGCGGCGACCATGTCCCGGGTCGCCGGGTGGGCGATCTGGTTCTCGTGGTCCCAGGACGGCGCCAACCACACCGGAACGCCGCCGGCGATGATCAGACCGGCAACCACCGATTTGTGGACGTTCCGGTCGACGAGGACCTTGTCGCCGGGCCCGATCAGCGTCAGCACGGCGGTGTGAATCGATGTCGTCGATCCACACGTGGAGAAGATGGCAGCACGAGCGCCGAGCGCCTCGGCATACAGACCCTCGGAATCGGGCACGGCGGATTTGGCCATCATCACGTCGGCTCCGTACGCCTCGCGCGGGAGCACGGCTGCCGTCCGGTCATCAACTCCGCGTCCGAACCGGTGTCCCGGTAGCGCGAAGGATTGGATCCCTTCATCCCGGATTCGTGTTATCGCGTCAAGGATCGGGGTTGCGCTCTGGTCCATATCGATGCCGTACCCCGGTTGATCATCGCCTACCATCTGCGCGATCGAGCACCCAGAAGCTGTGATCCGACGGTCATCCGACGGTTGGCGGTCAGCGGTCTGCTCGGTCGTTCTGTCGTTGCCGATCTCGGTTCTGGAGAAGTTTGTGCATGCCGTCACACCACGGCGGCCGGGTCGAGGTGCCGCAGCGGCACACTGCGACGACCGGTCGTTGCACCCGATGATCGTCCCCGTCGTCGTCCACCACACGGGTAGCCCCACGGACCAGCAGCGGTCCGTCGGGTGTCGGCATCGTCTCGATGGTTGCCGGTCCGATGCAGCGGACGCTGTATCCGTCAACGTCGACACCGATCTGCGTCATGACGCCGGCACCGCTCGGTCCAGGTGTGCCGTCTCAGTGGGAGGGAGGACCAGGTGTCGATCATGCTTCCAGGCCTCCAGCAGCGGAGCTGCGGCGCGAGCATCGAGCGCCAGACAGGCCACCGCACCGACGGCAACATCGCGTTGCAGCCGGGGGTCTTCGGCGATCAGAGCGCCGCAGATCCGGCGGACCGCGAGCTGCTCGTGGACGGCGTCCGCTTCGACGTGTTCGTCGAAATACTGGGCCACCTCGTCGCCAAGGCCAACCCGGCGGATACCTGCGGCATATCTACGACACGGAACCGAACTGCTGGCTTCGAATGCAGCCAGATGGCCCATCGCCGCTGCACGGCGGGCGCGATGAAGGCCATACAGCGACATCACGTTGCTGATCGCCAGGACTTCGGCAGGGACGACGTCGGCATAGCTGCCGTATTCGGCATCAAGCCCGGCGGCTCGTAACGCCCGAGCAAACAGGTCCTGGTGGACACGATCGGCCACGCCGTCGCCGTATTCGTCGTACTGCAGTTCGACCAGGCCAGCTTTCGCAGCCCCGGTCAGCCGCGGGATGGCGAAGCTGTGCGGATCGGCTTCCTTGAGGTGGTAGACGCTGCGATGCAACAGCATCTCGCGGACTTGGTCACGGTCGGCGCGCCGCTGCACGTATTCGGCCAGCGACGGGCCGGGGAAGGTCTCCACCAGCTCGAACAGCCGATCCGGGAAGTCGTCCGGCTCGACATCGATCAGCGGTGCGACGTGTTTGGCAGAAACGTCTTCCACTCCGTCATTGAAGGCCTCCTCCAGCACTCGTCGCACCGACAGGAGCGCGGGGGACCAGTCGGCAGCGGGATCGGCATCGTCGAATGATCGGTAGTGAAGTTCGTAGAGCAGCCACAGCGACAACTGAAGATCGACATCGTTCAACGCGTCGGCGGGTAGCGGCAGTGCACCACATTCGGCGACCGACTGCGGATCGCGGATTCCGGAAACGACAAGGTCGCTCAACTCGCCTCGTGGACGCGGTAACAGCATGGCGACTCCTCGGCGTGCGGCAAACGGAACGATCATCGAGTACCCGTCGCACCGGCGGACAAACGTCATAACCGGAGTCGCGTGGCGTGCTATACAACACAGGTGTCTGTGCAGTCCATGACTTTCGGCGGCTTGACGATCCGCTTCGATGAGTACGTCTTGAAGCCGCGCTCCTGGACGATGGCTCAGGCAGTGTGGGCGGCCGATCTTGCTGATCAGGCGCCTGCGGGTCGATTGCTCGAGCTGTGCAGTGGCGTCGGGCAGATCGGTCTTCTGCTGGCGCGGCTGTGCGCGGAGCGAGGGAGGCCACGCGACCTGCTGATGGTTGACGCCGATGATCATGCCTGCGAGCTCGCCCGGCAGAACGCCGATCATGCCGATCTACAGGCACCGGTCGAGATCCGTCGATCCTTGCTGCAGTCGGCGTTATCGCCATCCGAGTCGTTTCCGATCATCGTGGCCGACCCTCCCTGGGTGCCCCGCAACGCGACGTCTCGCTATCCGGAGGATCCGCTCTGGGCCATCGACGGCGGCGACGACGGGTTGATCGTTGCCCGACACTGCCTGACGACGATCGCCCGTCATCTGATGCCGGACGGATTCGTCGTGTTACAGCTGGGTACCGAGGCGCAGATCGACGATCTCGCCGGCGAGTATGTCGACCAACTCGAGCTCGTCACACGCCGGCGTATAGCCGAGGCCAACGGAGCTCTGGCCGTGCTGCGCTGCCGTAGCCGTTCCGCCGACGACCGGAGGTAGCGGGCATCCCGAACTCATGGCGGGATCAATCGGCAGCCGATCTTGGGCAGTGTCGTCAACCGGAGGACCATCTCGGCATCGCTGCTTGGAACCCAGCGACTGACAGCCACCGACGGAGCCCGCTCACTCGCGGTGGTCAGGCGTCTGCGCGTATCGCCGCCGCGCACCGTGTGGGTCCCGGATGCGTTCGTCGGAGTCCTCCAAGACGGCCTCCGCCTGCGCCTCGGCGTCATCGCTACCGACTACCTGTTCCTCTGGCAGCAATTGGGCACGCTGGGTGATTCGCTCATCGGGCTTGTCGTGGTCCGGCTGATCGGCACCGGGCGGTTCTGCGGATTCGCCGTTAGTTGCCATACCTGATCGTTACCCAGCGGCACGGGCTTGCGTCGGTCCGATGTGGGTACATCGGCGATAGGTCGCCGTTCGGCGACTCGAAAGGTGGAACGACGATGCCTGAAGCACGACAACGCGAACCGCGGCTGGTCCGCTGGATGAAGCGGCTGGAATCTGCCCGCCTTCTGGATCCGGTTGTCGACCGGTTCTCCCGGCTGACGCGGCCGTTGACGACAAACGCCACAGCAAGGGCGCTATTGCGCGGACGGTGGTTGGGGCATGCCGTGCACCCCGTGTTGACCGACCTCCCGCTGGGGGCGTGGGCCTCGGCCGGAGTGCTTGATCTCGTCGGCGGCCGTGACGCACGGCCTGCGGCTCAGCGGCTCGTCGGCCTGGGCATCGTGATGGCAGCGCCGACGATCGTCACGGGCTGGGCAGAATGGGCGGCGGCAGACCGTCCGGCCCAGCGGGTGGGTGTCGTCCATGCTGTCTCCAACAGCGCGGCCCTCGGTCTCTACACCCTTTCCTGGCTGGCCCGACGCCGCGGCGGACACAAGACCGGGATGCTGCTCGGACTTGCGGCCGGCGCAGCTGCAGGCACGGGCGGCTACCTCGGCTCACATCTCACCGAGGTACGTCAGGTCGCCAGCTATCACCCCGCCTTCGATACCGGTGAGTCGCGGGGCCTCGATGCTGAGGAGCGACGCGGCAATCCTGCGCCGCCCCAGGCGCCGCGCGCCGAGTTCCATGTCTCTGTCGAGAACGAGATCTGGAAGGTGGAGCGCTACGGTCACGACTCCAGTGAGCACAGCACCCAGCGAGCAGCGATCGCAGCGGCGCGGGAGCAGGCGGCTGCTGCGCGTCCGTCCCGCGTCGTCGTGCACGGTGCGGACGGTTTCGCCCGTGATGAAGTGAGCTACGACGTCGACGTCACACCTGATGGTTCGGCGAGGACGTAGTCGACAGCCATCATGAGCGTCTCGATCTCCGATGTCTGCACGGATTCGGGACCGTAGGCCCGTTCGATCGACAGCCCGTTGATCACCGTCACCAGGAATCGGCACGTCGCGCGATCGTCTGCGGGTAGCACACGGCCAGCACGTTCAGGTCAGCCATTGTTCGACGCGGTGCTGCACCGCGCTGAATGGCGATGTACGTCGTGCGAGTAACCGGGGTCGACTCGTTTTCGATGTAGTGCTGGAAGGACTTCCGCCTGATCTCCGACGCCGGTGGGCGCCGGCACTTCGCCGAGGCAGGCCAGCAGCCGATCTCGCGCGGGCACCGATCCTCGCTGGTGATTCCGTTCGCCGGGATCGTCATCTTGACGCTCAACGCGATCCGGCTGGGCAGCATGCTCGCACCAGCGAACACCGCATCGGCGGTGACCCTGATCCCCGCACTCGCTCACCATGCTCATCGAGTTCCAGGGCTCCGTCCTGGTGATGCTCGGGGCGCATCTCCTCGGTCGGTCCTGGATCCACCCTGCGCGCGTGAACGCCGCGACCCATCGCCGCGGATATCTCCGCGGGCCGGCACGGCTCGGTCTGCTGCGGTCGCCCGCCCTGGTTCTCTTCGCGGTCGGCCATCTATGAGGTGCTGGAGATCTACTTCCTCGTCCCGCTCGTCCGCGGCGGCTGAGCGCCGACAGAGCTGCGTGATCAGGAGCGTTCGGCACCGTCTCCCGGCGTCTGTCGGGTGCGGACCGGCACCCGCTCAGTCCTGCTGTGCCTCGGCAGTCCGGCCGACAGTGGATGCTACGTAGGCGCCGGCAAGGACCGACGCGGCTCCGGCGAGTTGGATCGGACTGGGCCGCTCCCCGGTCACGAGCGCCGAGAACAGCAGGGCGCCGACGGGTGTGAACAGCAGAAGTGCGGCGCTGACCGTACTGGGAAGTCGGGGAGAGACGATCGCGACCAGCAGCCACCCGACGGACTGTCCGAGCAGTGCCGTCAACACCAACCACCCGAACGGTTCCCAGCCGGGGGTGAGGTCGACACCACGCCAGGCTGCGCCGAGCAGGAGCCCGACGATCCCGGCGGAAGCGATGACCCAGAGGTAGGGCTGGATGACGAGTCCGCCGGCACCCCCGCGGCGTAAGAGATAGAGGAAACCCGAGTAGCACAGGGCCGCAGCAACCGCGTGAGCGGTGCCGAGAACGGGATCGCTGCTGGTCCCGGCTCTTCCGATGGCGCCGGCCGTCAGAGCGATACCGATGATCATCAGCGGCAGGGCGTAGAGGTACCGTCTGCCGATGGCCTCGCGATCCAGGATCCAGGCCAGCAACGGAAGTATCACGACCTGCGCGTTGACCACAACGGTCGACAGCCCGGCCCCGAGTTCGTAGATGGCGGCGGTCCACAGCAGCGCGTCGCCGGCGAACAATGCACCGGCGAGCAGCGCCATCGCCACACCCCGATGACTCAACGGCCCACCCGATCGCCGTTCGCGCACGGCCAAGATCGCGACGACCGGGATCGCCAGCAGACACCGGTAGAAGGTGGAGGTCCCCGGGCTCGTTCCGGACAGGTCGATGAAGACAGATGACGTCGCCACCGCAAGAGCGCCGGTCACGATCGCAACCCGCGGGGTACGCACCGGACCGGGCGGCCTCGTTGTCACCCGGGCCCGTCAGCCGTCCGGGACTGCTCAGCCAGCTGATCCCGGCGGCCCGTGTGATCCGCGGAGTCGAGGCCCTCGTCCTCGTCGATCATGGTGTCGTCGTACTCGCGGAGCGCGACCTCGGGGTGGTGCAGGTCGAAGGCCGGTGACTCCGAACGGATCCGCGGCAGCGAGTCGAAGTTGTGCCGCGGCGGCGGGCAGGACGTTGCCCACTCCAGCGAACGTCCCCAGCCCCACGGATCGTCCCGATCAACCGTCGGTGTTCGGCGTGAGATCCACAGGTTGTAGAAGAACGGCAGCATCGAGACACCGAGCAGCAGGGCACCGAACGACGAGATCTGGTTGAGCAGGGTGAAGCCCTCTCCCGGCAGGTAGTCGGCATAGCGGCGCGGCATACCCTCCACACCCAGCCAGTGCTGCACCAGGAAGGTGGTGTGGAAGCCGACGAACAGTAACCAGAAATGCATCTTTCCCCATCGTTCGTCGAGCATCCGACCCGTCAGCTTGGGCCACCAGAAGTAGAAGCCGGCGAACATCGCGAACACCACCGTGCCGAACACCACGTAATGGAAGTGCGCCACCACGAAATAGGAGTCCGACACCTGGAAGTCCAGCGGCGGGCTGGCCAGGATGACTCCGGTCAGACCACCGAACAGGAACGTGACCAGGAAGCCGATCGACCAGAGCATCGGGGTGTCGAAGGTGAGACTGCCGCCCCACATGGTGCCGATCCAGTCGAAGAACTTCACCCCGGTCGGGACCGCGATCAGGAACGTCATGAACGAGAAGAACGGCAGGTTCACCGCGCCAGTGACAAACATGTGGTGCGCCCAGACCGCCACCGAGAGCGCCGCGATCGACAAGGTGGCCGCGACCAGCGTCAGGTAGCCGAACAGCGGCTTGCAGCTGAACACCGGCAGGATCTCGGTGATGATCCCGAAGAACGGCAGCGCGATGATGTAGACCTCGGGGTGGCCGAAGAACCAGAACAGGTGCTGCCACAGCATCGCGCCGCCGTTGGCGGAGTCATAGATGTGGGCGCCGAACTTGCGATCGGCCTCCAACATCAACAGGGCGGCTGACAGGATCGGGAACGCGATCAGCACCAGCAAGGAGGTAGCCAGTGTGTTCCAGGTGAAGATCGGCATCCGGAACATCGTCATCCCCGGCGCCCGCATCGTCATGATCGTGGTGACGAAGTTGACTGAGCCCAGGATCGAGGACAGGCCGACCAGGTAGAGCCCGACGATCCACAGGTCACCACCGATACCGGGTGAGTTGATCGAGTTGCTCAGCGGGGAGTAGGCGAACCAGCCGAAGCTGGCGGCGCCGCCGGGGGTGAGGAACCCGGAGATCACGATCAGGCCGCCGAACAGGAAGAACCAGTAGGACAGCATGTTCAGCCGCGGGAAGGCGACGTCCGGTGCGCCGATCTGCAACGGCATGATCGCGTTGGCGAACGCGGAGAACAACGGCGTCGCGAACAGCAACAGCATGATCGTGCCGTGCATGGTGAAGAACTGGTTGTAGCTCTGGTAGTTCAGGAACTGCAAGCCCGGGTAGGCCAACTCGGCGCGCATCGCCAATGCCAGCACCCCACCGAACAGGAAGAATCCGAACGAGGTGACGAAGTAGAAGTTGCCGATGGTCTTGTGGTCGGTGGTGGTCAGCCAACGCCAGGCTCGCAGACCGAACCGTCCTGGGTCCACCGCGGACGATGTCCGCGCCGTCGAGTGAGTCACTGTTGCGCGTTCGCTGACCATGATCAGGATCTCATCTCCGTGGGCTCAGCCCGATTCACCGTGGCCGCTTACCCAGCTCGGTGGCCACTATTCACCCGAATACCCGGGGAGCCGCCCACCAGCGGTGATCCTGAGGACGTCCTGAGCAACCCCGGTCGAATGAGTTCCCGACCGGAAACCGGGTACCGGGACGACATCGAGGAGGAGGAGCAATGTCGTCGGGATTCATCGCCGAGATCAGACGTGGCAATACCGCTTTCCTACTGCGGATCGCGCTGATTGCGGCGATCGGTGGGTTCCTGTTCGGCTACGACACCGGCATCATCTCCGGCGCGCAGCTCTACATCACCAAGGACCTCCAAGCCTCGACACCGGAACAGCAGTGGCTGGTGGGTTCGTTGTTGATCGGTGCAGTCGTCGGAGCGATGTTGTCGGCCTATTCGTCCGATCGGATCGGTCGGAAGCGGACCAAGATCATCGCCGGCACGGTGTATCTGGTCGGCGGCCTGGCATCCGGGCTCGCACCGTCGGTGGGCTTCCTGCTGGGCGCACGATTCGTGCTCGGCCTGGCCGTCGGCACGGCCTCGTTCGTGTCGGTCGAATACATCTCCGAGCAGGCACCGAAACGACTGCGCGGCGGTGTCACCAGCTTCAATCAACTCATGGTGACCTTCGGGATCCTGGTCTCCTACCTGATCGCAGCGGGATTTCAGAACGTCGGCGGCACCTGGCGGTGGATGCTCGGCCTCTCCGCACTACCTGGGGTGGCACTGGCGATCGGCATGATCACGGTGCCCGAATCGCCACGCTGGTTGGTGTCGCACGCCCGGGTCCGCGAAGCGCGCGCCGTGCTCCGTCGCACCAGGGCCGCTGACGAGGTGGAGGACGAGCTCGCCGAGATCCAGGAGACGACCAGGAAGGAATCCCGGCAGCGGATCGGTGATCTGTTCCGGACTCCGCTGCGGCCACTGATGATCGTCGGTCTGATCCTTGCCGCCGGTCAGCAGTTGATCGGCGTCAATACCGTCATCTACTACTCGGCCACCATCCTGCACTACACCGGCCTGAGCGCCAACGACTCCGTGCTGCAGGCCATCTCGGTCGGCGTGACGAACGTGATCTTCACCGTGATCGCCGTGCTGCTGCTGGACCGGGTCGGCCGTCGGCCACTTCTGCTGATCGGTACGGCCGCTGCAGTGGTCGCTCTGGTCGGGCTGGGCTTGTGGTTCCTGCTCGGATCCTGGCAGCAGCAGGGCTGGCTGGCGCTGGCGTTCCTGTTGTTGTTCATGGCGGGGTTCGCCATCGGTCTCGGTCCCGTCTTCTGGCTGATGATCAGCGAGATCTACCCACTGGCGATCCGGAGCAAGGCGATGAGTATCGCCACCGTGACGAACTGGGCTGCCAACTTCGCCGTCTCCTACCTCTTCCTGCAGCTGGTCGGTGCGGTTGGAAAACCGGTGACCTTCTGGATCTACGCCGGGTTCGGCGTGTTGTCGTTCGCGTTCTTCTTCTGGCGGCTCCCGGAGACCAGGCATCGTTCCCTGGAAGAGATCGAGCGCGAACTCGGCGTGCCGGCCGGGCACTGAAGCGATCGGACGTAGCGAGGACGAACAGATGCACATTTACCGCAAGATCTGGTCGGTCCTGGTCGGCGTGTTGGCCGGGATCGGGTGCCTCGTCGTCGTCTTCCGACTGTCTGTGATTCCGGTTCTGGTCACGGCCTCGGTGGTCGCGGTCTTGTCGATCGTGATGACCGTTCTACTGCGGGACCGGCAACGGCCGCGGAGCGGACGCCAGATCGCCGCTTCGGCCGGCCGTCGCACCGGGTGCGCCGTCGGGGTGCTGGGACTGTGGACCTTGGCCGGTGGCGGTGCCACCATCCTGATCGCGGCCACGTTGTTCCTCTTGTCGCCGTGGCTGGTCGGCCGAATCGTCGGCAAGGTCCGGCCACAGGCTGCGGCGGCCGCCGACACCGTTGCCGACCTCGTTCCCGCTCCGAACGCGACCGTCGGTGACCTCACTGATCGGCAGCTCTGCGAGGCGTGGCAGCAGAGCAGCGATCTGTTCGACGCGTCGAGCCGCACCAGGCAGCGCGCCGAGCTCGCCAGTCGGCGGCAGTCCTACCTCGACGAACTCGAACGGCGGCACCCGGCCGAGTTCGCCTGTTGGCTCTACAACAGCCCGGGACCCGGCGACGACCCCGGCCCGTTCCTGACCTCAGCCAGCTGAACCCGTTCGATCATCGTCGATGTTGATCATCGTCGGCGTCGGCCAGCAGCTCGGCGAGATGAACGGCGTGGCGTCCGTTGCCGGCGAGCTCGTGGATCTGCGTCCGGCAGCTGAAGCCGTCGGCCAGCACGGCCGTCGTGGCGTCGGCGTCGCGGACCCGGGGGAGCAGGACCCGCTCGGCCGCACCCTTGCTGACTTCTTCGTGGCCCCGTTCGAAGCCGAAGTTGCCGGCCAGTCCGCAGCAGCCCGATTCCAGCTGTTCGACGTCGACGCCGGCCGCCTGCAGAAGTTCATGATCGGCGGCCCAGCCCATCACCGCGTGCTGATGACAATGCACCTGGGCGATCGCCGACCGATCGACCTGAGGCGGCTGGTAGCCGGGGGAATGCTCGGTCAGCAGCTCGGCCAGGGTGACGGTCTGATCCTGCAGTTTGCGGACGTCGCGATCGGTCGGGAACAGCTCGCCGGCGTCGGACCGGAAGACCGCGGTACAACTCGGCTCCAGACCGAGCACCAGGCCACCGGCACGGACATGCGGCGCCAGCTGTCGGACCGTCCGGGACAGCACCCGGCGCGCAACGCCCAGTTGTCCGGTGGAGATCCACGTCAGGCCGCAGCACACCGGACCGGACGGCATGCTGATGCGCCAACCGGCCTGCTCCAACAGGCGGACGGCCGCTCGGCCGACCTGCGGGTGGAAGTTGTTGGTGAACGTGTCCGGCCAGAGCAGGATGTTGCCACGGTGGCCGTCGCCGGTCGCCCGTCGATCGGTGAACCATTGCTGCAGCGTCTGCTCAGCGAACGGCGGGACCTCCCGGTCGGCCAACGCGGCCAGCCGGATCGCCACTGCGTGCAGGGCAGCGGTGTGACTGAGCCGATTCACCAACGGGGCGATCCGGAGTCGGCTGACCAGCTGCGCAACCGCAGGCACCCAGCCGATGGCGTAGTCCGACCGTGGCCGCTTCCACGGGCGGCCCCGGTAGTAGTGGCTCATGAACTCGACCTTGTAGCTGGCCATGTCGACGTTGGCCGGGCAGTCGGTCTTGCAACCCTTGCAGGCCAGGCACAGATCGAGCGCATCGTGTACCGCGTCGGAGCGCCACCCGTCGGTGACCGGGGAATCGCCGTGCCCGTTCAGCATCTCGAACAACAGCCGGGCGCGCCCGCGGGTGGAGTGTTCCTCCTCTCCGGTGACCTGATAGGACGGACACATCACTTCACCGCCGGAGTTGCTGTGCTGGCGGCAACGGCCGACACCGACGCAACGGTTGGCCGCCTCGGCGAGGGAGCCGCTGTCGTCGGGATAGGAGAAGTAGAGGTGCTGCGGGTCCCACGGCCCCCAGTCGCCACCCAGCCGAAGATTCTCGTCCAGCCTGTACGGTGCCACCACCTTGCCCGGATTCATCCGATCCTGCGGATCGAAGATCGCCTTCAGCCGACCGAAGGCGTCGACGATCCGATCACCGAACATCCGCGTCAGCAGTTCGCCGCGGCTCTGGCCGTCGCCGTGTTCGCCGGAGAACGAGCCGCCGAATTCGGCGACCAGGTCGGCGGCTCGTTCCATGAAGCGGCGATAGGCCCGGACACCGTGGGCGGTGTAGAGGTCGAACGGGATTCGGGTGTGCACGCAGCCCTGACCGAAGTGCCCGTACAGGCTCGGACCGGTGTCACTGGCATAGCCGAATTCCTCGTACAAGCCACGCAGCCGGCGAAGATAGTCACCCAGCCGGTCCGGTGGCACGGCGGAGTCCTCCCAGCCCTCGAAGGTGTCCGGCCGGTGCGGTACGTGCGCGGTCGCACCGAGACCGGCCTCGCGGACCTGCCACAGCTCGGCCTCCCGCTCTGCGTCATCGACGAAGGCGACCGACGGTTCGTGTTCGGACCCGCGCAACTCCCGGATCAGCTGCTCGGCGCGACGATCCGCCTCGTCCTGATCGTCGCCGCCGAACTGCACCATCAGGAACGCCCGCCCCTGCGGCAGCTCGGATAGCGCCTGCGGATTGAGATTCTTCAGCTGCTCGTCACGGATCAGCTTGTGATCAACGCCTTCCAACGCGATCGGCTGATGCGGCAGGACCGCGGGGACAGCATCGCCGGCGGCGCCGATGTCGGGATAACCCAGCACCACCAGGGATTTCTCCTTGATCACCGGTACCAGCTTCAGCTCGGCTCGCAGGACGGTCACCAGGGTGGATTCGCTGCCGGTCAACAGCCCGGCGACGTCGAACTCGTGTTCGGGCAGCAGCGAGTCGAGGTTGTAGCCGGAGACCCGGCGCGGGATGTCGGGGAAGCGGCGGCGGATCTCCTCGGCATAGCCGTCCCGGATCTGCCGGAGCTGACGGTAGATGCTGGAGCGGAGATCACCACGCCGTTCGATCTCGGCGTACTCCTCGTCGCTGGTCGGGCCGCACCAGAATCGTGTCCCGTCGTAGAGCAACACCTCCAGTCGGGCCAGGTTGTCCACCACCTTGCCGGTCCGTTGCGCCGTGGCACCGCAGGAGTTGTTGCCGATCATGCCGCCGAGGGTGCAGTTCATGTGGGTGGCCGGTTCCGGTCCGAAGCGCAAGCCGGTGTCGGCCAACTGGCGGTTGAGCTCGTCCAGCACGATGCCGGGCTGGACGACGCAGCTGCGGTTGCCGGCATCGACCGTCTCCACACGATGGCAGTACTTTGACCAGTCGATCACCACCGCCGTATTGGTGCACTGTCCGGCGAGACTCGTGCCGCCACCTCGGGACAACACCGGTGCGCCGAACCTGCGGGCGACCGCGATCGCGTCGACGGCCGCATCGGGGGTGCGCGGCACGACCACGCCGATCGGCACCTGTCGGAAGTTCGACGCGTCGGTGGAGTAGGCGCCCCGGGTGCCGGCGTCGAATCGGACCTCGCCGTCGACCCGATCGCGGAGCGCTCCGGACAACGCATCGACATCGATCGGCTGTTCGCGGGGGCGTTGCTGCACCGGCGCCGGAAGATCGATCACCATGGAGGGATTCCTTCCTCGGAATTGTCGCTTCGTCCTGGAGTTGGCACTCGGCTGTCAGACCGCATAGACCGCAGCGGCTTCTTCGCGCAGGCTCAGTCCGTGGCCGATCGCCGACCTCGGCGCGACTTCGCCGCCGGTGGGATCCAGGCAGCCGTCGAAGAGTTCGGACTCGATCCGTTCGTGATCGACGAACCACTCGATGTGACGGAAGTTCTGGGTGCTGGCAGCTACCGGCACCGACAGGTTGGGGGCGCAATGGGCCGACACCTCACGATTGGCAGCGGCGGCCACGGCGGCGGCACGGCGCCATTCGGTGTAGCCACCACAGCGGGTGACGTCGATCTGCAGACAGTCCACCACCGGCACCATGGAGGCGAAGTAGGCAAGATCGTAGCCGTACTCGCCGGCTGCGATGTCGGCCGCACAGCACTGCCGGAGCAAGCCGAGGCCGTCATGGTCATCACTGCTCACCGGCTCTTCGAACCAGGTCACCCCGAGGTCGTCCAATCGGTGGCCGACACGTCGAGCCTGGCCGACGCTGTAGCCGCCGTTGGCGTCGACCAGCAGGTCGACGACATCGCCGATCGTGTCCCGGGCAAGCCGTATCCGGTCCAGATCGCGGTCGATCCGTTTCCCCCGGTCCTCACCGATCTTGATCTTCACCCGCGGCAGCCGCAGCTCCACCACCCAGCGTCGCAACTGGGCGATCAGCTCGTCCTCGGTCTGACTGGTGAAGCCACCGCTGCCGTACACCGGCACCTGATCATGACAGCGTCCGAGCAGGTCGCTCAGTGGCAGTTCGAGGGTGCGTGCGGCCGCGTCCCACAGCGCGATGTCGACTGCGGACAAGGCGCAGGAAGCCATCCCAGGACGACCGACGTTGCGCAGCTCGTGCTGCATGATCATCCAGGACCGCGGTACGTCCAACAGTGGCTGACCGACCACCGCGGCCGCCAGTTTGTCGTTGATCAGGGCGACACAGCCGGTGTCGTCGTAGGTCCAGCCGAGGCCATGGACGGCTCCGGCGTCCACGTCGACCACGACCAAGGTCGTCGCGTCCCAGGACAGCGTGGCGTCGGACTCGGTCCCATCGGTCGGGATCCGGAAGGCGCGTGCCCGGACGGATCCGATCAGAGGTGTTCGATCAGTGTCGGGAGGCTCCGACTCACCGGGTGTCATCCGTCCCGCCTGCCGGGAACGAACTCCTGCAGCTTGGTCTTGGCCCCCTCGAACATCACGTGCAAGGCGTTCGGATCACCTTTCAGTACGGACTGGGCGGTCTTCTTCATCTGATCGAACGTCGCGTGCGGCGGGATCGGCGGGATCTCCGGGTCGCAGCGGATGTCCAGCACCGTCGGCCCGGTAGCAGCCAGTGCTTCGTCCCAGGCCGACCCGATCGCGTTCGGATCGTCGACCGCGATCGCGGTCATTCCGAACAGCCGGGCAACACCGGCGTAGTCGACCTCCGGCAGGCTCTGCGACTGCTCGAACTTCGGGGCACCACCCATCGCCCGAAGCTCCCAGGTGACCTGGTTCAGATCGTTGTTGTGGAAGACGCAGACAATCAGCCGGCGGTCCTGCCACAGTTCCTGATAGCGGCCGATGGTGATCAACTCCGCCAGACCGTTCATCTGCATGGCGCCATCGCCGACCAGGGCGATGACCGGGCGGTCGGGATGGGCGAACTTGGCCCCGATGGCGTACGGCACACCGGGACCCATGGTGGCCAGGGTGCCGGACAACGAGGACCGGATGCCGGTCTTGATCTTGAGATTGCGGGCGTACCAGTTGGTCGAGGAGCCCGAGTCGGCTGTCACGATCGCGTCGTCCGGGATCCGGTCGGAGAGCTCGGAGACGATCCGCATCGGATTGATCGGATCGGCTTCGACGAGCGCCTCGTTGTGCACCGTCTCCCACCAACTGGCCACATTCTTCTCCACCTGCTGCTGCCAGGAGCGGTCCTGCTGATGCTCCAATTGCGGCAACAGCGCTTGCAACGTTGTGGCGCTGTCGCCGACCAGATTGATCTCGGTGGGGTAGCGCATCCCGATGAAACGTCCGTCGACGTCGATCTGCACGGCTCGTGCTTGCTCCAGTTCCGGCAGGAACTGGGTGTACGGGAAGTTGGAGCCGATGATGATCAAGGTGTCGCAGTCGCGCATCAGTTCGTAACTCGGGCGGGTGCCGAGCAGGCCGAGTGAGCCGGTGACATAGGGCAGGTCGTCGGGCAGCACATCCTTGCCCAGTAGGGCCTTCGCGACCCCTGCGCCGGTTGCTTCGGCGAGATCCTTGATCTCGGTGGCAGCGTTGCGCGCCCCCTGGCCGGCGAGGATCGCCACCTTCTTGCCTGCGTTGATCAACTCGGCGGCGGCCGTGACCGCTTCGGCCGGTGGGACCGGCGCGCCCCATGACGTTCCCGGAGGGCTGGACGGCACCTGTTTGAAGGCATGCTGCGGCGGCGTGTACTCCTCCTCCTGCAGATCACCAGGAATGATCAGTGCGGTCACCGACCTGCTCGATCGAGCCGTTCTGATCGCTCGGTCGAGTGCGTTCGGCAGCTGGGAGGCGACGTTGACTTCGACCAGGTATTCGGAGGCGACGTCCTTGTACAGCGCTTGAAGATCGACTTCCTGCTGATAGCTGCCACCCATCGCGCTGCGGGCGGTCTGACCGACGATGGCGACCACCGGCGCATGATCGAGTTTGGCGTCGTAGAGCCCGTTCAGCAGGTGGATCGCTCCCGGGCCGGAGGTGGCCATGCAGACGGCGACCTCGCCGCTGAACTTCGCATAGCCGACGGCTTCGAAGGCGGCCATCTCCTCGTGTCGGGCCTGTACGAATCGGGGCTGGTTGTCGGCTTTGCCGAAGGAGGCGACCAGGCCGTTGATGCCGTCGCCGGGGTAGCCGAAGACCTGCTCCACACCCCACTCCCGCAACCGTTGCAGTAGGTAGTCACCAACTGTCTGAGCCATCGGAGCACCCTTTCGGAGATCATCGCGTACGTGCAGACCGGTTTCATCGAGGCCGTACCCACGCCGTACGCGTTGACACGGCCGGCGGCCGTGGACTGAATCCAGGCTGAGGGTGGCGGCCGGATTCGGCCGCTTCGGGCCGGGTATCTGATGAACACATTGATGTCCGACGAGGTCTGGGGACGGCAAGGGATGGATCGTCATCGTTCGGGTGCAGACTCGCCGAACTCTCCGCCACATGTCCTGCGGGAGTATGCGTTCATCGCCGACGGCGAGCGCGGCGGCCTGCTCGGGCCGGGTGGCGACATCGCCTGGCTCTGTGCCCCGCGATGGGACTCCGCGGCGGTCTTCAGTTCGCTGATCGGTGGCGCCGGCACCTACACCGTGGAGCCGACCGAACGCTACGTGTGGGGCGGCTACTACGAGGACGGCACCCTGATCTGGCACAACCGGTGGACGACGGAGAGCGGCGTCCTCGAATGCCGCGAGGCGCTGTCGTTCCCGGGGGAGGCCTCCCGGCTGGTGCTGCTACGGCGGATCTCGGCCGTGCAGAACGAGGCGCGTGTCGCAGTCACCCTCGATCTCCGCGCCGGCTTCGGCAGCGACCCGATGGAAGATCTCCGGCACGTCGCGGGGACCTGGCAGGGACGTTCCGGACCGTTGCGGTTCCGTTGGTCAGGAGCGGGCCGGGCTCGTCGGGTGGAGCGGCACGGACTGATCATGGAGTTGCAGCTCCAGCCGGGCGACCACCATGACCTGGTCCTCGAGGTGTCGGACCGTTCGCTGCCGCAACGACCACCGGATCCGCAACGGTCCTGGACCGAGACCGAGCAGGCCTGGTGTGCGGCCGTGCCGACGATCGAGGCCTCGTTGGCCCCTTCCGACGCCCGGCGGTCCTACGCCGTGCTCCGCGGCCTGACGAGCAGCACCGGTGGCATGGTGGCGGCTGCCACCACCAGCCTGCCCGAGCAGGCGCAGCAGGGCCGCAACTACGACTATCGCTACGTCTGGATCCGGGACCAGGCCCTCGCCGGGCAGGCGGTTGCCGCCTTCGGAGCACCGCCGTTGTTGGACGATGCGGTCGGCTTCGTCTCTGATCGTCTGCTGGCCGACGGGCCGAGGCTGGCCCCCGGCTACACCGTCGACGGCGGGGAGATCCCTGATCAGCAGTCCCTCGACCTGCCCGGCTATCCGGGCGGCTACGACCGGATCGGCAATCACGTCAACGCCCAGTTCCAGCTGGACGTCTTCGGTGAATCGCTGCTGCTCCTCGCCGCCGCTGCCGACCATGATCATCTCGACGCGAACGGCTGGCGCGCGGCGGAGATCGCGGTGCGCAGCATCGCCGAGCGCCGGCGGCAGCCCGACGCCGGCATTTGGGAGCTCGATCCGCGTCGCTGGACGCAGAGTCGACTGATCTGCGCAGCCGGTCTGCGCGCCATCGGTGACGGTGCGCCACCGAAGCAGGCTCGCGCGTGGGCGTCCTTGGCCGACACGCTGTTGGCCGAGGTCGAGGTCGACAGCATCCATCGGTCGGGGCGGTGGCAACGTGCCCCCGACGACGAGGGACTGGATGCGGCGCTGCTGTTGCCGTTGGTACGTGGCCTGCCCGACGCCGCCGCCCAGCGCGGAGTCGACACGATGCGGGCTCTGCTCGATGAGTTCGCCGATGATCATTATCTCTATCGGTTCCGGCATCAGCCGGGACCCCTCAGCGATGCCGAGGGAGCGTTTCTGCTCTGCGGATTCGTGATGGCAATGGCTCAGCATCAGTACGGCGATCCCGTCGAAGCCGCCCGGTGGTTCGAACGCAACCGTGCGGCCTGCGGGCCGGCCGGGCTGTACGCCGAGGAGTACGACGTCGATCAGCGTCAACTGCGCGGCAACCTGCCGCAGGGCTTCGTGCACGCCGTGATGATGGAGAGCTCGATACGACTCGGCCAGTCGCCCCGCCGAGCGCCGCCCGGCTGACGGCGCGGTGCCCGACCGATGATCGGAAGGATCGAGGATTGCAGATGGCGAAGACGAAGGACGCGAATGTGGCGGTGGTGACCGGTGGTACCGGTGGCATCGGACGGGCCACGGTACGCAGGTTGGCCGCGGCCGGCTACGACGTGGCCGTGTTGGCCCGCGGGCAGGTCGGTCTCGACGGTGCGGTCGCCGACGTCCGTGCCCAGGGGCGGCGAGCGATCGGAATCGTCGTCGACGTTGTTGATCATCAGGCGGTGGCGGCCGCCGCGGACCGGGCGGAGACCGCCCTCGGCCCGATCGACTGCTGGGTGAACGCCGCCTTCACCTCGGTCTTCGCCCGGTTCGTCGACATCGAACCGGCGGAGTACCGGCGCGTGACCGAGGTGAACTATCTCGGATTCGTGCACGGCACCCGGGCGGCCCTGGACAAGATGCTGCCGCGTGATCATGGAACGATCGTCCAGGTGGGCTCGGCACTGGCCTACCGCGGAATCCCGCTGCAGTCGGCGTACTGCGGCTCCAAGCACGCGATCCAAGGCTTCCACGAAGCACTGCGCTGCGAATTGCTGCACGAGCACAGCAACGTCCACGTGACGATGGTGCAGATGCCCGGCATGAACACACCCCAGTTCGACTGGGTGCTGTCCCGACTGCCGAAGCGGGCTCAACCGGTGCCGCCGATCTACCAGCCCGAGATCGCTGCCGATGCCGTGCTGCATGCGGTCAGGCATCCGCGGCGGCGGGAGTATTGGGTCGGCGGTTCCACGGTGGGAACCATGATCGGCGACAAGTTCGCCCCTTGGCTGCTGGATCGCTACCTGGCCAGGACCGGATTTGCCGCCCAGCAGAGCGACGCGGACCAGCCGCCCGGACAGGCGAACAATCTCTGGGAACCGCTGGACGGACCGGACGGGTTCGACCGCGGCCCCCACGGCCGTTTCGATGATCGGGCGAAGTCGCGGAGTTATCAGAGCTGGGCGTCGGAGCATCACGCCTCGATCGCGGTGGGAACAGCGGGGGTGGTGGCCGGCGGGGTGCTGCTGCTGACCCGCCGGCTGACCCGTGGGGCAGCGCGGTAGTCGAAGGTCGTCGCAGATGTCCGAACACAGAGGTCCGCGGACCGTCGGGGTCGAAGAGGAGTTGCTGCTCGTCGATCCGTTGACCGGCGTTCCTCGTGCGGTGGCGGCCAGCATGCTGCGACGAGCCGCCGCCGACCCGGTGACCGATGCCTCACCGAGCGACGGTGACATCGAGGCCGAACTCCAACAACAACAGATCGAGGTAGAGACCAGTCCGTGCACGCGAATGGACGACCTGGAACGACAGATCCGTGACTGGCGACGCTACGCCGATGATCTTGCCCGGCGCAGCGATGCGCGGATCGCGGCGCTGGCGACGTCCCCGCTGCCGGTCGCGCCGCAGACGATGGTGAAACCCCGCTACCGGCGGATGGTCGAGCGATTCGGCCTGACCACGATGGAGCAGTTGACGTGTGGTTGTCACGTCCACGTCGGCGTCCGCGACGACGACGAAGGAGTCGCGGTGATAGACGGCCTCCAACGATGGCTTCCCGCCGTCCTTGCGCTGTCATCGAATTCACCCTTCTGGCAGGGACGTGATAGTGGATATGCGAGCTATCGCTCCCAGGTGTGGTCGCGACTGCCCTGCACAGGTGCGACGGCTGCCTTCGGTGACGCCGAGTCGTATCGGGACCAGGTCGAGCGGCTCGTTGCCTCGGGCGTCCTACTGGACGCCGACATGGTCTACTTCAATGCACGACTGTCCCGGCACTATCCGACGGTGGAGATTCGGATCGCCGATGTCTGCCTGCGCGCCGAAGACACCATCATGATCGCTGCTCTGGCCCGCGCACTGGTCGACGTCGAGGCGGCTATCGGTCGCTCGACCGTGCCGGTCGACCGCGAGCTCGTCCGGCTGGCGCATTGGCAGGCGAGTAGGGACGGGCTTCGCGGTCGACTCCTCTGCCCCGTCGAGTCACGGCCGCTGCCGGCCGCTGACGTGATCACGGCACTCGTCGATCATGTCGACGATGCCTTGGAACGCAATGGTGATCGTGAACGGGTTCGGGCCGGCATCGCGCGGGTGCTCGGACGCGGAACGGGTGCAGACCTGCAACGTGAGCTCCTGCAGCGGGGCGGTGCGGAGCAGGCGATGCGATCCATGATCGACATGACGCTCGACTGAAGATGCTTGGCTCAGGCCTTCAGCCCACCGCCGGCGGCGAATCCGGAATTGAGCCGGCGTCCGAGCAGCAGGTAGAGCGCCACCACCGGCAGCGAGTAGAAGATCGAGAACGCGGCCAGCTGACCGTAGGCGACCTGGCCGTACTGGGAGGAGAAGGTGTAGAGCGTAACGGCGGCCGGCAGCTTCTCCGGCGACAGCAGCAACATGAAGGGGACGAAGAAGTTGCCCCACATGCTGACGAAAGTGAAGATCGTCACGACGGCCGTGCCCGGGCGCATCAACGGCAGCACGATCGACCACAGGGCACGGGTCGTGCTCGCCCCCTCGGTCCAGGCGCTCTCCTCGATTTCGGTGGGCACGTCGTCCATGAAGTTCTTCATCAGGAAGATCGCGTACGGCAGCGACGACGTTGCCAGGAAGAGGATCGCGCCGGGCATCGAATCCACCAGATTGACCCGGACGAACAGCGCATAGACCGGAATCATCACGGCGGTGATGGGCAGTCCGGTGGCGAAGATGATCGTCAGCAGAAAGGGGCGCTTGGCCCGTGAGTTGTAACGGGACAAGGGATAGGCCGCCAGCGCCGCGGCGACGACACTGAGCAGCGTCGCGCCGCCGCAGAGGATGATCGAATTCGCCAGCGGGCGGAACAGGGTCTCGGCGTTCCAGATCGCCCGATAGTTGTCCAGGCCGGGATCGGTCGGCCAGCTCACCGACAGCGTCGCCGCTGGGTTGAACGAGGCCAGGATCACCCAGATCATCGGGATCGCGAAGAAGACCGCGACCACCAGCAGGGCAAGATCGGACAGCGACCGGACGGTCAGGCTCCGCTTGCGCGAACCGGTCCATCGGCGCTCCGTGCGCACCGTCGTCTGCTCGGCGGCCGGAGCCCGGGTGGCGACGTCGGTACTCATGACTTGTCCTCCGCAGGTAGCAGCCGCAGGTAGGCGATCGAGGCCAGGCCTCCGATCAGCAACAGCAACAGCGCGATGGCGGTGCCGTAGCCGAGCTGGCCGTAGCTGAAGGCCCGCTCGTACATGTAGAGCGGCAGCGTTTGGCTGTCGTTGGCCGGGCCGCCGGCCGTCATGATGTAGATCAAACCGAACACCGACAGCGTCTGCAGGGTGATCAACATCAGATTGGTAGCGATCGACTGTCGGATCATCGGCACCGTCATGGACAGGAACCGGCGCCACACTCCGGCACCGTCGAGTTCGGCGGATTCCTTGATGTCGGGGGAGATCCCGGCCAACGCGGCGGTGTAGATCAACATCGAGAAGGCCGCTCCACGCCAGATGTTCGCGAACGCGACCGCCCAGATCGGCAACGACACCAGCCAATCCTGCTGGGGCAGATGCAGCACCTTCATGATCGCGTTGAACGAACCGTCACCGTCCAGGAACGTCACCCACAGGTAGCCGGCGACCACCTCGGGAAGGATCCAGGCCGCGATCACCACGGCACCGGTCACCGAGCGGATGATCTTGCTGGAGCGGCGCATGATGATCGCCAGCAACAGGCCGAGCAGATTCTGACCGATGACCGCCGACAGCATGGTGAAGGCGAGCGTCAGACCGACCGACTTCCAGAACTCCGGTTCGGCGAGTGCGGTGCCGAAGTTCTCCAGGCCGACGAAGTCGGTGGTGTTCGCGCCCTCGCCACGGATCGAGGAGTTGGTGAAGGCCAGGTAGATGCTGTAGATCACCGGGCCGGCCATGAACAACAGCAGCAGCGCCACAGCGGGAACGAGAGGGACGCCGCGACGTGCGGTTCGACCCCACCGACGTTGCTGCCGGCCGGGACGGATGCGCTGGTCGGCGATGGATTCTGCGCTCGAGGTCATCGGTCACCCCTTCGTCGTGCGCCGAGCGCCGACCAGTTCGGTCACTGCTCGGTCGTAGTCGGCAGCCGCCTGCTCGGGCCGGGACTTTCCGGTCATCACCACGCCCATCGCCTGCTGGATCTCCGAGGAGACCTGCGGGTAGGCAGGTAGCGCCGGCCGGTAGACGGCGTGTTTGCCGAGCTCGGTGAAAAACTCGATGGTCGGGGAGTACCCGCGATAGGTGGCGCTTGCGGCGATGTCGTCGCGGATCGTGACCTGGTTGTCGGCGACCGCAAGATCAACCATGTTGCGGGTCTGCATGATCTGCCGCAGCACTCTCCAGGACAACCGGCGTTTGTCCGAACGCTTCGGGATCGCCCAGCACCAGCCGCCGGCCAAGGTGACCCAACCGCGGCCCTGCCCGTGCTGGGTCGGCATGGTGGCCAGCTGCATGTCCTTCGACCACCGTGGCCAGGCGCCCGGCGCTCCCTCGACCCAGTTCTGACTGATCCAGCTTCCGTCCAGATTGATCGCCAGCCGACCCCTCGGCGTCCAGTCGTTGTAGATCGTCTCGGTCAGGTTCGGGTTCAGCGCATCGGAGACCGACGGCGTCAGCTTCTCGGAGAACACCGCGTCCAGGAAACGCAACGCATCAAGGAAACCTTGGCTGCCGACGACCCATTTGCCGCTGGACTCCTCGTACAGGGTGGAGCCGGTGCCGTAGAGCAGCATTTCGAAGCCCTGCATGCTGGCCTTCTCACCCTGTGGCTTGCCGGAGAAGATGTTGAACGGGATGACCTCGGGTGTCCGGGACTTGATCCGGCGCAGACCGTCCAGCAGCTCGTCCCAGGTCTTCGGCTGCCACGATGCCGGCAGTCCGGCCGCCTCCAGCGACGGGCCGTGGCACCACAGGGCGCGGGTGTCGGTGTGGGTCGGAACGGCATAGATCCGTCCGTCATCGGCGGTGACTGCCTGGCGGGACTGCTCGGTGAAGTCCTGCCACCGCGGCCAGTCCTTGATCAGGTCGTCGATCGGCTGCAGGTAGCCGGCACCGACATCGGACTTGAGGATGAAGGTGTCCTCGTAGACCAGATCGGGCGTGGTGTTCGGCGACGACATCATCAACTCGTTCTTGGTGAAGTAGTCGTCCTCCGACGCCACCAACGGGACCAGTTTGAGCGGATGCTCGGCGCCGAGTTGATCACCGATGGTGTGCAGGAAGTCGCGCATCACGGTGCCGGATCCGAACTGCTGGTACTGCACCTTTGTGGTGCGCGGAGAGGCATCGGCGCCACAACCGGCAAGCAGTGGTACGCCGGTCAGCGAGGCCGCGCCCAGACCGGCGCGCGTCATCAGCGCCCGCCTCGAGATCCGGTGGGTTCGTGGACGGTCAGCTGGCACAGGCGTCACCGATCCGGAACTCGCAACGCAACCTCGGGCACCTCCATCGGTCTTGGGATCCGACCTCGGCGCCGGAATCTCGGCCCCCCATGATGCATGCCGACCGGCTGCCGATCAAAAGGGCCTGTTGAACGGCATGGGTACCCCACTGCATCCCGCCGAATCGTGGCTGATGTCCACAGGTCGTTTCGACGCCGGGCCCGGTGGGGTAATGCACGGGCATGACCGACAACGACACCATCGTTCGGACGTTGCTGGCTGAGCATGGCCGGACGTACTGCGACGAATCCGGCTTCACCCTGAAGGACAAGCCGAGTCCGCTTTTCCAGCTCCTTGTGCTGACCATCCTGTTGGCCAAGCCGATCTCGGCCGACATCGCCGCCGCGGCGAACGCCGAACTACGCCGGATCGGGGTCCGCACTGCGAGAGGTACGCTGCGGACCGACTGGCAGCAGCGGGTCGACGCCCTCGGCCGGGCGCACTACAAGCGCTATGACGAAAGCACCGCGACGCGCCTGGAGCAGGCGGCGCAGCTGGTGCTCGACCGCTGGCACGGTGATCTTCGCAAGCTGGCCGCAGAATCTGATCATGATCCCGAGGCCGCCGCCGATCTGCTGACCGAGATTCCTGGGATCGGCCCGGCAGGGGCCGACATCTTCCTCCGCGAAGCGCAGGCCGTCTGGCACTGGTGCCGGCCCTACCTCGATGCACGGGTCCTGGACGGTGCGCGGCAAGCAGGGCTGCCCTACTCCCGCCGCGGGCTGGCAGCAGTGTTCGAGGGGCGTGATGCCGTCCGGCTCGGAGCGGCACTGGTCCGGATCACGACGCAAGAAGACTGACCGCCGGTCACTCGGCCGTCGTGACGGTCGTGCCCTGGACGTGACCGTCAGGATCATGTACGACGATGGCCGACAGCTCCTCGGTCTGGGCGAGATCACAGGCGGCTTCGATCGCTTCCTGTTTGGTCGCGAAGAGCGCTGTCCGGCGGCCGTTGCGGCTGAGTTGCCACTGCTCGGCGTGAGGCAACACGTGGAATTCGATCGTCGGCATACGGGCCTGCTTCCTCATCGAGTCGCGACACGGGCCGGCGACATCCGGAACGGGCGGCGGGGCGCCGTCCGCTGATCGGTCAGTACCCGCTCGGTCCGCCGGCACTCGCCGGTGTTCGGGACAGCCTGCTCAGACGCCGCACTCGGGCTCACCGGCGCGGCTGCAGGAACTGCCGGGCGAGCCGGGCGAGCTCGGCAGCTTCGCCGGTCTCGATGGTGAGAACGGCAGGGTGTGCGCCGGCCGGGCTGATGATCCGATCGCCGGGCTCCGGTTGCTTGAGCGCGGTCGGCACGCCGAGCATTCCGAGACCGCCGCAGACCGCGTCGCGGACCTCGGGTTGGTCGTAGCCGATCTCGCCGGTGAAGACGATCGCGTCGAGGCCGGGGAGCATCGTGGCCGCGGCCGCGACGTTCCGGCGGACGCTGTCGGTGAAGATCTCCATCGCGAGCGCGGCATCGCTGTCACCGTCGGCGGCGGCCGCGACCAGGTCCCGGGTGTCGGCGCTGCGTCCTGCGGACAGCGCCAGCAGGCCGCTGTCGCGCTGCAGGGCGTCCCTGATCTCGTCCGCCGACAACCCGTGCGTGGACTGCAACCAGAGCAGTAGACCGGGATCGACGGCCCCGCTGCGGCGCGTCATCACCAACCCGTCCGCGGGCGTCATGCCCATCGTGGTCCAGATGCTCCGGCCGTTGTGCGTCGCACAGACCGAGCAGCCACCGCCCAGGTGGGTGATGATCAGGTTCAGCGAGTCGGGGTTCGCCGCGAGGAGTTGCGCTGCTCGCTGCACGGCCCAGCCGTAGGAGACACCGTGGAATCCGTACCGCCGGGCGCCGTAGCGGTCCCGCCAGTGCCGGGGGACGGCCAAGGTCGTTGCCCGGGGTGGCATCGAGCTGTGGAATGCGGTGTCGGGGCAGATCAGGTGGACGGCTGAGCCATGCGTCGTGCGGGCCTGGTCGATGCAGGCCAGAGTCGCCGGGTTGTGCCCCGGCGCGAGCGGGGTGAACCGATCGAGGTCACGGCGCAGACGATCGTCGATCGCGGTCGGCTCGGTGATCAGATCGCCACCGTGCACCAGGCGATAACTGATCACGTCGATGGGGCCGTCGGCAGCGGCGTCGGCCAGGAAGTCCGAGAGCGCTGTGCCGGCCGCAGTGCCGGTCGGGTCGTCGTCGATCTCGTCGGAGCGTTCTGTCCGTTCCCCGGCGAAGAGGCCGAGCTGCAGAGAATGCGATCCCGGATTGACGGTGACGATCCGTGCCGGCGCGCTCATGCCCAGGTCCAATCGGTGATCTCCGGCGGGTCGACGCCGGTGCGGCGGAGGTCACGGCGGATCCGCTCCCGTTCGGTGGCGTACCGGTCGGCGAGTTCCCCGGCGCGGCTGGACCATCCGGGGGCGCGATGCAGCGCCTCGATGGCCAGATCGTGACGACTGACGCCGTTGCTGATCAGGAGATCGTACGGCGTGGTGGTGGTCCCTTCCTCGCGGTAGCCGCGGACATGGAACCGGTCGGAGTCGGGGCGACCGTGGAGGCACTCGTGGACCGCGGAGGGATAGCCGTGGAAGTCCAGGACGACCGGTGCCCTGCGGCCGAACCAGTCGACGAAGTCACTCGACGGGGCCCCGTGTGGATGACGGTCGGGCGGCGCCAGGGTCAGCAGATCGACGATGTTGACCACCCTGACCCGCAGACCCGGCGCGTCCCGGCGCAGCATCGAAGCCGCGGCGAGCGTTTCGACGGTCGGGATGTTGCCGGCGCAGGCGAGCACGATGTCGGGCTCGTCACCGTCGTCGTTGGACGCCCAGTTCCAGACACCCGCGCCGGCGCGGCAGTGTTCCCGCGCCGCCGACAACGACATCCATTGCGGTGCCGGCTGCTTGCCCGCAACAACGACGTTGATCTTGTCCGTGGTCCGCAGGCAACGGTCCATGATCACCAACAGCGAATTGGCATCCGGTGGCAGATAGATTCGGCTGATCCATTCCTTCTTGGTCAGCATCGTGTTGATGAATCCCGGACCTTGATGACTGTAGCCGTTGTGTTCCTGTCGCCAGCCTTCGCTGGTGAGCAGGTAGTTGAGTGCGGAGACGGGTGCCCGCCATCCGACCTCGGCGGCCATCTTCAGGAACTTCGCATACTGGTTGACCATGCCGTCGACGATCGACACGAACGCTTCGTAGCTGGGGAAGACTCCGTGTCTGCCGGTCAGCAGATAGCCTTGCAGCCAGCCTTGGCAGTTGTGTTCGGAGAGCACCTCGAGCACTCGACCGTGCGGGCCGAGATGTTCGGCGTAGCCCGGCGGTTGTCGTTGGCAGAGTCGGTCGGTGGCCTCCAGGACGGCCTCGAGCCGATTGGACTCGAGTTCGTCGGGGCTGACGATGCAGAAGTCCCGGCGTTCGTTGCTGCGGCGCATCACGTCGGCCAACCACGGTCCGAGAACCGGTGTCGCGCCGGCGGTCGCCGCCCCCGGCTCGGGTACTTCGATCGCGTAGGGCGTCAGTTCCGGCAGGTCGAGTTCTCGGCGCAGCACACCGCCGTTGGTCGCCGGATCGGTGCCCATCCGCTGGTCGGCGGGTGGGCAGGCGGCCAGCACGTCTGCGCACGGTTCGCCGTCGGGGAACAGTGCGTCGGGTCGATAGCTACGCAACCACTGTTCCAGCGCAGTCAGGTCGTCCTGGTCGTGTTGGGGGTCGCTGATCGGCACCTGATGGGCATGGAAGGTGCCCTCCAACGGGGTGCCGTCGATGGACGCGGGCAGCCCCCATCCCTTGCGGGTGCGGAGGATCAGCATCGGCCAGGGCGGCGTGGCGTCTGCGGTATCGTCCGCGCCCCGGGCACGCCGTTGGATCTCGCGGATCCGGGCCAGCGCAGCGTCCAGACCCGTTGCCAGCAGGCGATCGGGCTCGGCGTCGACCTCGTCGTAGTCGATGGCGGACAGATCGACGATCAGCGGAGACCATCCGTAGCCGCGGTAGAGGTCGGTCAGTTCGGAGTCCGACATCAGGGCGGACCGGGTGGGGGAGGCGATCTTGTATCCGTTCAGATGCAGGATCGGCAGCACGACGCCGCCGGTGGCCGGATCGGCGTAGCTGTTCAGCTGCCAGGCGGCTGCTGTCGGTCCGGTCTCTGCTTCGCCGTCGCCGACAATGCAGGCGACGATCCGGTCCGGCGCGTCGGCGGCCGCGCCGAAGGCGGTCGCGAGTGCGTAACCCAGTTCGCCGCCTTCATGGATGACACCGGGAACTTCCGGGGACAGATGGCTAGGAAAGCCGTCCGGCCAGGAGAATCGGCGGACGAGTTCGGCCAGGCCGCCGCCGGTCCGCGCCAACACAGGGTCTCGTTCGGCATGGGATTCCTCCAGCCACAGGTTCGCGTGGATTGCCGGGGCGCCGTGGCCCGGGCCGGTGACCAGCATGATCGACACGTGCTGCTGTCGGATCAGTCGGTTGAGTCCGGCATAGATCATGGTGATTCCGGGACACGTTCCCCAATGGCCGAGCAGCCGCGGCTTCAGATGCTCGGGTCGCAACGGCTCGGTCAGCAGGACGTTGTCGCGCAGATAGATCTGGGCAGCGGCGAGATAGTCCGCTGCCGCGCGGTAGCGACGCATCTGACGGAACTCAGTGGCGGTATCCGGCATCCGGCTTCCTTGATCAGTGGGTGGAAATCGCGGTGGTGAGATCATCGGGGGCGAGGTCGCCGGAGCTCGAGCGCGCGATCACCGAACGTGCGTCGTCGGTCCGGCCGTCGACATTCCACAGCAGAACGCCCTGTACGACTCCGCTCCGCCCGTCCCGGTAGTACACGACACCCTGCTGATGATCATCGGACCAGTTCTCGACGAGCTCCGCCGACGGATCGAGGGTGCCGATGGCTTCGTACCGGTTGCCGAACAACACCGAATAGAAGTACGGGGTATAGGTGTACGGCTCGCCGGCTCCCGCGAGGTTCCGCCCCGCCTGCCGGCCCATCTGTTCGGCGTTGTCGACATGCTCGACCCGCTGCCGGCCGAGCAGCCGGTCCGGGTACCGCGCGACATCGCCGGCGGCCAGGATCGCGGGATCGCTGGTGGTCAGGTAGGAGTCGACGACCACGCCGTCGTCGACGCTCAAACCGGCCTGTTCGGCCAGTTCGGTGTTCGGTGTGATGCCGACACCGATCACGGCGGCATCGGCATCGATCTGATCACCGGCGTCGGTCGTCAGCTGGATGCCGGCCGGACCGGCGCTGCCACCGGTGATCATGGTGCCGGACCGAAGGCTGACTCCCTTCTGCTGGTAGAGATCGGTCAGCTGCCGGGCGAGATGACTGGGGAACGAGTCCTCGTAGATCAACTTCTGCGGGTGGATGAACTCGACCTCGGTGTCGTTGGCGACCAGGGCCGCTGCCAGTTCGCTGCCGATGTAGCCGCCGCCGACCACGGCGATGCGATGCCGGTTGCCGGCCAATCGGCGGAGCCGTTGGTAGTCGGCGAAGGTTCGGAAGGTGAGGATCCGATCGTCGTCGGGCAGGTCGAGTCGTTTCGGCTCGCCACCGGTGGCCAGCAGCAGCCGGCGATAGCCGATGGCCCGGCCAGCTGCCTCGATCTGATGCGCGGCGCGATCGATCGCGTCGACCTGCACGCCGCAGACCAGGTCGGCGCCGGTCTGCTCGACCGTCTTCAGCCAGACCTGGTCGACGGTGAACTCGGGATCGGTCCACAGCTTCTTGGTCAGGGCCGGTCTGGTCACCGGTTCATCCGGGTCGGATCCGACGATGCCGATGGCGCCGTTGGGATCGACCTGTTGGATGGCCTTGGCCGCGCTGTCGGCGACCATCCCGCCGCCGACGATCAGGTAGTCGTAGGAATCCTTGGGCCTGGTCAGCGTGGTTGGCATGTTCATACTGGTCCTTTGAGGGTCAGTTGATCGTCGCCACCGAGCCTGCGTCGACCCGGTAGTTGGATCCGTTCACGAAACTCGCCCGATCCGAGCACAGGAAGGCGATCACGGCCGCCACCTCTTCGGGACGGCCGCGGCGTCGCAGGGCAATCCCGGGGCGCATCTCCTGCAGGAACCCGGCAATCGCCTCGTCAGTGGTGACCCCGAGTTCAGCTGCTCGTTGGTCCATCATCGCGTCCGTCATCGGGGTCGCGATGAAGGCCGGCGAAACACAGTTGACCAGCAGCCCCTCGGAGCCGTACGCCTTGGACAATGCCTTGGCCGTCGCCAGCAGCGCGGCCTTGGCGGCGTCGTAGGGAATCTCTTCGGGATAGGGCTGGACGGCGTTCTCCGAGGTCAGGAAGATCAGACGACCGTTCGCCGAGCTGCGCAAGTCGTCCAGGAAGGCACGTGTGACGCGCACTGGCCCCATCAGATCGACCGATAGGGTTTCCGCCCAGCCGTCGTCGTCGATCGACTCGAAGGCGCCGGTTGCGCCCGTGATACCGGCGGAATTGATCAAGATGTCGATCCGTCCGATGCGACGGACCTGTTCGCGCAGTCGGCCCACCGAGGCCCGATCGGTGACGTCGGCGGCGACGGCATGGAGCCGGTTGTCGTCAACGTCCAGAGCGGCGGCTGCGCGGTCCAAGATCGTCTGGTCATGGTCACTGATCACCACCATGGCGCCCTCGGCCAGCAGCAACTGTGCGGCGTGCCAGCCGATGCCGGAATCGGCGCCGGTGATCAGGGCCGTTCGTCCGGCCAGTCCGAGATCCATACCCGAACAGTTCCCAGCCCGGCCGCGATGAAACGGTGTGGGGTGCGTCAGCCTGCCCGCTGACGTGGCGTCGACGTGGAGCGCCCGGACCCGGTCGTCGTGGACTTGCCGCCCTTGGAGCCGGCCTTCTTCGTCGCCGCCTTCTTTGCACCGGTCTTCTTGGCTGCTGTCGTCTTCTTTGCCCGCGTCTTCTTCGACGCTGTCTCCTTCGCCCCTGACTTCTGTGCCGTGGATTTGCCTGAGCCGGATCGCTCGACGCTTCGGCGGAGTGCCTCGGTGAGATCGACAACCTTGCCGTCGTCACCCTCGTCCTCACCCTCCGGCTGCTCGCCGAAGGTCTCCTCGGTGTCCATCGAGTCACCCTTCTCCAGCTTGGCTTCGACCAGCTGTTTCAGCTCTTCGGCGTATTCGTCGGTGAACCGCTCGGGAGTGAAATCGCTGCTCAGGCTCTCGACCAGGGTGGCGGCGCTGTCGCGTTCGGCCTTGGACAGTCGCGGGCTCTGGTCGAGCTCGGGGAAGTCCGGCGTGCGGATCTCGTCGTCCCAGCGAAGCGCCTGGAGCACCAGCACCTTGTCCCGGGTCCGCAACACCCCGAGCCGGGTCTTGTTGCGGAGCGTAAACCGGACGACCGCCGTGCGATCGGTGTCGTCCAGCGTACGGCGCAGCAGGTGGTAGGCCTTGACGGCGCGTTCGTCGGGCGCCAGGTAGTAGCTGCGGGACAACATCACCGGGTCGATCTGATCATTGGGCACGAACTCGAGGACGGAGACCTCACGGTTGCGTTCGGTCGGCAGCGACTCCAGTTCGTCCTCGGTGATCACCACCGTCTGGTCCCGATCGGCATAGGCCCGGTCGACATGCTCGTACTTCACCTCGCGACCGCACACCTCGCACCGCCGCTGATACCGGATCCGTCCGCCATCGGCGTCATGGATCTGATGCAGCGTGATGTTGTGGTCCTCGGTGGCACTGAACACCCGGATGCCGATCGTCACCAGTCCGAATGCGATACTCCCGCTCCAGATCGCCCGCATCGCCATCTCCTCCCTGTCCGAACGACGGTCCTCTCGATTGTTACCCGCATTCCGGTCACAGCCCCGTCGATCAAGCGGCGACAAGCGTTTCTTGACGAGCGTCTGGGTAAGGCATCGGCAGGCCGCTGCAGCAACCCGGGCCGCGGCGGTGGCTCAGGCTCGGCGGGTTGAGCAAACTGCCCGTCGGGCCGCCGCCGTCGAACGACAGCCGCGTCACCCGAGGGAGGTACGTTTCGACCATGAGTCTGTCGCCGCAGCAAGTCGTGGCCTCCTTCGACTCGGCGTCGGTGCTGCACGCATCGACGGCGGCAGCGCTGCGCGGAACGCCGTTCTCCAACCTGGGAAATCCGGAGGCGGTCGGTCGATTGGTCCGAGTCGCCACTCGGCTGCCGTGGCCGATCCTGCGGGAGATCTATCGACGTGTCGGTGGGGCGGAAGGCATCCGACCCGAGCAGCTGTCCGACGTCGACCTCGGCGCCGTGGCAGCCAGTTTCGCCGACGGATATCCGAGGCGTCGCTACCCGGCGGCGTTCATCGGGTCCAGTAACGGCGCGCTCACCCAGCTTGCCGCTGCGATGCAGGTGCCGTGGCTACCGCAGACGGTGCTGGTCCCGGTGCATCGGCTGGGCGATCCCGAACGCCCCGACCAGGCGCTGGAGTTCGGTCGGAGATGGGGGCCGGAGCTGCTCGGCGGCAATCCCGACGTCACACTGCACCAGATGCATGACGCGGCACAGGACCGGTTGATGACGGCGCGGATGGCCTACTTCCGGGTGAAATGGCGGCGGTTGCCGGACGCCTTCGCTCGCTTTCTCGATGATCAACTGCTGCCCGGTGCGCCGGTCCTCCTGGTCGATGATCAAATCCGCTGGCCGGTGACGCGGGTGGCGGAACGGCACTGGTTCCAGACCGGCGGGCTCGGCGGTCTGTCGGCACAAGATCATCTGTCCGGTCCACACGCGCCGACGGCCGATGCCGAAGCTCCGGAGGCTGAGTGGGGTGCCGACCCGGACTACATCGCCTCGATCCGCGACTGGTGTGCCGCTCATGGTCATCCGGTGATCCTGATCCGCTATCGGGGCCCGCAGCAAGCGGCTCATCCGGTCGCCGCGGTGCTGCGGGACTGGATGCGAACACGAGGTGAGCCGGCTGATGAACTGATCGTTCCCTCATTCATCCTCGGTGACCCCTGGCGGGTGCTGAATCACGCCTTGGTGCCGTTCTGGACCTACTTTCCAGTAAGGGACGCGCTGGATTCCCTTGATCGGCATCTGCAGCGGTCGTCCCGCTACCGCTCGGTGTACGTCCTCGGATTCCAACACGGTGTCCGGTCACCCGGCGTCGCCATGCCCGAGGATTTCGTCAGCACGATCGAGCGACACGGCGCAGCGGCGGAACTGCTTGCGGTGCGTGCACAGGACTGGCCGCACGACATCGGCTCGATGGCTCGCTACGGGGCGGCACTGGACGCCCTGCCCGCCGCTGGACAGCCGTGGCTTCCCGTGGACGTCTGGGCCGCAGCACGTGCGCTGCGGAAGACACCCGGCGAGGACGGGCACCCGCTGGTCGCCGACGTACCCGACAGCACAGCGGCCCCGTCGGACGCCGCATCGACGCGGGCGGGGGACAACCGATGGCTCGCGTGATCATGATTCCCGGGCTCGCCGTCCGCCGCTACCTCGAACCCTCCGTGGAGGCGCTGTGCAAGGACGGCCACCAGGTCGAACTCCTGCAACCCTTGGGATGGCGGTCGACCGGCACGGATCTCCGGCGGTACGCGCGCCGGTTCGCCCGGCAGAGCCGTGACCCGGTCGACCTGCTGGTCGGTTGCTCGATCGGCACCCAGGCTGCGGTGCTTGCCGCCGGCGAGATGGATGTCCGACAGCTGTTGTTGATCAGCCCGACGCTGGATCCTGCCCGGCGCAGCCTGCGGACGGCACTCGCCGCCTGGCTCGGCGGCGAAGGACATCGCCACTCCCCGCGGCTTGGGGTCCAGTCCCAGGATTGGTTGCGCGCAGGGCTGTTCGGCATCGAACGGGGTCTGCGGTCAGCCATCGATGTGCGATTGGAGGACGAGTTGCCGAATGTGTCGGTGCCGTTCACGATCGTGCACGGCGACACCGACCGGATCAGCCCGCTGCCGTTCGCCGCTGACCTTGCCGTCGGGTGCGGTGGCCGGCTGATGATCATGCCGGACGCACCGCACTCCTGGCCGGTCGGCGATGGCGATCGTTATCGGTCCCTGGTTGATCGACTGATCAGCTCGCACAGGGACGATGCGCCACCGATCGCGCCCGGTTGACAGCCACAACGGCTGTGATCGCCGAGCTTGTCGAAGGGCTGTGATTTCTATCGGGGGTCCCTGAGCTGGTCGAAGGGCCGTCGACCCGCCCGATGACGGCTCCAGCAAATCTGTGGATATTCGTTGTCTGCTTGGGATTCGCACGGGCGTAAAGTGTCAGGCCCTCGCCATAGTGTTGGTCACATGATCGATGGCAGCGGGTTGATGCGCACCGCCCTCACGGGGGTGGGTGTCGATCCGACGTGCCTGACCACCGATCAACTCGCGGACCAGGTGACCGCGTCGGACTGGCTGGTCCGCGTCGGACTCAACTCCCGGCTGATCAGCATCGCCAGTTGGGCCGACCGGTTCGCCGCCGACGGCATCGCACCGCACCAGTTGGCCATTCCCGGTGGTGACCGGCCGATCCGGCCCGGCGGTGACGGCACTCCCGAGGTCACCCGGTTCTGTGTCACCGACCTGGCCGCCCAGCTGCACAAGTCCACCGGCACCGCGGAGCGGATGATCGCCGATGCTCTCGACCTCCGCCACCGGCTGCCGCGTGTCTGGGCGCGGTTGTGTCGCTACGAGATCGATGGACCGGACGGTCAGACCATCGCCCGGCAGACCCGACACCTCACCCTGGAACAAGCCCGGGAGGTCGACCGGTCGATCGCCGACCTGGTCGGCCGGTTCAGCTACGGCCGACTACTGAGCCAACTCGAAGCGATCATCATCGGCGTCGATGCGGTCAACATCGCCAAGCTCGCCGAGCAGGCTGCGGAGGAGGTCGGCGTCTGGATCAATCAGAGCAACGACCATGGGAACAAGGGGATGTTCATCAAGGCCAAGACCCCGGCAGTGATCCGGTTCTACGCTCAGGTGACCCGGATCGCCGACATCCTGGCCCGCCGCGGCCATCCCGGCAGCAAGGACGAGCGGATGGCCGCCGCGGTCGATGTGCTGGCCAACCCGCTGGATGCGGTCCGGATGATCGCCGAAGACACCGAGCCGACCCTGTTCGATCCGGATCCCGACGACGATTCTTTGCTCCCGCGGCCGATGGGCGGCGCTGCGAGCGGGCGGGATGGTGCAGATGACGGTGTTGCCGCCGCGGGCTCTGCCGACAACGATTCTGCCGCCGCGGATTCGGAATCACCTCAGCCGACCATCGGCCAGCATGAAGATCACGATGATCAGCTGCCACCCGACCCAGCCAACGACACCGTTGATCAGGAGGACTCGCCGTCCCGGTTCCCGCGTGTTGATCAGGATCGACGGCTCGCCGAGCTCGCGATCGCTGCGATCGGCCAGATCGACCCGGCGAAGTTCCGGCCCGACGCGACCTTGTGTGTCCACATCGCGCAGGAGACCTTGCAGTCCGGGCTCGGTGTCACTCGGGTCGAAGACATCGGCCCGACGATCTCCACCCTGGTCGCCGACTGGCTCCAAGGCTGCAACCTCACCGTCAAACCCGTCATCGATCTGTCGGTGGACCTGACACCGGTGGATTCGTATGAGATTCCGCGGGCGATGCGGGAACGCCTGTTCCTGAAGTATCCGGGCAGCATGTTCCCCCTCTCCGGCTCGGTCGGCCGGCATCTTGATCTTGACCACAACATCCCGTTCATCGAGGGCCTCCCGGCCCAGACCCGCGAAGACAACCTCGGCCCGAACGGTCGCCGGGAACACAATGTGATCACTCACGGACTGTGGAAGAGGCGACGAGCCGAGCCCGGGACGTTCTTGTTCCGGGCGCCGGACGGCAGAGTGTTTCTGGTCAACGCGACCGGCAGCTACGACCTCGGTCGTGGACAATTCGCCCAACACATTTGGCAATTGGCCGCGCCCACACCGTCCGGCTGAGCCACAGCCCGACGTCACATCCGAATGATCATGATCCCTGGATGAGGCGCAGCTCGTTCTGCTGGCCGGCGACAGCGCGACCGGACGCCTCCCGGGGTTTGATCAACACCTGCGGGTCGCCAAGCATGCCATCGCCGCGATCGGTCGGATCGATCCCGCAAGTTCCGACGTCGCCACCATATCTGTCCACATCGCTTAGGAATCCTGCAATCCGGCCTCGGCGTCACCCGCGTCAAGCGCATCGGGCCGATGATTCCAGGCTGCTGCCGGGTATCCAGGAACATCCGCTCCCGCATCGCCGGCGGAATCTCAAAGGCATCCACGGGCGTCATATCCACGGCAAGATCGATCACCGGTTCGACGGTGATATGGCAATGGGCGAGCCAGTCGGCGACCGGTCCGGCATGGGCACCGCTCCACCACCAGAAACAGCAGCCACCAGATTCACGCTGTGGGTTAATCCCGTCGGACATCCTCCCGAGGTGTGAAGTTCCAGCCCGGAGCAACCGTCGAACGCCCTCGTGGCCGTCGGGCCTCGACGGCCGAGAATGGCCCGTGCAGCGGGGTTGCCAAACGGTGCTGGTCATGGTTTGGTGGAAAGACGTGGTTGAGCAAACAGCCACGTGTCGTTCTCGACCCGTGAGGGGACTTGAGAACCATGAATGCAGCAGCAGTAGCCAACGAACCCACGCACGCAGCCGGTCAGGCTGACTCCTCCCGACAGGGCCCGGGCACCACGAAGCGTGGGAATCGACATGTTCAGCGCAGTGAGAGTGAGAACGCGCGACGAGAACAACGAACCATCGAGCTTCTCACCTCAGCCCGCGATGATCGACTGACCGCGGCGGAGCGACAACGGTGCCGGGATCTGGTGGTCAAGATCAACCTTCCGATCGCCGACTCACTGGCCCGCCGCTACCGGTCGCGTGGGGAGAACCTGGAGGATCTGATCCAGGTGGCGAGACTCGGCCTGGTGAACGCGGTCCTTCGTTACGACCCGGCCAACGGTGCGTTCCTCTCCTTCGCGGTCCCCACCATCTCCGGTGAGATCAAGCGGCACTTCCGCGACCACTGCTGGACGGTGCGTCCGCCGCGTCGGCTGCAGGAGTTGCACAGCGAGGTCGCCAGCGCCATGGTCGATCTCGCACAGGACAAGGGGAGTACGCCCACCGCCGCCGAAGTGGCCGACTGGATCGGGGCCGATCGGGCCGATGTTCTGGAGGCGATCCGGAGCAACGCCTTCCACTCGGCGTCTCTGGACACCAGCGACGGACTGGCCGCAGCTTCCGGAACGCTGGGTGCCACAGACGCCGGTTTCGACGAAGTGGACGATTCGATGGAGCGATCGGATCTGATGCGGCGGGTCGATGACGCCTGCACCCGGCTGTCGAACGACGAACGACGGCTGCTCCGGCTGCGTTTCGCCCAGGGCCGGACCCAGTCCTCGATCGCCGATGAGCTGAACATCAGTCAGATGTCGGTGTCCCGTCGGCTGCAGAAGATCACCAGGCGGCTACGGGCCGACGTCGCCGGTCGAGCCGGTACATCTCCGGTGGCGCGGTCGATGCAGCGTCGGGTCAACGTGGTGCCGCAGCAGCCCGCTCGTGCCTGACGGTAGGGATCCCGAGCACGTCGGAGGATCCTGGGCCCGGTGTCGGGGTGTGGCCACCGCCGGGTGGTCACGTCGGCCGACAGTGGCTCAGGATCCTCGACATGACAGGTGAAGTCGACGCGCTCAGGAGCCGGCGCGTGCCCGATCGGCAGCTTGATCAACAGCCTCCGCCGCCTCGACTTCTTCGGTTGCATCGGCGGTGACCAGACCGCCGGTCGTGTCCTCAAGATGGGCGCGGACGAACCAGTGGAAGAGTTCCAACTTCTGCGCGTGATCGATGAGCACGTCCTGCGTCACCGGGTCGAGCTGCTCCAGATCGGTGATCGCCGTTCTGGTGTCGGCGATGACCCCGCGGTACACGATGTCCAATGCCGCCAGATGCTCCTGGGTGCTCGCTCGGCCGACGCTGTAGTCCTGCCAGGTGCGGGCAGCGACCAGAGCACCCGGCGTTCCCTGCGGCGATCCGCCGAAGGTTGCGATCCGCTCGGCCGTCTCGTCCGCCATGGCACGCACCTCGTCCACGTGCGGGTCGATCATCTCGTGCACGGCGATGAAATGCGGTCCGACCACATTCCAGTGCACGTGCTTGAGGGTCAACTGCAGGTCGCTGTAGCAGTTGAGCCGGCTCTGGAGCAGATCGATCACCTGTCGGGCGTCGCCGACACTCATTCCGGGGACGGTGTACTTCAGATTCTGTTCAGTCATGTTCCTTCCTTACCCTTTCTCCGGTCTGCATCCCGGACGCGTGAGCCCCCAGCTGATTGAGGCGTTCGATCGCCCGACGACCGAGCACGGTGGCCCGGTCGTAGAGCGATGAGTCGATGGCATCGGCGGCGAGATAGCCGGGGGCGTGGTCGTCGCCGGGCCCCGGAAGCAATCGGCTCGCCGCTCCGAGCAGGGCCACCGTGGCTCGCGGGCTGATCCGGTACGCCATCGCGCCGGCCCTGGCCAACGGTGTGAAAATGATCTTGGAACGCCCGGTCAGCACGGCACGGACGATGATCGCGGCCGCCCGGTCCGCCGCGATCGAGACGATCGGTAACGAGGAGAGCAACGCGAACCACCGATACTCCTGCTCCGGCCGACCGTCGTACGCGGCATGCCAGTGGCCGCCGGTTCTCATCAGTCCAGGGACGATCGTGGTCACCGAGATCGGTTCGCCGCGCAGTTCCTCGGTGAGTCCCTGCGCGAACCCGATGGCTCCGTACTTGGCCGCGGTGTATGGGACGAGATGGGGAGTCGGGACGACGGCAGCGATCGACGTCACGATCCCGATCCGACCGGCTCCGCGCTGTCGCATTCGTGGTAGGACGGCATGGACCAGATTGATCGGACCGCGCAGCATGGTGTCGATCGGTTCGTCGTAGTCTTCGGCCCGGTCGGGGAGCGGACCGACCTTCAGAACGCCGGCGACGCAGATCAGCGTCTCGACCGCCCCGTGCTCGGACTCGATCTCGGCCACCAGATCGCGAGCACCGGCCGCATCCCTGACGTCGTGCACCCGGGTGATCACGGACCCGCCGTCGGCGGCCAGCTGGTCGCGGGCACGCCGGAGATCATCGGCAGTCCTGGCGGTGATCACCACACGCTGACCCGCTCGGTCGAGTTCGCGGGCGATCGCCAGACCGAGACCTCGCGATCCGCCTGCCACCAGAGCGATCGGTCGCCGATCCTGATCCTCCATCGTCGCTGCTCCTCTTTGCTCGGTTCAGGAAACTCGACGGTTCGTCCGCCGACGCAGTCGATCCAGCAGCGGCCCGGCGGCTTGATCAAGGAAATCCTGCTGACCAGCATCGCCGACCTGGACCAACCCGATGTCGGTGAAGCCGGCGTCGATCGCCGGTTCGCAGGCAGCAGCGAGCTGATCAAGATCGGGTCCGCACGGGATCGCTGCGGCGACGTCCTCTGGGCGTACGGTGTCGGTAGCGGCGGCGAAAGCGTGCGCGGTGGGAAGTTCGGCGTTCACCGACCAGCTGCCGATCGACCAACGGAACTGATCATGCACTGTCTCGATCGCTGACTGTTGGTCCGCCGCCCAACAGATCGGGAGTTGGATGAACGATCGGCTGGCCCGATCACTGTCCGGCCTGTTGGCGTGCCACTGTCGCAGGATGTCGGGGTCCGGCTCGGTGGTGATCAGATGGTCGGCAAGCGGGGCAAACCGTTCGATCGACCGACGTCCGGAGACCGCCACGCCGATCGGCACCGATTCCGCAGGACAGTCCCACAGCTTTGCTTGAGCCACGGAGAAGTGCGACTTCCGAGTGGTCACGGTCTTTCCACCGAACAGCTCCCGGATGATCTCCATGGCTTCGAGCAGCATCTGCTGACGCACATCGACGGTCGGCCACCCCTCGCCGATGACGTGCTCGTTGAGGTTCTCACCGGAACCGAGGCCGAGGATGAACCGGCCGCCACTGAGGAGCTGTATCGTCGCAGCCTTCTGGGCGACGACGACCGGGTGATAACGACGGGTCGGGCAGGTGACGAAGGTGATCAACTCGATCGCCTCGGTCGCCTGGGCAGCGGCCCCGAGCACTGTCCACGCATACGGTGCATGTCCCTGTGAGGCCAGCCACGGGCTGTGGTGATCGCTGCACAGGGCGAAGTCGAAGCCGACCCGTTCCGCCGACCGGGCGTAGTCGACGAGTGCGACCGGCCCACTCTGTTCGGTCATCAGCGTGTATCCGAAACGTGCCATGGCGTCCTGGTACCCCAGCGGTCGGCGTCCTAACCCGGGGCGCGGCTCAATCCGAACGCGCCGCCGACGCCGTCCCGGCCATGGCCAGGGCGCGCTGCTCGGCCCTGATCCGTACCCAGAGAAAGCCGAGATTCGTCAGTGTGAAAGCGATCGCGGTGATCCGGGCCGCCCCGGTCAGCGGAAGTGCGATGCCTTCGACGACGACGGCGACATAGTTCGGGTGTCGCAGCCATCGATACGGTCCGCGTCGCACCAGGCCGAGGCCCGGCACCACGATGATCCGGGTGTTCCACTGTCGGCCCAGCGTGCCGATACACCACCATCGCAGGGCCTGCGCCGCCAGCACCAGGATGAACATCACCAGAGCAAACGGGAGCAGAACCGGCGGCCGACGGAGCCAGACCTCGACCGGTCCGCCGACCAGCAGGCCGACCTGCAACGCCACGACGACGGGGTAGTGCCGACTCCCGGATTCCACGCCACCGCGGGCAAGGGACCAGCGTCGATTGCGACCGGCCACGACCAGTTCGGCGATCCGCTCAGCACCGATCAGCAGAGTCAGGAGGGTGAACCACACCGCGGAAGCGCTAGCCACGCAACAGCACCAGTTCGAGGGAGAAACCGGGACCCAGCGCGAGCATCAGCCCGTACGCACCCGGCTGGGGTGGCCGGGTACGCAGCGTGTCATCCAACACGTGCAGCACCGATGCCGAGGACAAGTTGCCGATCTCGGCCAGCGAGTCCCAGGTGAGCTGCAGCTCACCGTCCCGCAGGTCGAGCGTGTCCTGAACGGCCTCGAGGACCTTCGGGCCGCCGGGGTGGCAGACCCACCAGTCGATGTCGGCCCGGGACAGGTCCTGATCGGCCAGAAAGACGTCGATGTCCTTGGCCAGCTCGGAATGCACCAACTCGGGGATCTCCGCGCCCAACACGATCTGCAGACCCGTCGGGCCGACATCCCAGCCCATCACTCGCAACGATTCCGGATAGAGCCGACTGCGGGTGGCCACCACCTCGGGGGACCGCGACGGCCGATCGGCGGACATCACGCGATCCCGGCCGGCGAGCACGACGGCGGCCGCTCCGTCGCCGAAGAGTCCGCTGGCGATCAGATTGGCGGTGGACCGGTCGTCACGTTGCAGGGTCAGGGTGCACAGTTCGACCGTCACCAGGACGACGATCTGGTCGGGATGGCCGGCGAGATAGTCGGCGGCGCGGGCGATCCCGGCTGCACCGGCCGCACAGCCCAACCCGACGATCGGCACTCGTTTCACGTCCGGACGCAGACCGAGCCCCGGCGCGATCCGGGCGTCGATCGACGGCACGGCCAAGCCGGTGGTCGATGCTGTGATGATCATGTCCACCTCGTCCGGCGGAACCGACGCCACCTCGAGAACCTCACCGACGGCCGCCTGGCCGAGGTCGCAGGCGGTCGTGATGAACGCGTCGTTGGCATCGCCGAAGTCGCCCAGTTCGGCGTATTGTTCGACCGGCAGCGCCAGGTGTCGAAAGTGCACGCCGGCATGGCCGTGCACCCGTTCCAACAATCGGCGCCGCGGTCCGTCGAGACCGGCGAACTCGGCGAACGCTTCGGTCAGCCGGGCCTGCGGGTATCGATGATCGGGAAGTGCACCACAGACTCCCAGAATGCCGGGGCCGATGTGATGGCTGGTGGTGGGCTGCACGTTTGCTCCTGGAGCCGGATGGCACGCCGTGGTGACGTTGTGTGCCGAATCATTACCCGATGCCGTCCGGGTGACCCGCTGCCTCCATCGGCAGGCTCGCCAGCCAACGTCGTCAGGTCTGCCGGGTCGTCAGGTCGGCAGGCCCGTCGGTCGGCTCTCCCGCTGCACCGAGCCCAACGCTGCGCGGGCAGGTGCGGCGACCAACCGGATCGTCGTGACGTCGGTGCCGACGAATTGCCGGACCTGTTTGCCGTAGACGGTGAACAGTGCCGACTGTCCGAGGTCGCCGGCTGGCACGATGACAGACAGTAGGCTGCGAAAGCCGAGATGCGCGGCGAGCGGGGCCCAGCGGGGCCAGCGACGTTCGGTGAGGAGATCGCGGGAGTCCGTCGTCCCGGAGCAGGTCGCCGAGGTCAGGTCGATCCCAGGACCTTCGCGCAGTTGATCCTGCATCGCGTCGGTGGTGATCACCAACCGGTCGCTCTCGCCGACGGTGAGCAGTCGGCCGTCGGGGGCGAGCACGCTGAAACCGGCGGCGTCGGCACCGACGGCGCGCCGAGTGAAGGAGGCGATGCGGGCGAGGGTTGGCTGCGGGTCGTCCGACGAACTGTTGCGCAGCACAGCGCGAAGTTGATCAACGAACTCTTCGTGACTGACAGTGGACACGATATGTTCCTTGCTGGACAGCCGCCGTTGGCCATCCGCTGGTGCTATAGCCGTCCCGCTTTGTTGGAGGACGGTTCAACAGTAGTCCTGTTCCAGCGTTGGCGGAAGGCGCAGCGGTCGACGAACGAGGGGAGTGGACCGGTGACCCCATCCGATCCAGGCGGCTCCGATTCCGGCCGCCACGAAACCGATTCCGGCCGCCACGAAACCGATACCGAACGTTACGACCGTAACTGGCGTGACATCCAGCAGGAACTCCGGATCACCCAGACCGGCACCCAGCTCCTTGCCGGCTTCTTGATGACGTTGCCGTTCCAACAGCGGTTCAGCATGCTCACCGACAACGAAGAAGCGATCTATCTCGCACTGGTGCTGCTGGCAGCCGGAATCTCGATCCTGGCGCTGGCTCCGGTCAGTGCACACCGGGTGCTGTTCCGCCAACATCGGATGTCGGAGGTGGTCAGGATCGGCAACCTGATCTTGATCATCTGCATGATCGCCAGTGCCGTACTGTTCGCCGGAACGGTCCTGATGATCTTCGACGTCGTGCTCGGTGAGTCGGTGGGGCTGCCGGTGGCCGCCGGGCTCTTCATCGGCACCGCCGTGCTCTGGCTGGCCGTCCCACTGCGGATCCGCAGCGGGCGCTCCGGAACGAGGCGACGCAAGCATGAATAGTCCGGCCGTTGGCGGGTACCACCCCGATCATGAACAGAGGAATCATCGGGACCATCATCGGCGTACTCGTGATCATCGTTTTGGTGATCGTCATTCTGCAGCTGATCTGAGCCGGCCGTTCCGGGTCCGCCGCTGGTGGGCCCGGATCAGCTTTCCCGCGGCTGGTCGACCGCGAGGTCGAACGAGCGCGCGACCGCATCAGCGACGTCCAGATCGTCGCGAATCCCCTTGTTTCTTACAAGATTCTCCGCGAGCACCCGCAGTTTGATGTTGTAATCGCGTGAGTAGCGGCGAAGCAGTTCGAAAGACTGATCGAGGTTGAGACCGAACCGTTGGACGAGGATGCCCTGTGCGACCCCGATCATCTGCCGGGATTCCAGGGCCGTTTCAAGACCTTCCCGGGTGCGCGCATCGGCGAGCGCTCGGCTGGCGTGCCGGGCGTAGATGCTGGCGATCGCCACGTCGGTGTGGTCGAAGACATGTGCTTCGACGGAATAGAGATTGAGCGCCGCGACCGCCTGCTCGTTCGGGCCACTGAGTCGCACGCTGAGAATCGATCCGATGCCCAATTCGGCAGCGCGCGGTGTCCAGCGCGGCCAACGCGACTCGGTCCGGAGGGAGTCGATCAGGTACGTGTCGGCCTGCCAGATGGCGTCCACGCACGGGCCCTCGGCCAGTTCGTACTGCAGGGCATCGGCTCGCGAGGAGATCGGGGACGTGCTGGCCGGGGTGGTGATCCTGCCGTCGCGGTCTCGCAGGGAGATCCCGCAATAGTCGCAGGCGTCGATCGTCTCGACCGCCAGACCGGCGATTCGTTCCAGGGTCGGTTGCTCGCGCGGTTCCTGATGGAGCTGCTCGGCGAGTCGCGCGAACTCGGTGGCATATTTCAACTCCGGGTTGTCCTCTCCCAGCATCGGACACCCCTCTCAGATTCCGTCGTGGCTTCCACCGGGTCCAGGGTAGCCGGATCGAACCCCGACCAGACCGGCTTGCGGGATCTTTGGACACCGCTGCGCTCAACCGGACCGACTGCGCCGTCCGACCGATCAATTGACTCAGTCGCCGTGCTCGCGACGGTCGGGGCGGAGGTCGACCAGGACTCCGAAGTGGTCACTGACGATGTCGGAGCCGTGGTCGAAGATCCGCATGCAGCCGTCGACAAGCATCGTCGGACCGTGCTCGCCGCACCGGACGAAGACGTGATCGATGGTCCGGAACGGCCAGTCCACCGCGGTGGTCTGTAGCGGATTGGCGGGGCTGTAGGTCTCGGCAGGTGGCCGGTCGCTGTGCCGGGCTTCCCACACACTGCGGTAGCAGACACTGACGTCGTCGATCACGTGCCGGCCGGTCCAGAATCGGATGCTGTCAGCTGCCGGGTCGGCGTCGAGGTCGCCGCCGACGACCACATGGCCGGGCGCCTGGGTGACAAGTCGTTCGAGTTCCCGGCCGACCGCTGCCGCCTGCAATCGACGCTCGCGTTCATGATCAAGTTGATAGTCGGGGAAGTGATGGGCAACCCAGACCCGGCCGATCGGTTCCGGAGCCAGGATCTCGGTGATCAGGCAACCGCAGGCGAAATCGTCGGTCCGTTCGGTCAGATGGAGATCGACCTCGACGATCCGCCCCAGTGGCCACCGGCTGGCCGTGCTGATCCCTTGTCCGGCGGGGACACCGGCGCGACCGCGCTCCCGGTCGCTCTGCTGGGCGATCTGAAAGCCGTCCCCGAGGATCTCGCGGGCCTGGTCGACCTGCTCGGTCAGCACCGTCTCCTGGAGCAGCACGATGTCAGCGGCCAGCGCGCTGAAACCCGCCCTCATCCTCGGCAGCCGACGCTGCCAGTCGCCGCGCATTCCCCAGGTGTTCAGGCTGGCGATCCGCATCGGTCCACCCCTCGTTCGTTCGCGCCATCTCTCGCTGCGGTGGCCGGTACCCCGCCGTCGGTGCGTCACACCGATCGTCGTCGCGAGCCCGTGCTGCGACGTCCGACGGCGTAACTCCCGTCGGACGGGGTACAGAACGGTCAGCGCACGTATCGACGAGAGGAAACCTGAAGATGATCAAGAAGATGCACGACCTCGGTGTCCGCAGCGACTACGCCTACATCGCCGGCATCGCCTCGGTCGGGCTGACCTACATCAGCTACCTGACCAGCCGAGCGCGGAAGGGCAGCGACAAGGCACAGGCCGACCGGTGGGGGATCTTCGTCGCAACCTGGGCGCCGACGATGTTCGCATTGGGGACGGCGCTGCGGTTGGAGGAGGGCAAATGATCGGTCCACGGCACAACCGCCGGTAGACCGATCCGTCCAGACCGATGGGATCGGTGATCCACTCGCTCAGCGGCGGCCAGCCGGCGTGGCTTCGGACCGCGCGGCGTCGCTGGCGGATGCACCCTCGAGTCGGGATGGCGATCCGTACGGCGATCGCCGGCGGCCTGGCCTGGTGGGTCGCGCAGCTGCTGCCCGGCAGTGAACCCGGGCGGTACGCCTACTTCGCTCCGATGGGCGCAGTGGTGGTCACCTCGACCAGCGTCGCGGCCACCTTTCGTGAACTACTGCGTTCGGTGGCCGCGCTGGCGATCGGTGCCGGCCTCGGCTCCTTGGCGCTGCTGGTGACCAGGCCGGATGCCTTCAGCGTTGCCGCCATCATCGTGATCAGTGTGCTGATCGCCGGCTGGTCGCGGCTCGGATCGATGCGCGGCTGGGTGCCGACCGTTGCTGTCCTGACCTTGGTCCTCGGCGTCGGCAAGCCGCTGACCTATGCGTCGGCCTATACCGGCCTGACCGGGCTCGGTGCCGGCATCGCCGCCACCGTCGTCGTGCTGCTGCCCCAGTTGGTGATCGAGCCGATGGTGGCCGCGACCCGACGCCTGTTGTCGTTGATCATCAACAATCTGCAACAGATCCAGGACGACCTGGAACGAACGGGGTCCATCGGCTCGGCCGACGGGTCCGAGCTGGAAACCGCCTTGGCGCAGCTCGGCGACCGGCTCCGGGACACCGAGGACTCCGGCAGAGCCAATCTGCGCCGCCGCCGCAGCCGCGTCGATGACCGACTGCAGCGGGCGCGGGCGGTCCGCGCGTTGGCCGAGCGCCTGCAGTACTTCCGGCAGCGGTTGGCCGAACATCAGTCCGACGACCGCGGCGACCGTACCGGCCGCGACGCCAGCAGCGCCGCCGGCGGCGAACTGGCCCGACTGATCAGCGGGACCATCGCACTGGTCCTGCGCGCGCTGCGTGATCAGGACGGTGAGGTCGACCTCGAAGCCGAGCTGGACGAGCAGATGAGTGCGCTGGACGAGGCGGTACAGCAGGAGCCGTACGGCGCGCCGGGGCTGCACACCGCCAGTTCAACGGTCTACGAACTCCGCCGGCTCGGCCTGGCGGCCCGCGCGGTGCTGGACGCGGGTGCGCCGTGGGATTGATCGTTGTCAGGGCGGAAGGCTTGTTCGCGTGAATGACGACGCCCGGGCCGGGTATCGGACGACCGAAGTGTGCCGGGAAGTCGACAGGAAGGCTCGCACGATGAGAGCAGTGACGTGGCAGGGCAAACGGGACGTCAGCATCGACACCGTTGCCGACCCGACGATCAGCGAACCGACCGACGCGATCATCGAGGTCACCTCGACCGCGATCTGCGGCTCCGATCTCCACCTCTACGAGGTCCTGGGACCGTACATGACACCGGGTGACGTCCTCGGCCACGAACCGATGGGCGTGGTCCGTGAGGTCGGCAGTGCGGTCGATACGATTCGTCCGGGTGACCGTGTCGTGATCCCGTTCACCATCTCCTGTGGTTGGTGTTGGATGTGCCGACAAGGCCTGCAGTCCCAATGTGAGACGACCCAGGTCACCGACCACGGAACCGGCGCGGCACTGCTCGGCTACTCCGCGCTCTACGGTGCGGTTCCGGGCGGGCAGGCCGAATACCTCCGGGTGCCGCACGCTGACTACGGCGCGATGAAGGTGCCGCAGGACGGACCGGACGAGACCTACCTGTTCCTGTCCGACATCCTGCCGACGGCCTGGCAGGGCGTCGAGTATGCGCAGCTGCCCGACGGCGGCACCCTGGTGGTGAACGGACTCGGACCCGTCGGTCAGCTGGCGTCCCGGATCGGCGTCCATCGCGGCCACCGGGTGATCGCGATCGAGCCCGAAGAGGTCCGCCGGACGATGGCAGAACGGCACGGAGTCGAGACCCTCGACCTGACCGACGACGTGAACGACCGGATCCGGGAGAGCACCGACGGTCGCGGCCCGGACGCCGTGCTGGACGCCGTCGGCATGGAAGCGCACGGCTCGCGGGCCGCCAGGACGCTGCAGAACCTCGCCGGACTGCTTCCCGACCGGCTCGGGCAGACCATGACCGAGAAGGCCGGTGTGGACGCCCTCGGCTCACTGCACGCGGCGATCGATCTGGTCCGTCGCGGCGGGACCGTATCGATCTCCGGCGTGTACGGCGGCGCCGTCGATCCGATGCCGATGATGCAACTGTTCGACAAGCAGATCACGCTCCGGATGGGACAGGCCAACGTCCGGCGTTGGACCGACACGTTGCTGCCGTTGCTGACCGATCCGGGCGACCCGCTCGGCGTGCTGGACCTGACGACCCACACCGCACCGCTGGATCGGGCACCCGAGCTGTACAAGACCTTCCAGGACAAGACCGACGGGTGTATCAAGGTCGTGCTGAAACCTCGGCAATGATCATGATCGCCGACCGCCCCTGGCGCAACCGACCCGTACGGCGTAAGAAGGAGTCCCATGACAGCCGACTATTCGCGTCCCACCACCCAACTGGCCTCCGGGCAGTCGATGCCGCTGCTCGGCTTCGGCACCTGGCAGATCCCCGACGACGAGGCGCCGGCGGCGACCACCGCGGCCCTGGAAGCCGGCTACCGGCACATCGACACCGCAACCGGCTACGCCAATGAGGCGGGGATCGGCAAGGCGCTCGCCTCGGCCGGTCTGCCCCGGGACTCGGTGTTCGTCACCACCAAGATGCCGCCCGATCACGTCGGACGTGAGCGGCAGACCCTGGAGGAGTCGCTGACCAAGCTCGGTCTTGATCATGTCGACCTCTGGCTGGTGCACTGGCCGCCGAACAAGCAGGCCACACCGCAGGCCTGGGAACAGTTCATCGCAGCCCAGCAGGACGGACTGACCCGAGCGATCGGCGTCAGCAACTACTCGCTGGACCAGATCGACGAGTTGATCAAGGCCACCGACGTCGCTCCAGCGGTCAACCAGATCAGGTGGAGCCCACCGATCTACGACGCAGCGATCGCCGCCGGACTGGCCGATCGCAAGGTCGTGCTGGAGGGCTACAGCCCGTTCCGGGCAGCCGATCTCGATGATCCGACGTTGCTGGCGATCGCCGACGAACACGGCGTGAACAGTGCCCAGGTGATCATCGGCTGGCACGTCAAGCACGGCTTCGTGGTGATCCCGAAGTCGACCAGGCCGGAGCGGATCATCAGCAACGCGGCCGGCGCCACCGTCGATCTGACGGCCGACGAGGTGGCCGCAATCGACGCACTCGGGAGCTAGCCAGTACCGCACGGCGCGCGGCCGGCGCCGCGTGCCGCCGGGAGGAGTGGAGATGTCCGCGCTGTCGAGTATCCACGCGAGGACCTGCCCGACCGTCGCGGGCGCGCTGCTCGTTGGTCTGATCGCGCTGTCCGGATGCTCGGCCGCGGCGGCACCGCAGGTCCGGTCGGCCGCGGGCGGCTTCCAGGCCGCGGTTCGGGCAGGCGATCTCGACCGTGCCTGCACGATGCTGTCCGAGGATGCCCGTTCCGCCGTGGAATTGACCAGCTCGCGGCCGTGCCGACAGGCCCTGGCGGACCTGGACCTGCCCTCGTCCCGGCCGGCCGAGATCGAGGTCTGGGGTGACAACGCCCAGGCCCGTTGGGCCGGAGGAGCGCTGTTCCTGGCCGAGTTCGGTTCCGGTTGGAAGATCACCGGAGCGGGATGTCGGCCGAGGCCGAACCAGCCCTACGCCTGCGCGGTGCGGAGTTGAGATGCGGATCGTCTTCGCGCTGACTCTGGTCTTCATCGCGTCCGGACTCGTCTTCATGATCATCATCGGGCTGCTGCAACGATGATCACGATCAGCCGACGATGCCGGCACGACGCAGGGACGCCGACATGACCCGGTTCCTGCGGGAGAACGGTCTCAGCCTGTTCTTCGGGACGATTCTGGTCATGGCCCTGGCCGGGCAGGCCGTCGCCGGGCTGGCCGAGTTCAACGACCAGCAGCTGGTAGCGGGCCTGCAGCCGCTGACGATGAGGGACTATCTGCTGAGCTCCGACTTCGCCGTGGACGTCGCGGAGAACTGGCAGTCGGAGTTCCTGCAGTTCCTGCTCTACATCTACGCCACCGTCTGGCTGCTGCAACGCGGGTCCAGCGAGTCCAAGGAGCTGGACCGACGCGGCCACGAGTCGGATCAAGATCAACTCGTCGGACCCCATGCCACCGACCGGTCACCGGCCTGGGCCCGTGCCGGTGGGTGGCGACTGGCGATCTATTCGCGGTCGTTGTCGATCATGATGGGCAGCATCTTCCTGCTGTCCTGGCTGGCGCAGTCGATCGCCGGGCGTGCCTCCTACAACGCCCAGCAGTTGAGCCAGTACTCCGATCCGGTCAGCTGGCTCGGCTACGTCAGCTCCGCCGACTTCTGGAGCCGGACGTTGCAGAACTGGCAGTCGGAGTTCCTCGCGGTAGCGGCGATGGCGGTGTTCGCGATCTATCTGCGGCAGCGCGGTTCACCGGAGTCCAAGCCGGTCGGCGCACCGCACGACAGCACCGGTCTGGAGGGCTGATGATCACCGGTCGGTATCGGAGTCCGGTGCCGTCGCTCCGCCCCGGTCGGCGGCCCCTGCGTCATCGGAGTACTCCTGAAGGATCTCGGTGGCGCGCTCCAGGAAGGACAGCACCACGGCGGCGTCCCTCGGCGACAATGTCGTGGCAAGGTCGCGGAAACCGTCGTTGACATCGCGCAGGGTGTCGCGGACCTCGCTGCGTGCGGCATCGGTCGCGGAGATGTTGGTCCGCCGACGGTGGCCGAGCGCTGCATCGCGGCTGGCCGGGCCCCGTTCGAGGTGTCCGACGGCGACCATCCGGTCGATCAGTGCGCTGGCCGACGCGGTGCGGATCCCCAACTGATCAGCAAGATCGACCGGACTGATCCGATTCCCCGAGGCTGTCACCAGGTCCATAGCCTGCACGTCGGTGATCCGCAGCCCTAACCGGCGGGCTGCCGCCGACTGCATCCGACGGCCCGATTGCAACAGGCGTCGCACGGCCATGCTGATGTCGTCGGAATCGCCTGCGGCCACCGTCCGATCCTAACGTCCATGGCATCGCCGTGATCGGCGGCTAGTATCGGGAGCATGACTAGAAAATCTAGCTCAAATGGCGTGATGGGGTGCGGGGCGCGATGACGACCAGGGTGGCGGTCGTCGGCGGCGGGCCGGGTGGGGTGATGCTGGCCTACCTGCTGGCGCGCGCGAGGATTTCGGTGACGCTGCTGGAGACGCACCGGGACTTCGACCGGGACTTCCGCGGTGACTCGCTGCACCCGTACACGTTGGAGCTACTGGACAGCCTCGGCCTGGCCGAGGATCTGCTGCGGCTGGATCATGTCGCCGCCCGGTACTTCCGATTCCACACCCCGACCGGAACGGTGACGACCGCCGACTACGGGAAGGTCCGATCGCCGTTTCCCTATGTCGCGTTGATGCCCCAGGCGCGCTTCCTGGCCTTCCTGGCTGAGCGGGCGAGCCGGTTCGACGACTTCGAACTCCGTACCGACGCCAAGGTGGTGGACCTGCTGACGGCCAGGTCCGAAGATCATCAAGCGACCGAACGGTGGCCGGCCGACCGGCGCGTGCGTGGGGTGCGCTATCGATCCGCCGACGGTGAGCACGACCTCGCGGCCGACCTGGTGATCGCCGCCGACGGGCGCTTTTCCCGGCTGCGCCGGATCGCCGACCTGCCGGTCCGCTCACTGGGCGCGACCACCGATCTGCTCTGGTTCCGGCTGCCGCGGCAGCCCGATGATCCGCCGGAGGCCGACACCGACCTCTACTTCGGCAGCGGCAACTATGTCGGTCTGTTGGGCGCGCCGACGAGTTGGCAGGTCGGCTACAGCCTGCCGAAGGGTGGCTATCGCGCGTTGCGTGCCGACGGTGTGCAGCCGATCAAGGACTTCCTGCATCGACATGTCGGCTGGCTGGGAGATCGGATCGAACTGCTCGAGAACTTCAACCAGACCACGCTGCTGTCGGTCGACATCTCCCGCGTGGACCGGTGGCACCGGCCCGGGTTGCTGTTGATCGGCGACGCCGCGCACGTCATCTCACCGGTCGGCGGCAACGGCATCCTGATGGCGATCCAGGATGCCGTCGCCGCGGCGAACCGGCTGATCCCCGCGATGCGCACCGGGCAGCTCGACTCGGCGGACCTGGTTGCCATCCAGGCCGCCCGAGAGCCCGCCATCCGGCAGGTGCAGGCCCAGCAGGTCCGGGTCGAACGCCGTGCAGCGACAGCTCGTCAGGCCGGCAGACCGTTGATCCCCACCCGGCCCTTGAAGGTGATCACGGCGATCCCCGGGATGCGTGCCAGGGCAGCGACGGCCAATGCGTACGGTCCCTACCCGCCCCGGTTGGAGGTCGGCTGATGAACACAACGCATCGGATCGGGTCATCCACCGAACGCCCGGTGATCACCGACGCGGCAACCGCCGCCAGCAGTGAGCTCAGGTCCCGGCAGATCCGCTACAACATCACGATGGCCTTCCGGACGGCCTGCTTCGTCGGCATGTTCTTCACGCCGAACCCGTTCCGCTGGGTGCTCTTCGGCGCAGCGGTGGTGCTGCCCTACATCGCGATGATCACCGGCAGTCAGGCGGACCGCCGGACCCGGCGGTACTGCGCCGGCGGTTCGGCTGTTGATCGTGGCGTCGAGGAGCCGATGTCGTCGGACATCCGCCGGATCGGTGCCGGACCTGATCAACTGGATCGATACCGAGGTGGTGGCCATGAATGATCGTGACGACGCGCCGTTGGTTCTGGTCACCGGGGCCAGCGGGTATGTCGGCGGTCGGCTGATCCCCGAGCTGCTGTCGGCCGGATATCGTGTCCGAGCGCTGGCGCGGCACCCCGAGACGTTGGCCGATCGGCCCTGGCGTCCGTCGATCGAGGTGGTCGGTGGCGACGCCCGGCGGGCCGACCAGATGCGGTCGGCGCTGGACGGTGTGCAGATCGCCTACTACCTGATCCATGCGATGGGATCCGGTGCGCACTACGACGCCCGGGACCGACACTTGGCCCGGACCTTCGCCGAGGCCGCCCGTGGCGCCGGCGTCGGCCGGATCGTCTATCTCGGCGGCATGCATCCTCGGGACGAAGTCCTGTCGCCACATCTGGAATCCCGGCGCGAAGTCGGTGAGATCTTCCTCTCCTCCGGAGTGCCGAGCATCGTCCTGCAGGCCGCGGTGATCATCGGCTCCGGCAGTGCCTCGTTCGAGATGCTGCGGTATCTGACCGAGCGGCTGCCGGTGATGATCGCTCCGACCTGGCTGCGGACCCGGATCCAACCGATCGCCATCCGGGACGTGCTGTACTACCTGGTCGCGGTCGCCGGCCTGGCCGATGATCACAACCGGACCTTCGACATCGGCGGGCCCGACGTGCTCACCTACCAGCAGATGATCCAGCGGTATGCCCGAGCCGTCGGACTGCCGTCGCGGCTGATCGGAACCGTTCCCTGGTTGACGCCCTGGCTGGCCAGCCATTGGGTCGGACTGGTCACGCCGGTTCCGGCGACGATCGCCAAACCGCTGGTGTTGTCGCTGACCCACGAGGTCACCCGTAAGGAAGATGATCTTGATCGGCTGCTGCCCGGCCCGCCCCGGCAGCTGATCGGCTTCGACCGAGCGGTCGAGCTGGCCCTACAGAAGATCCAGGACTACGACGTCAGCACCACCTGGTCCTCGGCCAACTACGTCGGTGCACCAAGCGACCCGCTGCCCGACGACCCGGACTGGGCCGGCGGTGACCTCTACGTCGACGACCGCCGGACCGAGGTCGATGCCAGCCCCGCGGATCTCTGGTCGGTGATCGAAGAGATCGGCGGTCGGGCGGGCTGGCATTCCTGGCGGTTGGGCTGGCTCGCTCGCGGTCTGATGGATCGGCTGGTCGGCGGTCCGGGGCTGCGTCGCGGCCGGCGCCATCCGACCAAGCTGGAGACCGGTGATCCGTTGGACTGGTGGCGGGTGGAGCAGATCATCCCGGGCGAGCTGCTCCGACTTCGCGCCGAGATGAAGCTACCCGGGTTGGCCTGGCTCGAGTTGATCATCGAGACCGACGATGCGGGGCGCACCTTCTTCCGGCAGCGCGCCCTCTATCACCCGTACGGTCTGCTGGGTCACCTCTACTGGCTTGCCGTGACGCCGTTCCACGGCGTCGTCTTCGGTGGCATGCAGCGCAACATCGCCCGGTCCACCCCGGCCGGCGGCGCCGATCACCGACACTCGGTCGGTGGCGCGGGAAAGCCTGATCCGGCTAACCGCGGCCGTGCGCAAAGCGGTCGCGACCGACCGTCAGGTCGATGATCGGCTCCGGATAGCGTAGTGTCCGGCGATCGGCAGCCGGCAGCAGCCACGGCTGATGGGCCATCGTCGGATCATCGATCGCGGCCAACTCCGGCAACCAACGGCGTACGTAGTCGGCGTCGGCATCGAAACGCTTGGCCTGGCGCAACGGGTTCAGCACCCGGTTGGGCCGGGTGTCGTTGCCGGTGCCGGCCACCCACTGCCAGTTCAGGTTGTTGTTGGCCAGATCGCCGTCGACCAACTGGTCCAGGAAATGCTGTGCCCCGAGTCGCCAGTCCAGATACAGCGTCTTGGTCAGGAAGCTGGCAACGATCATCCGGGCACGGTTGTGCATCCATCCGGATTTCGTCAGCTGCCGCATGCCCGCATCGACCAATGGATAGCCGGTCAGTCCGGCCTGCCAGGCCCGGAAGGCGGCATCGTCGTCGATCCAGTGATCACCCCGCGGGCGATAATCCTGCCAAGCTGCCTGCGGCCGGGCAGCCAGCACCTGGTGATGGAAGTCTCGCCAGGCGAGCTGCCGAACGAACGCCTCGGGGCCCGGCCCGGCGTGCCGCTGAGCCCGCGTGACGAGTTCGAGTGGGGAGACGAAGCCGAAATGCAGGGACGGCGACAGCTTCGAGGTGGCGTCGCCGGCAAGATCATCGTGTCGGTCGTGGTAATCGTCGAGACCGTCGGTGAACCAGTCCTCGACCCGCTGCCGGGCGGCGGTTTCGCCACCGGTCCAGCCGCGAGCCTGCTGACCGGACGGCACACGGCCGGACGGGAGGCCGTCCGGGAGGCGGATGGCCCGGGGTGGTGGCAGCGGATCCCGGCGGGGCTGCTGGAGCCAGCGCCGCAGATAGGGCGTGAACACCGCGAAGTGGTCAGATCCCGACGGTGTGATCGAGCCGGCGGGCTGCACCGTGGTCACCGCTTCGTGGACCACCAGGCCACGCCGGTGGCCGGCCAGTGCGGCTGCCAGTCGCTGCTCCCGGTGCTGCGCGTGGCTGGACACGTCGGCCGCGATGTGGACGGCTTCGGCGTCCACCCGTTCGGCCAGTCGGACGATCTCGGTGATCGGGTCGCCACGTCGTACGACCAGTGCGCCGCCGATGCCGCGCAGCGAGTGATCAAGGTCGGCCAGGCCGGCGTTCAGCAGGTGTTGCCGAGACGGGTTGCTGAACCGGCCCCCGGTGATGGCCGGATCCTGGACGAACAGCGGCACGACACGCTCGGCGGTGGCTGCCTGCGCCAGCATCGGATTGTCCGCGACCCGCAGGTCGCGGGTGAAGACGGCGAGCTGCACCCTGGGATTCATGAAGCTAGATTATCTAGTCCTTCGGCCAGGGCTGTCGGCGGGACGGCAAAGGCGTCGACCAACGGGACCGCAACGGCGCGGAGCCTGCCGAGCAGGGCGTCGATCTCGCGGGTGATCGCCTTGGCTCGCGGCGCCGACAGCCGGCCGTGCTCCATCCACCAACCGCGGTCGGTCTCGATCGTCGACAGGGCGAACAGATCGCACAGCAATGCCATCGTGATCTTGTTGTCGCCGTCCGGCATCGCTGCGACGGTGTCGGCGAACGCCTCCAGCAACAGGCGTTCGCCGTGTGCCCAGGCCGCGTTGATCGCATGCGACTGGCAGCGATTGAACACGTCCTCCGGACTCATTCCGTCGTCGACGCCACGCTTGAGCCGCCGGGCCACGCCGGCGATCCGATGTTCCTCCCGCCACCGGAACATGGCCAGCTGATAGTTCCGATCGCGAATGCCCGCCTGGCGGTCCCATTCCCGATCGCTACCCGGAAGCACATCCTTGATCTGTTCCACCAGCGAATGCACGGCGGTGCGTTCGATCACCGTCTCGACGGCCTGGCCGGCGACGAAGCGCACCAGACCGAGTTGATCAAGGTCGTTGAAGCCGCTGGAGTAGTTGGTCAGCAGCCCCTTGGCGACCAGTTGCAGCAGCACGTGGTTGTCGCCTTCGAAGGTGGTGAACACGTCGGTGTCGGCGCGCAGCGCGGCGAACCGGTTCTCCGCCAGGTAGCCGGCGCCGCCGCACGCCTCCCGACAGGCCTGGATGATGTCCACCGCGGACCAGGTGCTCAGGGCTTTGGTGGCTGCGGCGCGGGATTCCAGCGCGCGGCGTCGATGATCATCGGCGCTGTCGGGACGGGTGAAGACGTCGTGGTACTCCGCGACCAGTGCCTGCTGGGCACAGTGCAGGGCATAGGTCCGCGCAAGCCGGGGGAGCAGCCGGCGCTGATGCATGCCGTAGTCGAGGAGTTTGGTCTCCGCTGTCGTACCTCGTGGGGCGAACTGGCGACGGCGATCGGCGTATCGGATCGCGATCGCCAACGCGATCTTGGCCGAACTGACGCCGGCGCCGGCGACGCTGACCCGGCCCTGGACCAGGGTTCCGAGCATGGTGAAGAAGCGGCGATCGGGATTGTCGATCGGGGAGGAGTAGCTGCCGGCTTCGGAGACCTTGCCATAGCGGTCCAGCAGAGCGGCGCGGGGAACGGAGACGGAGTCGAACCAGATCCGACCGTTGTCCACGCCGTTCAAACCGATCTTGTGGCCGTCGTCCTCGACCCGGATGCCCGACAGGACTCGTCCGTGTTCGTCGCGGAGCGGCACCAGGAACGCGTGCACACCCTGGGCTGTCCCGTCGACCTCGAGCTGGGCGAAGACCACCGCCAGCCGGGCATCCACGGCAGCGCCACCGATGAACTCCTTGTGTGCGGAGTCGGTCGGCGTGTTGATCACGAACTGCCCGCTGTCGGCGTCGTAGCGGGCAGTCGTCCGAAGGCTCTGCACATCGGAACCGTGTCCACGCTCTGTCATCGCGAAGCAGCCGAGCAGCCGACCGGAGACCACGTCGGCGAGAAAACGATCATGGTGCGCCGTGCTGCCGAGTTGCAGGATCGCGCCGCCGAACAGTCCGAACTGGACACCGGTCTTGACCAGCACCGACAGATCGCCGAAGGCCAATGTCTCGAAGGCCGCGATCGAGGCGCCGAGGTCACCACCACCGCCGTACGCCGTCGGCAGGCCGAACACGGAGTCGCCTGCTGCAGCAAGATCGAGAACGGCCTGCCGGACACGTCGGCGATAGTCGTCCGGATCAAGCCGGCACTGCGGTTCGAGCAACTCGGCATGATCCGGAAGGTGCGCTCGGATCTGATCACGTACGGCTGCATACGGCCCGTCCAGCAGGTGGGCGAGCTCGGCCACATCGATGGGGGCCGGCGCCACTGCGGCAGGATCGATGGGGTTCGGATCGATCTCGAGGCTTTGCTCTGCGTCCATCACCCCACTGTGACAACCCGGACCAACACCGCACCAGTGGTCGGCTGTCTGCGGATGGGCGGGCTGCGGGCGCCGATGAGTGCTCGGACGGTTGCTGCCGCGTTCGGTGCAGGGCAGTTGTCCACAGGCCGAAACCGCTCTCGAAGCGTTGTCCACAGCTGAACCAGGTGCGCGATCCGTTCTTAGGGTGTCGATGGAGGTGGCTATGCCAACCACGAGATCGAGGACCGAGGGTCGCGACAGCCTGGGACGACGCGGTGAGGACGTTGCCGCGGACTACCTGACAACACTGGGTTATCGGATCGTCGCGCGCAACTGGCGTTGTCGGGCGGGGGAGATCGACCTGATCGCCCGGATCGAGCACGAGGGCCGCAGCAAGATCATCTTCTGCGAGGTGAAGACCCGTGCCGGCCTGGGCTACGGCAGCCCGCTGGAGGCGATCACCTACGCCAAACGGCAGCGGTTGCGCCAACTCGCCGGGGTGTGGCTGTCCAGCACCGGCGAGCACGCCGACGACCTGCGGATGGACGCGATCGGCGTCCTGCTGCTACCCGGGCAGCAGCCGCAGGTCCGGCATGTTCCGGGGATCGACCGATGACGTTGGCGAGCTCCTGGTCGGTGGCGCTGGTCGGCCTGGAGGGCAAGATTGTCGAGATCGAAGCTGATCTTGGTGCAGGGTTGCCGCGGACGGTGTTGGTGGGATTACCGGACACGGCGTTGTACGAGTCGCGGGACCGGTGCAAGGCGGCGATCAGCAACTCCGGCAGGCGATGGCCGGACAAGTTGGTCACGATCAATCTCAGTCCGGCGAGTCTGCCGAAGGCGGGTGCTCACTACGATCTGGGCATCGTGTCGGCGGTGCTGGCAGCCGACGAGGCTTTCAAGGCCAAGGAGCTTGTCGACACGGTGTTCCTCGGCGAGCTGGGCCTCGACGGACGGGTGCGTCCGGTCCGCGGATTGTTGCCGGCGCTGTTGGCCGCGTCCCAGCACGGGTTTCGGCGGGCGGTGGTGCCGCACCAGCAGTCGGGAGAGGCAAGCCTGGTCGACGGGCTGGAGATCTTCGGCGTCGCCAGCCTGGCGCAGCTGATCGCGTTGCTCCGGGGAGAACCGTTGCCCGAGCCGCCACCGCCCGATCCCGGTGACGGGGCGAGCCCCGCCGATCCTCGGCCGGTGGTCGATCGCCGACAGCTCGACATGTTGGATGTGGCGGGGCAACTGGATGCCAAGTGGGCGTTGGAGGTTGCCGCCGCGGGCAGACATCACGTCTTCTTCAACGGGCCGCCGGGGGTGGGCAAGACGATGCTCGCCGAGCGGCTGCCCGGTCTACTTCCCGATCTTGCTCTGCCGGAGGCGTTGGAGGTCTCCGCCATCCATTCGTTGGCCGGTATCGCCTTGGAGGATGGGCTGATCACTCGGCCGCCGTTCTCCGCGCCGCACCACTCGGCCTCGGTGCCGAGCATGGTCGGCGGCGGTCATCGGGTGGCCAAACCCGGCGCCATCTCCCGGGCCCACCGCGGCGTGCTCTTTCTGGACGAGGCTCCGGAGTTCAGCAGCCGGGTGCTGGAGGCGTTGCGGACCCCGTTGGAGTCGGGTCGGGTGACCATCGGCCGCAGCGAGTCCGAGGCACATTACCCGGCCCGGTTCCAGTTGGTGCTTGCCGCCAATCCGTGTCCGTGCGGCCAATCCGGGATGCCCGGCGGCCGCTGCGAATGCACACCGATGGCGATCCGTCGCTATCGGGAGCGGCTGTCCGGTCCGATCAGAGATCGCATCGACCTGCTGCAGACGCTGCTGCCGATGAAGAAGTCGTTCCTGAAGGCCGCACTGGCTCGCGGTGAACCGACCTCGGTGGTGGCCGACCGGGTCCGGCAGGCCCGCGACCGCCAGCAGTATCGGCTGACCGGCACCAGTTGGCGGACCAACGGCGACATCGCCGGGTCCTATCTGCGGCGGCACCTGCCACTGCCGGACGGCATCGAGATGTTGGACCGGGCGGTTGCGACCGGGGCGCTGAGCCCGCGTGGTGTCGACAAGACACTCCGGATCTCGTGGACGCTCGCCGACCTGGCCGGTGTCGATCGACCGGGTCGTCAGGAACTGCAGATCGCGTTGGCGATGCGGCGCGGCGAATCGAGCTCGGCGGCGACCCAGATGCGGGTGGTCTGATGATCAGGATCGGGGGCGGACATGGAGTCCGGTGTACGCGCGGCAGATGATCAACGCGGCGATGCCGGTGATCAACTCGCCGATGCCGACCAAGATCAGGAGCAGGACCGGCAGCGACGAGCTCGGATGGCGCTGAGCTGTGTCGCCGATGCGGGCGACCCGGCGGTCGCTTTGGATGTCGAGCGCCTCGGGCCGGTCGAGGTACTGCGCTCCATCATCGCCGGCAAACAGGGACCGGCCCTGGCCGAACGAGCACGCCGGCTCGATCTGACCGACCTGCAGGCGGCGATCGCCGCCGGACGGTTCCGGTTCGTCGTCCCCGGCGACGACGAGTGGCCCGACCAACTGGCCGACCTGTCCGGTCATCAACCGATCCAACGGCGCGGCGGGATGCCGTACGGGTTGTGGCTGCGCGGGCCGGGCGAACTGACCGCAATGCTGCGGCGATCGGTGGCGGTGGTCGGTTCCCGAGCCTCCAGTTCGTACGGTGATGCGGTCGCCACCGACATCAGCTACGAGCTCGCCGACGCCGGCTGGACGGTGGTGTCCGGCGGTGCCTTCGGCATCGACGCCGCGGCGCACCACGGCGCCCTGGGCGCGGGCGGGCCGACGATCGCGGTGCTGGCCTGCGGCGTGGACGTCTCCTATCCGTCCAGCAACAGTTCGCTGTTCGCCGCGATCGCCCGTGATCATCTGGTGGTGTCGGAACTGCCACCCGGTGCACACCCGACCCGCGTGCGGTTCCTGTCCCGGAATCGGCTGATCGCGGCGATGACGGTCGGCACGATCGTGGTGGAGGCCGCCATCCGATCCGGTGCCCGCAACACCGCCAACTGGGCCTCGCTGTGCAATCGGCGGCTGATGGCGGTGCCGGGGCCGATCCATTCGGCCCAGTCGATGACGCCGCATCTGCTGATCCGCGACGGTGCGGCTGCCATGATCACCAGTGCAGCGGAGGCCCTGGAGCTGCTGTCGGCGGCCGGTGACGGGCTGGCGCCGCTGCCGGTCGGGGAAAGCAGACCGACGGACCGGTTCGACGAGGTCCGGTTGGCGGTCTACGAGGCTGTTCCGCGGCGGCGTCATCGCAGCGCGGGGGAGATCGCGTTGCTTGCCGACGTCAGTCTGCAACGCTGTCTGGCCGAGCTGGCCTCGCTGGACGAGGCGGGGATGATCGAGTCGGGCCCGTTCGGGTGGCGATTACGGTGACGCGCTCAGTCCTCGAGTTCGAGGACCATCCTGATCATGTCCGGACGGCTCCATGTCGAGCCGCAGGTCAGCGGACGGCGACTGTTCCGATCGCGACTGAGGCTTGTCACGAGCCAGGCCTGGCCCGGGCCGTCCAGTTCGAGTCGGTCTCGGATCGGTTCGGGAGCGGTCTCCAGGCCGATCCGACACCAGGACCGGACCGGATCGTGGCCGAGTCCGCGGAGGAGTTGATCCAGCGAATCGATGGCGCGCAAGCCGACCCCCAACTGGTCGCTGCTGCCGATCGGACTGATGTCCTGCGGTACCCACTCTTCGGCCCAGCTGACGACGGCGTCGTCAACGTAGCCGAGTCGGGTGATCCGGTGCAGCGAACTGCCGGCGTGCAGATCGAGGAGCTCGGAGATGTCGTCGGGCGCAGGCTGCTCCTCCGAGCCGATCATCACGGTGCGGACCCGCGCACCGGTCGCGGCAGCGGTCTCCTGCATCGTTGTCCGCCGGTCCCTGGAGATCACGTAATCGATCCGACGATTGACGAAGGTCCCGGCACCGCGGACCCGACGGACCAGATATTGCTCCTGCAGCTCCTTCATGGCGGCACGCACGGTACTGCGGCTGACCGCGAAGCGCTCCATGATCGTGTGCTCGCTCGGGACACGATGACCGGCGGGAAGCAGCCGGATCTCGGAGGCGAGCAGGCCGGCGAGTTCGTGCGACGGCAGGGCAGCCATGAGCGGAGTCCACCGGTGCCCGACGACCGCAGCGTGTCCGATGGGGCAACAGTCGCATGAATCCGGTGCGAACACTGGCGAAGCGTCGCGTATTGCTGGTCGGAGCTGACCATTCTGCTTCCTGTTCCAGAGTTCGCTGCGACGGGCGAGGCGAGGGGCTGTCAGGGCCGGCCACCGAACTCCCAGTCATGGACCTCGACGGTCGCGTACGCCTGGTCGCCGAACAGTTGCCGAGCACTCGTCGGGTCGGCGGCTCGGACGAGTGCCGCAACGCCCAGCCGCGTGCCTCCGTCGTCGGACAGCAGCGGCCCGTACGCGATCAGCTCGCTGGTATCGGCCGGCAGGCTGACGTCCAGGTCGCCGGCCGGAGCCAGGCCCAGGACGAAGTAGCGATGCGGCCCGTCCTCGCCTCCGGGGAACTCCCACATCGTCCGGCCCAGCAGGTTCTGCCAGCGTCGTACCAGCACGTCGCGAGACACACCCGCCTGGTAGTTGGGGTCGTCAAGCGCGAAGTTGCGGGCGGCCCGTGGACTGGGCAGCTCGACCAGATGAACGCTTCCCGTCGCCTGCCCGGTGAGGCGGTCAAGGGTCGGGCCTCGGGCGATCAGCTGACGTTCGTAGCGATCCATGAAGGACCAATGCCGCTCGACCAGCCGGGCACGCAGCTCGCCGGCATCGGCGCGGTCGCGGTGATGGGTCAGGAACTCCATGTCAACGCACAGATCCGCGCCCGGTCGGCAGCAGCACCCGAAGCTGCGGAGTTCGCCGCGCCGAACGGACCAGATAGCCGACGGTCCACGCGGTCAGCGTCGCCATCACCGCGATCATCAGCGCGCTGGACAGACCGACCATCACCTCGACGGGAAGCAGATAGATCAGCGGCACGCGGAGTGCCGACTCGCCCAGCATCCCCAGGCCCCAGCCGAGCGTCGTCATCCGGAACGCTCGACGGACCCCGGGCACGGTGCCGTACAGCGCCGCCAGCTGTTCGGCCTGTCCGGGCCGCCAGCTGTGCGAGGACGACAGCGTGAACGGTTCGCGTCCGAGCAGGCTGAGCAGAAAGACGGTGCCGATCATCGCCGTCCCGACGGAGTCCTTGAGAAGGATCATCCGTGCATCCCCACCGGTGAAGGTGAGCAGGACCCCCGCGCCGAATACGGCCAGCATCACCGCTGCGAACCAGGTCACCCGGCGACGCGCCAGCGCCTCCCACAGCAGCCGTCCGCCGGCGGCTACGGCGGCGGCGATCAGCGCGACGCGATCGGATACGCCGAACGCGTGCAACGAGTAGTACGTGACCAACGGCAGCCCGACGTCGACAGCCAGCCGCGCCACACCGGACGTGGTCGTCGTCGATCCCGGCATGGGGCCGGAAGCGGACGCCGCAGGGGCCGGCGCTGGAGCATCCGCAACGTCGCAGGAAGGTGGCATACCATCGTTATATATCAGCGTTGTGCTAGCGTCAACCCATGAGTCCTCGCGCCGCCGACCCGGCCGTCCGGAACGCCTTGATCGAGGCGGCTGCTCGGCTGCTTGCCGAGCACGGACCCGCCGGACTGACCACCCGTCGGCTGGCGGCGGAGGTCGGAACATCGACGATGAGGATCTACACCCACTTCGGCAGCATGAGCGACCTGCACGCCGAGGTTCGCCGCGAGGGGTTCGGTCGCCTGGTGGCAGCCCTGCGATCGATGGCGGCACATCCCGACCCGGTCGCAACGTTGGTGGCCGCCGGCGCCGTCTACCTCCGGACGGCCCTGGCCGCACCGGAGCTGTACCGGGCAATGTTCAACCATCGACCGCCGCCGGGCGACGACGCCGGGCAAGAGGTCTTCGACCTGCTGACCGGACAGGTACGCCGCTGCATCGACCAGGGCGCCTTCCCCGACGCGGACCCGTCGCGGAGCGCCGGCTGGGCCGGGGAGATCTGGGCGGCCTGCCACGGCGCCAGCACCCTGGCGCTGTCGGGCACCTTGCCCGAAGAACACGTCATCGACCTGCTGAACGACATGATGTATCGGCTGGCAATCGGGTTCGGCGACGAACCAGACTCCGCCCGACGATCCGTCGACGCGGCAGTTCGAGCCGGATGATCTTGGTCCGCACCCGGTTGGCCACTCCCTCGACCGGCGGTGCTCCGGGCACCGTCCGCGACGCCGCAATGATCAGTCGATCGACATCGTCGATAGGGTACGGGCGTGGACATCACCCTGCCTGCCCGTGCGTTCGTCGAAGCTCGCCGCAGCGCTGCCGGCCTGCCGGACTATCCGGGTCCGCTGCCGGTCGATCTTGAGCAGGCCTACGCGATCCAGGATGCTGCGATCACGTTGTGGCTGGATGAGAAGGCGCCGGGTGAGGGATCGAACGTCGACGGGCCGGCGGGATGGAAGGCCGGATTGATTGCCCCGGATCGGCGGACCCCGGGCGGCGACGAACGGTTGATCGGCCCGATCTGGGCGGACTCCGTTGCCCCCAGCGGTGCCGATCCGGTGTCGATGCCGGTCTACGCCGATGGGTTCGCCGCCGTCGAGGCCGAGTTCGTGATCAGGCTCGATGCGGCGGCCGAGCCCGCGACCTGGACCGCCGACGATGCGGCAGCACTGCCGCAGACGATCTTCGCCGGGATCGAGATCGCCAGCAGCCCGCTGAAGACGATCAACGATCTCGGTCCGGCGGTCACCGCCTCGGACTTCGGCAACAACGCCGGACTGGTCATCGGTCCGGAGATCCCCGCCGGCACAGAACCGGCGACGATCGCGGTCAGCACCGAGATCGACGGTCGGCGGGTCGGCGATGCCACCGGCGCCGCCGTCCCCGGCGGCATCCACACGTCGCTGGCGCAGACCTTGACGATCCTCGGGCGGCGCGGGCGCTCGGTGCCCGGCGGTACCTACTTCGCCACCGGAGCGGTCACCGGTGTGCACGTGGCCGCCGCCGGTCAGTCGGCGGTGATCAGGTTCGGTGATCTTCCGGAGCTGCGCTGCCTGCTGCAACCCGCCGCACCGCGCTGACCGGCTGCTCGATGCGCGGCTGTCGCCGGGAACGGGCTGGGCCAGGAACGGGCTGGCGAGAGAGTAACGGCTACCGAGCCGATCGGACCGCGGACAACAGGGCGGCCACCGCCGCGGCCGGATCGGGGCCCTTGGTCAGGGCCGACCCGATGCCGACGGCGACCGCTCCGGCTCCGATCCAGTCGGCCGCGTCGGCAGCCGACACACCGCCGGTCGGGACACACCGCAGTTGGGGCAGCGCCTGCAGCACATCGGACAGCGTCTTCGGAGTCCACTGGCTCGCCGGGAACACCTTGACCAGATCGGCACCCAAGGTCTGGGCGCGCAGCATCTCGGTCGGTGTCGCCGTCCCGATCACTGTCGCGGCGCCGTAGCGTCCGGCGGTCTCGATCACGTCCTCGGCCAGTGTCGGCGTGACCAGCAATCGTGCCCCGGCCGACACCGCCGACCGAGCGGTGGCCGCGTCCAGCACGGTGCCGGCACCGAGCAGACAGCCCGAGGGGACGTCGGCGGCCAGTTCGGCGATGGCGTCCAGTCCGTTGGGTGTGGTGAGGGCGACCTCGACGGCCGGCACACCGGCCGCCCAGATCTGCCGGGCCAGCTCGACGGCGCGCTCGGCGCTGTCGGACCGGACGATGCCGACCACGCCGGAATCGGTGACCAGCCGGACGGTCTCGGCGGGATTCATGATCAACACCACTCTCCTAGTGACACGAGGCTCAGCGGATCACGTCGGCGCCGCTGGCCAGCACCTGGTCCAGCATGGCGCGGGTCGGCAGCCCGGTGCGGTCGCCGCGGGCACTGACCACCATCGACGCGACGGTGGCGGCGGTCAGCAGACGACGCTCGGCATCGGCTTCGGTGAGCTCGCCGGCACCGTCCAGCCAGCTGGAGATCCAGCCGGCGTTGAATCCGTCACCGGCACCGATCGGATCGACCAGCGGCACCGGTCGGACACCGCCGTGCACCGTACGTCCGGTGCCGAGCTGATGTTCGGAGGAACCGTTGCCGCCGTCCTTGACGATCACGATCTCGGCGCCGTGATCGCCGTACCAGGTCACCGGATCGACGCCAGGGGAGATCACCTCGGCCTCGTCCCGACCGGTGAAGATGATCTTGGCATGTTGGGCCAGCTGCTTGATGATCACCTGCCAACGATCCGGATCGGCCAGCCGCAGCCGGATGTTGGGATCCAGCGACACGGTCACGCCCGCCTCCGCGGCGATGATCATGGCCCGTTCGGTCGCGGCCAGCGACGACTCCGACAGAGCGGCGGTGATCCCGGTGACGTGCAGCAGGCGGGTATCGGTGATCATCGCGGTCGGCAGCGACTCGGGGGACATCGCGGCGGCCGCGGTGCCGCTGCGGCGGTATTCGACGGTGATCGGTCGACCGCTCGGATTGTCCCGGATCAGCAGTCCGGTCGGCAGCTCCGGGTCGTCGACCAACTGCCCGACGTCGATGCCCTCGGCGCGCAACTCGTTCCGGATCCGCATCCCGAAGGTGTCGGCGCCGACCCGGCCGAAGAAGCTGACCCGATGACCGAGCCGGGCCAGTCCGGTCGCGAGATTGCTCTCCGCGCCGGCCACCTCGACCTCGAAGTTGTCCGCCGAGATCAGCGGGACGTCGCCCGCCGCCAGGAAAAGGGTCATCGGCTCGCCGAAGGTCACCACGTCGAAACTCGTCACCCGGACATCCTGTCAGGTGCTGTCGGATCGGCTCTCGGCCACCCGGCGGATCACTTGGCCTGCTGCAGGAAGGACTTCAGCAGCGGACCGGCGACTCCGGAGCCGCTGTCTCCTTCGTCGACGAAGACGGCAACGGCAAGATCGTCCTGGCCGGCGACCATCCAGGCGTGGGTCTTCGGCGGCGTCTCGTCGCCGTACTCGGCGGTGCCGGTCTTGGCGATGATCTGCGGCGGCTCCAACGAAGTCAGCATCGCACCCGACCCGTCGGTCACCACCGCATGCATCAGTTCGCGCAACTGCTTGACCTCGGAGGCGGTCAACGGTTCGGCCTTCGACTTCGCCGCGGTGCCGTCCACCATCCGCGGCAGCACCGTCTTGCCGGCCTGTACCGAAGCGACGACCGTCGCCATTGCCATCGGCGAGGCCTGCACGCGGCCCTGACCGATCATCTCCGCACCACGCTCGGTGTCCGATTCGGGCTTCGGGATCGACCCGAAGTAGGCGGGGAAGCCGACGTCGTAGTCCGTACCGAACCCGAGTGAGGCGGCGGCGGCCGAAAGATCATCGGAATCGACCTTGTTGCGCTGGCCGATGAATGCGGTGTTGCAGGAGTTGGCGAATGCCGTCCGGAAATCGACCGACCCGATCTTGGAGGCCGGATAGTCGTCGTAGTTCTCGAACTTGCGGCCGTCGACGGTGATCGTCTTCGGACAACTCATCGTGTCGGTCGGCTTGATCCCCTTGCGGATCAGGGCGAGCGCGTCGATGATCTTGAACGTCGAGCCGGGCGGATACTGACCGTAGGTCGCGAGATTCTGCCCGTCGGAGGCCTCGCCGTTGGCTGCCGCGACGATCTCGCCGGTGGACGGACGGATGGCGACCAACGAGGTCGCCGACTTCTCCTGGGCGATCGCGGACTCGGCCGCTTTCTGCAGCGTGCTGTCCAGACTGATCTTGAGATCCTTGCCGGGCTTGGCCGCCTCGTGGAAGACGCGGGTGGTGTGGGTGGCCTCCGGGCTGGCCGAGGCGCCCGGCGTCGGCGACGAGCCCGCCGAGGGAGAGGCCGACGGGGAAGCGGACTGCGGCGGCACCACGCTGACCGACACGGCCGGTCGTCCGCGCAACTGCTCGTCGTAGCGCGATTCGAGACCGCTGAGACCGACCTGGTCACCGGCGGCGACCTCACCGTCGGACTTGTCGACGATCTCCTTGGTGGCTTCACCGACGGTGCCCAGGATCGGGGCGGCAAAGGTCTTCGTCGGGCCGAGGACGGCTTGATCATCGAGGGCGACGGCACCGTCGATCGCGGTGATCTTGGACTCGCTCGGCAGCTCCGGATCGTTGCTGCGGTAGACGATCGCCTGGACGAAGGCCTTGTCGCCGGCGCTCTTGACCAGCTTGGCGTAGTCGGCGGCGTCGATGTCGAGCAGCTTGGCCAGCGACGCGGCGGACTTGGCGGCCATCGCAGCCGAGACCCGGGACTTGTCGATCCCGATCCGTTGCACGGCTCGTTCCTTCATCAGCGCCGTACCCTTGCCGTCCAGGATCTTGCCGCGTTCGGGCTGTTCCCGAGACAGCGCGAGCTTGCCGCCGGGCTTCAGGTCCGGTTGAACCAGCGACGGTTTCCAGACCGTCTGCCAGGCGTCGCTCGGCTTGTCGAAATCAGCGGTGACGGTATAGGTCCACGGTTTGCTGGCGCCGGGCAGCCGCCAGGTCATGGTGATCTTGCTGGTGGCGTGATCGTCGTCCACGGTCGGTTCGCCGGTGGCGGTCGCCCTCAGTTTCGCATTGTCCAGCGGGTCGACCAGTGTGCTGAAATCCTTGGCGGCGTTGGGGGTGGCGGCGGTGAAAGCGACCGAGGAGAGGTCCTGCTTGGTCAGTGCCGCAGCCAGCGCCGTGGTCGCCTTCTTGGCGCCCTCGACATCCTCGGACTTCCCGGGCAGTGGCACCTTCCCGCTACAGGCCCCGAGGCCGGTGACCAGCACCGGCACCAGCACCAGGCCGAGTGTTCGCCGATGGCGGTTTCGTGGCTGACGGAATGGTCGGTCGGAGCGAGGCGATCGAGAGGTCACGATTGCCCATTGTTATCCGGCGGGTGGGGCAGACCACGGATCGGCGCGGGGTATCGATGCGGGATCGTTGCTGCCGGGGCGCCGAACGGGCGAGCGGTGAGCGGAATCACGCCTCCGCGAGCAGGTCGGCGTACTCGCTGTGTTCGACCAGGAACCGCTGGGTGTAGCTGCAGGCCGGGACCAGCAGCAGCCCATGTTCACGAACGTCGTCGAGGGCGAACCGGGTGAGCCGGCCGGCGATTCCTCGACCCTGGTGTGCCGGGTCGGTCTCGGTGTGCAGGAAGACGATCCGATCCCGCGACGGCGGCTCGGTCCGGCGCAGCTGGACGTCGATCCGTCCGACGACCTCGGTGCCCGATCGGGCGAGGTAGCAGTTGTGCGCAGCGTCCCGGTCGAACTCCAGTGTCATCAGCGGTCCTGACCGTGGTCGTTGAGCGGCGCCGCGCGCCGACGCAGAGCCGCTTGCAGGGCTGCCTCGGCAGCCGGCCACTCCTCGGCGATCATGGCGAACTGGACGGTGTCCCGCCAGCTGCCGTCGGGACGGATCCGGTGATGCCGGAAGACGCCCTCGTGTTGAGCCCCGAGTCGCTGGATCGCCTGCTGGGACCGGGTGTTGCGGATGTCGGTGTGCCAGACCACCCGCTCGGCTCCCAGCCCGTCGAAGGCCCGGGTCAGCATGGTCAGCTTGGAGGTGGAATTCAGCCAGCTCCGCCACCAGCGGTAGCCGATCCAGGTGTGGCCGATCGCGAGCGCCCGCAGAGCCGGGTTGACCTCGTAGAACGACGTGGTTCCGGCGAACTCGCCGGTCTCGACGATGATCTGCGCGTACGGGATCTGGTCGGCCGGGGCGTTCAGCCGCTCGATGATCGCCGTCGCGCCGGCCACGTCCTGCGGCGGTCGGTGCGACAGGTGGGCGAAGACCTCATCGGCATGATCATTCGCCGCGGCCAGGAACGCCTCGGCGTGATCGGTGGTCAGCGGCTCCAGCCGGAGCCGGGGCTCTTCGCCCGGCAGTCCGGGGTCGGTCAGCACCTTCGGTTCGAACCAGTCGACAGTCACCGGACGATCCTGTCACGGGTACTGCTCACGCCGGCTTGTGGGCCACAGCGAAGATCCGCCGGAACGGCAACACCGTGCCATAGTCGTGAACCGGATACGCCTCCCGCAGCAGTTCCTTGTAGTCGGCGACGAAGTCCCGGCGCAGGTCGTCGGGCAACGCCTGCAGATAGGGCCGGGCACCGGTACCGGAGACCCAGTTGAAGACCGCGTCCTCGCCGGCCAGCAGATGCAGATAGGTGGTCTCCCAGGCGTCCACCGCACAACCCAGCGCGGACAGATCGGACAGGTAGGTCGCCGCCGGCGGCATCACCCGCCGGTCGATCCCGCCGCAGTAGGCCGCGAACCGCGGGTCCTGCCCCAACCGATGCAGCAAGGTGTGACTGGGCTCGTTCTGATTGCCGGGCACCTGGAACGCCAGCCAGCCGCCGGGTCGCAGCGCCGCGACCAGCCCCGGCAACACCGTACGGTGCTGGTCGACCCACTGCAGTGTCGCGTTGCTGATGATCACGTCGACGCCATGCTCGGCCGCGTGTTCGTCGCCGATCGTGGCCGGGTCGAAGTCGCGAAGGTCACCGACGGTGAACCGCAGCCGGGGGCCGGCGTGCTGCCGGGCGGAGTCGATCATCTCGGGGGAGGAGTCGATGCCGTGCACCGCTGCCTGCGGCCAGCGCCGGGTCAGGGTCGCGGTCTGCTCGCCGGGACCGCAGCCGAGGTCGACCACCGAACGCGGGTCGACCGCGGCCACCCGATCGACGAGTTCGAAGAACGGTCGGCCTCGTTGGTCGGCGTACTGCAGGTAATGGGTCGGGTCCCAGGTCGGCATACCGGTCCTTCCTCGCGATGTATCTTGACATCAAGATACATCAACTCGACAGCGGCCTGCCGGTCGGCGTGCGGTTGCGCGGTCGGGTGGGGTGCCTCGTCTAGGATGAATGCGTTCGGACCACGTGGTCCGGTTCGGCGTCTCGCCGGCCGGCCACGACAGGAGGGAGTTCGGGGTGTCGGAAACCGCCAATCCGGATCCGGGGGCAACGCCGGCCACAACGGGAGCTGCCGTGGCCGATGCGCGTGACAACGCGCGTGGACGGAGCAGGGTGCTGGTGGTCGATGACGACGCCGCCCTGGCCGAGATGCTGTCCCTGGTCCTGCGCAACGAAGGCTTCGAGCCGATCTGGTGTGCGCACGGCGACAAGGCCCTGGGGGCCTTCCACGACTCCCGACCCGACCTGGTGCTGCTGGACCTGATGCTCCCGGGCCGCGATGGAGTCGATGTCTGCAAGGAGTTGCGGGCCGAGTCCGGTGTCCCGATCATCATGCTCACGGCGAAGTCGGACACGATCGACGTCGTGAGCGGCCTGGAGGCCGGAGCCGACGACTATGTCGCCAAGCCCTTCAAGGCCAAGGAACTGCTTGCCCGGATCCGGACCCGGCTCCGCCGGACACCGGAGGACAGCGATCTGGAGACGCTCCGGATCGGTGACCTGGTGATCAGTGTCGACGGTCATTCGGTCAAGCGGGACGGCCAGCCGATCCAGCTGACGCCGCTGGAGTTCGATCTGCTGCTCGCGTTGGCCCGTCGGCCGTGGCAGGTCTTCAGCCGCGAGGTGCTGCTGGAACAGGTCTGGGGCTATCGGCATGCCGCGGACACCCGTCTGGTCAATGTCCATGTCCAGCGGCTGCGGTCCAAGGTCGAGAAGGATCCGGAACATCCCGAGATCGTCATCACCGTCCGGGGGATCGGGTACAAGGCCGGAGAAACGCCTGCCGCACGATGAAGGCAGTACACGCCCGTGAGTGAGGCCAACACCCGAGCCGACCCCGTGGCCGACGTTCCGGTCACCGGTTCGGTGGTGACCGGCCCGGCGCTCACCGCAACGGCCTCGGCAGGCGGTGAACCGGACCGACCGTCCCGGCGCTGGTGGCGGTTGCCCGTCGACGCGTGGCAGCAGTCGCTGCCGCTGCGAGTGGTGGCCACCACATTCATCGCTTCGGTGGTGGTGATGGTGCTCGGTGGTGTGCTGCTGATGCAACAGGCCGCGATCGGTGTGCTGGACGCCAAGAGCCGGGCAGCGACCGGCCAGGCGCAGCAGGCGGCGCGGACCGCACAGTCACGCCTGGACGCGCTGAACGTCGACTCCGACACCGGCCCGAACGAACTGCTGGAAGGCATCCTCACCGACATCTCCGATCGGAACAGCAGCGCGAACTCCAGCACCTACTACGTGATCCTCGAGTCCCAGATCGGCACCCAGAAGTCGGGCAATGTGGTGGAGAGCAGCGTGCCGCAGAACCTGCGCGATCAGGTCCGGGCCAGCAAGGGGGCCGACCCGCCGCTGTGGAAGGCGCCGACCACGGTGCACACGACCGGCGGTCCGGATGTGCCGGGCCTGGCCTTCGGGACCACGCTGTCGGTCGGCGGCGTCCCCAGCTATCAGGTCTACATCATCTTCCGGATGGAGCAGGAGGCCGACACCCTGCGTGCGCTGCAGCAGGCGGTGTTGATCACCGGTGCGGTGCTGGTCTTCCTGCTCACCTTCATCGCCGGGATGGTCAGCCGGCAGGTGGTCTCGCCGATCCGTGCCGCCCGGCGTGCTGCCGAGCGATTGGCCTCGGGCAATCTGGAGGATCGGATGACCGTCAAGGGCAAGGATGACCTTGCCCGGTTGGCGATCTCGATGAACTACATGGCCTCCGAGCTGCAGAAGCAGATCACCCAGTTGGAAGAACTGTCCCGGGTCCAGCAACGCTTCGTCACCGACGTCTCGCACGAATTGCGGACACCGCTGACGACGGTCCGGATGGCCGCCGAGATGCTGTACGAGGCGCGCGAGGACTTCGATCCGTTGGCCGCCCGCTCCGCCGAACTGCTGCAGGTCGAACTCGACCGTTTCGAATCGTTGCTCAGCGACCTGTTGGAGATCTCCCGCTTCGACGCCGGCGCTGCGGTGCTGACGCCGGCACCGACCGATCTGAACGAATTGGTGGACCGGGTGCTGGGCGGCATCGCCTCGTTGTCGGCCTCGACCAACACCGAGATCCGGGTGCACTCGTCGGGACCGATCACGGCCGAGCTCGACAGCCGCCGGATCGAACGTGTGCTGCGCAATCTGGTGGTCAACGCGATCGAGCACGGCGAGCACCGACCGATCGACATCCACCTGGCCGGCGACGACGACGCGGTCGCCATCGCCGTCCGCGACCACGGCGTCGGATTCGAAGCAGCACAGGCCAAACAGGTGTTCCACCGCTTCTGGCGGGCCGACCCGTCCCGGGAGCGTCGGATCGGCGGGACCGGGTTGGGGTTGTCGATCTCGATGGAGGACACCCGGCTGCACGGCGGCTGGCTCAACGCCTGGGGACGGCCCGGCCGCGGTGCCCAGTTCCGGGTCACCCTGCCGCGTCAGGCCGGGGCCATCCTGCAGCAGTCACCGCTGCCGCTGGTGCCGCGCGATCTGATCTCGCCGCTGCCGATGCCGTCACCGAGCGAACCCGAGCCGGACCCTGCCGATGACGAGGCCAGGAACACCGCCGGGGTCGGTGCCGGCCTCGTACCTGACTCGGATCGATCCCGGGACGGGACGGGCCGACCGACTCCGATCGAACAGACTCGCGGAGAGGAGCTGCGATGAGGACCACGGCGATCATCCGCGGTCGGCGCGCGATCATGATCATCTGGTTGCTGGTCGCGGCGCTGACGATCACCGGCTGTGTCTCGGTGCCGACCTCGGGACGGGTGGAGAAGGCAGGGCCCGGTGGCCGGATCTCGCAACAGAAATCCGAGATCGTCCCCAAGCCGCCGGTGAAGGACGCCTCGCCCCGGGTGATCGTCGACGGCTTCCTGCTGGCGATGAGCCAGTACCAGCCCAAGTACTCCACCGCCCGGCAGTTCCTCACCGAGGAAGCGCAGCAGGGCTGGCGTCCGGAGGACAAGATCACCGTGTTCTCCAACCCCGAGTACAACAGCGCGGACAACAACATCGTGCTCTCGATGACCCGGATCGGCCAGGTCGGACCGGACGGTTCGTACAACGCCACCTCCGGCCCGCAGATTCAGGATTTCCAGATCCAGAAGAACGACGACGGTCAATGGCGGATCAGCAATCCGCCGGACGGGCTGATGGTCAGCGACACCTCGTTCATCGGTCAGTACAAGTCCTACAACCTCTACTTCTTCGATCCGCAGTTCCACACCCTGATCCCGGATCCGATCTATCTCCCGACCGAGGGTCAGACCGAGACCGGGCTGGTGACCGCACTGCTGCGGGGGCCGACGACGGCGTTGCAGCCGGCGGTGAGCACCGGGATCCCGGTGCGGACCTCGTTGATCGGCAACGCCGTACCGGTGACCGGCGGTCTGGCGCAGATCTCGCTCAGTCCGTCGGTCGAGTCGCTGAGTGATCAGCAACGCAAATGGTTGGCGGCCCAATTGGCCTGGACGCTGCGTCAGGTCGGCGAGGACCTGAAGGGCTTCCAGATCAGTGTGAACGGCACCCGGCTGCGGGTGCCCGACGACTCCGGCGACGGTCAGAACGCGTACGTGCCGGTCAGCTACGGATCCGATTACGCCCCGATCCCGGACTCCAGCAGCACCATGGTCGGGGTCCGGGACGGTGCCGCGGTCACCGTCGCGGGCGACGGCGCCAAGATCGCTCCGGTGCCGGGCCGGCTCGGGCGTCCCGGATACGACATCGACTCGCTGGCGCTGTCGACCGACGGTCGGACGCTGGCCGCGGTGACCGACGATCGGAAGAAGTTGATCACCCAGCTGATGTCGGAGTCGGAGCCGCGGACCCTGTCGGAGCAGAGCGGCCTGCTGCGGCCCGAGTACACCCGATTCGGTGAGTTGTGGTCGGTCAGCGGCAAGCCGGGCAAACAGAAGATCACCATGTATCAGGACAACAAGGCCGACACCTCGGTCGACGCATCCTGGCTCGGACGGGTCCAGGTCACCTCGTTCCAGATCTCTCCGGACGGGTCGCGGATGGCCATCGTCGGCAAGAGCGGCGACAACGAGATGCTCGCGGTGGCTCCGATCATCCGCGGCGACCGGGTGACGATGGGCAACCTCCGCTTCATCTCGCTGTCCGATGCCGCGTCGGCGCAGGTCAAGCGGATCGCCGACCTCGGTTGGACCTCGACGACCCAGTTGTTGATCTTGGGTGCGTCGACCACCGGTGGCACCTACGAGCCCTATCGGGTGGAGATCGACGGATCCCAGTTCGAACGGGTCGGTGCCAGCGACGGGTGGGGTGCCAGTTCGCTGGCCACTCGGGTCGACAACAAGGGATCGTTCCAGGCCGCGGTCGGTGGGAAGGGCAAGAAGGTCTGGGCCTACCGCAGTGGCGACGAGTGGTATTCGCTGACCGACAAGCTGTCCAGTCCGGCCTACGCGGGGTGATCCTCGGTGGTGCCGTCGCCGCCGCCCGGGCCTGAGGTTATCCACAGCAGATCGGCAGCGGCTGTGGTGCTGGGCGCATAGTGACGGGGTGTGGTGGATCCGGCGGGCGGTGGACGTGACCGCCGAGTTGTTGCTCGGCGCGGTCTGTCCGGGGTGTCAAGCCCCGGGCTTCGGACTCTGTACCGCGTGCCGGGTCCGGCTGGCCGAGCCGGCACCGCACCGCGCGGTGCCGACGCCGTGCCCGAGCGGTTTCCCGACCACCTACAGCGGCGGCCCGTACGACGATCTGTTGCACGCGGTGATCCCGGCGCACAAGGAACGCCAGGCCTGGTTGTTGACCGCGCCGCTGGCCGACAGGCTGGCCACGGCGGTCGAAGAATTGATCATGCGGACTGCCGTTGACGGCGCGCCGTTGGTGCTGGTGCCGGTGCCGTCGACTGCTGCTGCCGTACGCCGTCGTGGCCGCGATGCCACGGCCGCGATCGCCGGCTCGGCTGTGCTACGCCTTCGGCGTGATCATGACCGGCCGCTGACGATGATCAAGATGCTCCGTCCGGTACGCAGACTCGCCGACCAGTCCGAGCTGACCGAATCCGAACGCCGCCGCAACCTGGCCGGCGGTTATGGCCTGCGGCGCGGCCTGCCCCGACTGCCGGTCGGTGCGCAGCTGATCCTGGTCGACGATCTGGTGACCACCGGGTCGAGTCTGACCGAAGCCTGCCGCGCCGTACGTGCCGCCGGCCTGTCGGTGCTCGGCGCCGCGGTGGTGGCCGCCACCCAGCGGCGGCACCCGTCCGACGACCGTGCCGTCCGGCCGTCGGGTGGTCGGGTGTTAGATCGGGGTTGATGATCACCTTCACCGAGATCGAGAACGCCGCCGCGGCGATCTCGCCCTACCTGCTCCGTACGCCGACGATCGCCAGCCCTGGGCTGTCCGAGCTGATCGGGGTGCCGACGACGATCAAGATCGAATCGCTGCAGCGGACCGGCTCGTTCAAGGCTCGCGGAGCGACCGCCAAGCTGCTGGCGCTGAGCGAGCAGGAGCGGGCCGCCGGGGTGGTCGCCGTCAGCGGCGGCAACCACGGCATTGCGGTGGCGACGATGGCGCAACTGCTGGGGGTCCGGGCCACCGTGGTGATGCCGCGCACCGCCTCTCGGGACTCGATCGAGCGGTCCCGTGCGACCGGGGCGTCGGTGCAGCTGACCGAAGGCATGCCGCGGGCTTTCGAACTGGTCGAGGAGCTGCAGGCCGAGGGGGCGACCCTGCTGCATCCGTTCGACGACCCGGTGGTGATCGCCGGGCAGGGAACGGTCGGACTGGAGCTGGCCGCCGATGCCGCCGAACTGACCGACGTGCTGGTCAGCGTCGGCGGCGGGGGACTGATCGCCGGGATTGCGACCGCGGTCCGCGCCCAGCTACCGAACGCCCGGATCTGGGGCGTCGAGCCGACGGGTGCCCGAGCGATGACCGACGCGCTGGCGGCCGGCGGACCGGTGACCACCGACCTCGACTCGGTGATCACCACACTCAGTGCGCCGCAGGTCTCGGACCTGACCTACCGGCACGTCGCCGCCCTGGTGGAGGAGATCGTGCTGGTGTCCGATGCCGACGCGGTCGCCGGGACGGTCCAGGCCGCCGAGCGTGCCGGGGTCTGGGTCGAACCCGCCGACGGCAGTCTGCTGCCCGCCGCCCGTGTCGTCGCCGACCGCGTCGGTCCGAACGCCCACTTGGCCCTGGTCCTGGCCGGTGCGAATGCCTCCCTCGCCGATGTCACCGCCTGGTCCGCCTCCCTCACCTGACCACAACCGCGATATATCAAGCTTGCGCACGTTCCAGCACCCTCAGAAGGTGCGTAACCTCGTCGGATCCGCGCGCCGAGTTCGGAAGCCGGATCCGCCACAGCCTTGCACGCGACTTGTATCTATGATGTGTACATGCAACAACTCGTCGAGGCACGCGCGGACCCGGAACGCGCCGGACGAACGGTTCGATGGGGAGGGGTCGCGGCGGCGTTGTTCGCCGTCGCATGGGGAGGCAATCAGTTCACGCCGCTGTTGACGATGTACCGCCAGCATTCCGGCTTCTCCAGCCAGGCGGTCACGGTGCTGTTGGCGGCGTACGTGATCGGCATCATCCCGGCGCTGCTGCTCGGTGGACCGTTGTCGGACCGGTACGGCCGCCGGCCCCTGATGTACCCCGCGCCGCTGATCGCCGCTGCAGGGAGTGCGTTGCTCGCGGTCGGGGCCAGTGCCGAACCGGTTCTCTTCGCCGGCCGGCTGCTGTCCGGGGTCGCGCTCGGACTCGGGATGGCGGTCGGCTCGAGCTGGATCAAGGAACTCAGCATGCTCGATCCGGCCGGCATCGGCCGCGGGGCCTCGCGGTCCTCGACGGCCCTGTCTGCCGGCTTCGCGGTCGGCGCCGCCGCGGCGGCGGCGCTGGCACAGTACGCACCCTGGCCGACTGCGCTGGCCTACCTGCTGCACATCGTGATCGCGCTGGCGGCAACGGTTGCGGTGATCGGCGCGCCGGAGACCCGGCCGACCAACCGCTCCACGAGTCGGGGCACCGACACCGCCGACACCCGTCCGCGTCGCCGGCTGATCGACGATCTCCGGGTGCCGGCGGCCCGGCAGCGACGGTTCCTGCTCGTCGTGCTGCCGATGGCGCCGTGGATCTTCGGTTTCGCCGGCAGTGCGTACGCGATCCTGCCGACGCTGACCGGCGGTTGGACCGCGGCTGACACCGCCTGGTCCGGGCTGCATTGCCTGCTGGCGTTGGGTTGTGGGATCGCGGTGCAGCCGCTCGGTCGGCGCCTCGGCGCTGCCGACGCGACCCGTGCGATCGTGCTCGGGCTGGCGATCGGCATCGCCGGCCTGTTGGTCGGGAGTACCGCACTGATCACCGGCGCGGCGATCGGTTCCTTGATCGCCGCCGTCGTCCTCGGTACGGGGTACGGCATGTTGTTGAGCTCCGGCCTGCAGGAGGTGCAACGGATCGCCGGTCCCGACGACCTGGCCGGGTTGACCGCGGTCTACTACGCCCTGTCCTATCTCGGCTTCTGCGTGCCGGCCGTGTTGGCCGCGCTCAGTCCGCTGGTCGGCTATCCGGTGCTGTTCGACATCGGTGCCGGCATCGGTCTGATCGCCCTGCTGGTGGTGTTGATCGGGAGCCGTACGGCGCGGGGTGTCAGCGCGCAGCAGCCGGGTCGATAGGCTCGTCCTGTGGTCGGTATCCCGCAGTCCGCGACCGAGCCGCCGGGTGAAACCGGCTCGGCATCCGAGCGCGCCTACTCCGACGTCAAGGAACGGATCCTGTCCGGCGAGCTCGCCGGTGGCGAGTTGATCAGCGAGGGCGAGGTCGCCGAGCTGCTGGCGATGAGTCGCACACCGGTCCGGGAGGCCTTCCTCCGGCTGCAGGCCGAGGGGTGGATGAAGCTCTATCCCAAGCGCGGTGCGGCGATCATCCCGGTCAAGCCCGAGGAAGCCGACGAAGTGCTGCAAGCCCGGGTCTTGATCGAGACGCACGCGGTCTCGGTGATCACCGACGAGCCGTCCCGGGTCGGTCCGCTCGTTGCCGAATTGAAAATGATCATCGAACGCCAGCGCGCCGCGGTTGATCATGACCTGACCGGTTTCATCGACGCCGACGCCGACCTGCACACCGCCATCGTCCGAGCGGCCGGCAACGGCCTGTTGATCGACTTCTACACCGGGCTGCGTGATCGCCAGCGGCGGATGGCGGGGGACTCGGTACGTCGTGGCGCCGCCGATCACGACGGCCCCGACAAGCAACAGCTCATCCTTGATCAACACCACCGCCTGGTGGAATTGATCGCCGCCGGCGATGCCGACGAGTTCGGCGTCGAGCTGCGCAGTCACCTGAACGACATCCACCGCCGCTGAGCGTTCCGGCCGTCCGGTCGTGATCACCCGCCGGCGGACCGACGATGAGATATACTTCACCATATGGCGAAGTATTCGCTCGAGGAGATCCGGCAGCTTGCCGGCGCGTTGGCCGCGGACAGCCGGTTGTTGATCATCGATCGGCTCCGGTCCGGGCCGGCCACCAGTACGGAGCTGGCGGCGTCCGCCGGGATCGGGCTGCCGGCAGTCCAGAAGCAGCTGGCGGTGCTGCAACGGGTCGGGTTGATCGCATCGACCAAACAGGGCCGCGTCGTCATCCATCGACTGCAGCCGGAGCGGATGGATGTCCTGGCTGACTGGATCCGCACCCGGACCAGCTTCTGGCGCAACAGCTTCGCCACGCTGGAATCGGCGCTCGACACTGCGACGAAGGGACACTGATGAATCCATACGCGTTGCGCCTCGAGCATCGGTTCGCGGCGGCGGTGGAACAGGTGTGGGACGCCTGGACGACCGAGTCCGGGCTGCGCCGCTGGTGGTGGCCCGGTTGGACGCCCACGATCGAGGTCGACCTCCGGGTCGGCGGGCGCTATCGGATCGCGGCCGCAGCGCAGCGGATCGTCGTCCGCGGCGAGTACCTGCTGGTCGCCCCGATGACGCAGTTGCGGTTCAGCTGGACCTGGGTCGACGGCGCCGGCGGATCGGACGAGGTCGTGGGCGAGGAGGAGCTGGTCGATGTCGGCTTCGTCCCGGACGCCGACGGCACCCTGATCCGACTCGAACACACCGGACCATGGACGTCGGCCGGACCGACCGACAACTATCGGCAGGGCTGGACCTCGGTGCTCGGCGAGCTGACGGCCGTGGTCTGATCAACGACCGGCGGCGACCTCACTGCCGGCCTGGCGGTGCAGTCCGATGACCCCGTCCAGCGCCGGGTAGAGCATGATCACCGCCAGCAGCCCGAAGGCGATCTGGAAACCGGCCTGCGGGTCCGCAGTGGCGTGCGCCGCGTACAGGATGCCGTCGGCCAGACGCAAGGACAGCGCGCCGACCGCGACGCCGAGACCGGCGGCGATCTGGGCGATCGTCGAGGACAGGGTGTTGGCGTCGGCCATCTCGTCGCGGTCGATGTCGGCGAACTGCAACGAGTTGTAGCCGCTGAAGCCGACCGAACGGAAGACACCACTCAGGAACAGCAGGACGACGATCAGCCAGACCGGCGACTCGGCGGTGAGCAGTGCACAGCCGGCGAACACCAGCGCTCCGCCGATGCAACTGCCGACGATCACCGTACGGAAGCCGAAGCGTCGGATCAGCGGCGACGTAGCGGGCTTGATCAACACGTTGCCGGCGAACAGTGCCATCACCAGCAGTCCGGCCCGGGCCGCGCTCCAGCCGTAGCCGATCTGGAACATCAACGGCAGCAGGAACGGTGCCGCCGAGATCACCATCCGATAGACCATCCCGCTGGCATTGACCACCCGGAAGGTGCGGATCCGCAGCGCGCCGAGGTTGAGCAGCGGATGCTGTCGGCGTCGCATCCCGGTCAGGCAGAGGATGCCGAGGACGACGGCCAGCGCCAACAAGCCGATCGCGACCGGCCAGTCGGTGCGGTCCGCTCCGGCACCGCCGATCGACTCCATCCCGAGCAGCAGCGCGGCGAGGCTGCCGCCGCACAGCAGGAAACCGATCCAGTCCAGGCCGGGCATCCGGTCCCGCGGCCGATCGTGCACCAAACGCCAGGCGGCGACCAGGCAGGCCGCGCCGATCGGCAAGTTGATCAAGAAGATCCAGTGCCAGGAGGCGAAGCTGGCCAGCCAGCCGCCCAGGGTCGGTGCGATCACCGGTGCCAACAGGGCCGGCCAGGTGAGGTACGCGGTCGCCGCCAGCAGATCCTTCTTCTCGGTGTTGCGCAACACGACAAGCCGGCCGACCGGCACCATCATCGCCCCGCCCAGTCCCTGCAGGATCCGGAACGCGCAGAGCATCGGCAGGCTGGTGCTGACCGCGCACAGACCGGAGGTCAGCGTGAACAACACGATGGCCATCATGAAGACCCGCCGGCCGCCGAGCCGGTCGGTCAACCAGCCGGACACCGGGATGCCGACCGCCACCGTCACCAGATAACTGGTCATCGCCGCGTTGATGGCGACCGGCTGGGTCCCGAGGTCGGTCGCCATCGCCGGTGCTGCGGTGGCGATGATCGTGCCGTCCAGGTTCTCCATGAAGAAGGTGACGGCGGCCAAGATCGCCAAAGGACGGTTCAGCCCGGTGTCCGTGGTCGAGCTCACGCCGCTCCTTGCTCTGCTGGTCTTGTTCTCCTCGTCGGAGGTGACTGCAGAAAGCTACCCTGCGGGCTGTTCCACCCAGCCGACGGCCTGCAGGATGAGACCGTTCGGATCCTCGATCTGGAAGTACCGCTCGCCCCAGGGCTCGGTCTCGATCGGCGTCACCACCGGAGCGCCGGCGGCGGTGATCTCCTGGTAGGCGGCGTCGACGTCGCCGACGCTGAAGGCCAGCAGCAGCCCGTTCGCGACACCGGCCTGACTGGCCGGCTTGAACGACGCCAAGCCCTGTTGCAGGAACACGATCGTGAACGGCACGTCGCCGTGTCCGACCGAGACCAGCTCGTCGATCTCCATCAACCGACGGAAACCGAAGTGCTCGACGATGAAGTCGGCCGAGGCCTTCGGGTCGGCGACGTTCAGCGAGACGGTGTAGGTGTCGATCTGCATCTGCGCTCCTTACTGCGGACAGTGTCCGGTATTGATGTGGCAGTGGTAAGTATGGACGCTGTCCGGTGATAATCAAGTGATCGGGACGAGAAACTTCCGGGAGGATTCGGATGGAGCAGGAACCGGCCGTCGAACGCGCCGAGCACACCGCCCGGCTGCTCTGGCGCCATCGTGAGCAGCAACCCCGTCGCCGTGGCCCGCGTCCCGGTCGCGAGCTGGACGACGTGGTCGCCGCCGGCATCGCGATCGCCGACGCCGACGGCATCGCCGGGCTGACCGTCCGTGGCCTGACGGCCCGGCTCGGACTGGCCCGGATGGGGCTCTACACCTACGTCGCCGATCTTGATCAACTCGTCGAGCTGATGATCGATCAGGCGGCCGCCGAGTTCTTCGACGGGCGACTGCGCGGTTTCCCCTACGGACCGCGCAGCCGACGACCGGCCGACCCCCGACGTGGCTGGCGGCGCGCCGCGGGGACCCTCTGCGACGCCAATCTGGATTGGATCCGGCGGCACCCGTGGCTGGTCGAGCGGCCGAACGTCCGACCCGTCCTCGGCCCCTCCAGTACCGCCAAGTACGACGCCGAGCTCGGCGTCTTCGACCGGCTGGGGCTGACCGACCTCGAGATGGACCTCGCCGTCTGGCAGCTGCTCAACCACGTCCGCGGGATCGCCGTCGATCTGACCGCGGCCGCCCGGGAGCCGGAGACCAGCGAGCAATGGTGGTCGGCCGGTGCCGCGGCCGCAGCCGCGCGGATCACCGCCGCGGAGTTCCCGCTGGCGGTCCGGGTCGGGACTGCCGCAGGCGATGCGCAGGCCGCGGCCTACGACCCGCTCGGCAGCTACCGCTTCGGGCTGTCTCGACTGCTGGACGGGTTGCAGGTGATGATCGACGATGCGGGCTCCCGGCACCGGCAAACCCTGGAATTTCGGCCTGATGAGGGCTAACGTCTGGTTATGGTGAACGTCGCCATCAACGATCGCGATGCACGTGGTGCACCGGGTCCAGGCCGCCCGCTCCGACGAGAGCGTGCGGCCTTTTGCGTTCCCGGTCCCAGAGGGCGTTCGCGGTCTGTTGTCTCCCGGTTGACCCCGGCCCCGCGCTGCGCGGGACACCTACTGTTGGAGGATTGACATGGACGTTGTCGTCAAGAGCCGGCACTGCACGTTGCCCGATGAGTTCCGGGACTACGTCGAGGACAAGATCACCAAGCTGGAGAAGCTCAACGACCGGGTGATCCGGGTCGATGTGGAGGTGTCCGCCGAACGCAACCGACGACAACTTGATCATGGCAGCAAGGTCGAGATCACGCTGCACGGCAAGGGTCCGGTGGTCCGGGCCGAGGCTGCAGCCGAACACAAGTCTGCCGCGTTCGATCTCGCGTTGGAGAAGCTGATGTCCCAGCTGCGCAAGGCGGCTGACCGACGCAGGGTCCATCGCGGATCGCACAAGCCGCGCTCGTTGGCCGAGGCCTCGGCGCGCTGGCCGGTCGACGAGCCGTCGACCAACGGCTCGAGCCCGGAGAAGGACGATGTGCACAACGTCGCCGGGATGGAGGTCCAGGGTGACGGCCCGCTGGTGGTGCGTCAGAAGGTGCACCATGCCGCGCCGATGACCTTGGGTGAGGCGCTGGACGCGATGGAACTGGTCGGCCACGATTTCTTCCTCTTCATCGACAAGGAGGCGCAGGCGCCCAGCGTCGTCTACCGCCGCCGTGGTTACGACTACGGCGTGATCCGATTGGAGAATGTCGAGGCGCTCGTCCACGCGTGACCGGCACCGGTCGCGCGTTGACGCGTTGTTGATCATGATCCGATGTTGATCATGGGACCTGTTGGTCCATGATCAACATCGCGATCAGTCCGCCGCGACCGGTTGCTGCAGATCGGTGACCCAGCCGTCCTGCGGAACGTCGGGAGGGGAGTGGTACACCTCCCGGCAGACCCCGCTCGGATGGAGGTCGTGCGCCTCGACCCAACCGAGCAGCCCGTGCCAGGTCTGGTCGATGGTCGCCACCGATCCGTGGTGAGTGACCGTGGCGACCCGGTCCAGCGCGGGGAACACGGCCAGCTTGTAGCCCGGGTCCGGGCCTTCGGCCGCGGCCGGTTCGCCGGAGTCGAGGATGTAAGCAGCAGTGACGACGATCCCGTCCTGTTCGCGCTCGGTTGCTCGATAGCTGGCGATCGCCGGGCCGAAACCGGTCCGCCCGGCGTCGCTCAGCCGCCCGGCCAGCTCGGCGAAGAGCGGGCCGATCACGGGCGAGATGTTGACGCTGCCCCAGCCGGCAGCCGGAGCCGTCAGGTAGCCGACGGTCACCGGCGGCACCGAGATCACCGAGGCCGCCACCACCGGTGCGGTCGGCTCGCCGGCCTGAGCGGCCAGGAAGGCGTCCAGCCGCTGCAGCCGTACGGTGTCCTGCTCGACCTGCCGGGCCAGCGTCGACCGCGCGGCCGCCAACAGGTCGGACTCCGCCGACGCCGGCAGCTCGCCGCCGACGATCGCGGCGACGTCGTCCAGCCGGAGCCCGAAGTCGCGCAGTTCCAGGATCCGGTTCAGCTGCCGGCTCTGGTCCGGTGCATACCAGCGATACCCCGAGGACGGATCGACCCGAGCCGGCGCGAGCAGCCCGATCCGGTCGTAGTGATGCAGCAGCCGGACCGTCACCCGATTGATCGAAGCGAACTCGCCGATGCTGAACATGCCTGCTCCCTCCAGTGCCGGTGCATCGCAGCGTAGAGCGTCAGCCGGGTCCGCGGGCGTCGGAACGTCTGGTCCACTGTCGGAGGACTCTGACAGGATCGCCCGTATGAGGGGCGATCGACGCACCGGGCTGAGCGCGGACTGATGCCGACGTGGGGCGCGGTGGTTCTTGCGGTGGCGACGCCGATCCTCGCTGCCATCGGTGCATTGGTCGGGCACCTGCTCACCCGGCGCAGTGCGCTGGAGCTGGGGTGTGTCTCTTTGTTCGTGCGGGCTGCGCGGCACGCGGTCGGCACCTCGCCGTAGCCGGACTCGGTCGACATATCCCGATATGCCTCCCTCACCGGCCACGCCGAGGCACTCGACCGCGCACCTGCTCGCTCCCACCCGAACAAAGAGGAGACACCCCGACGTCTGGCGGCATCGCGAGGAGACCATGCGGATGCTGCGGTGGAGTGCCGAGCTCGTGATCAGTGAGGGCAGATCCGCCCGGCTCGGCATCGTGGTGCTGGAATCGCTGGCCGACTCCGAGCTGTTGCAACCCGAGGACCAACCGATCGTGAACGGTGTGCTGATCGCGGTCACCCGGCCGCCCGTTGACGAGATCGTCGGAGGGTTGTCGTCGTAACTGGAGGTGTCGAGAAGCGGAGGTGGTTGCCATGGCGACGCACGTGACGGAGTCGGCGCCGACATGGGCGCAGGTCCGTGCCGCGCAACTGCTCGTCGAGCGCGCCCGCAAGGGTCTGGCGCCGCAGCCGTCGGAGCGGATCAAGGCACTGGCGAAGGCGACACCGCGACCGGAGGACTGACCCTCGGATCAGTGCCCGGATAAATCGGATCGGGCCCGGATAGTCGGATCGGCCCGGATAATCGGTGGGCCGGCCGACTCGATGGCTGGCACGATCGTGCCCATGGTGCGGATCCGGGACCTGAACACGACCGACGACGCCGAGGTGCGTGCCTACTACGACATCTACCGGCGCGCCGAGCGGGACGGCAATCCTGATGCGCGGGTGTATTCCTACGCCGAGACGGCAGCATCGGTGCGCGGGCCCTCGGCCGGGATGTCCTTCCAGGTCTCGGTCGCCGAAGTAGACGAAGTCGCCGGGCCGGTCGGCGCGGTGATGACGATCGGCTCGACGACGGACAACCTGCGATCGGCCTGGGTGGCGGTGCACGTGCTGCCCGAGCACACCGGCAACGGCGTCGGGACGGCCCTGCTCGCGACGGGGGAGCAACGGATGGCCGAACAAGGGCGCACCGAGTTGACCGCGGAGTTTGCGCTGCAGGGCGACCGGGTCGAGCGCAACCGTGGCTTCGCCGAACGGCACGGCTACCGGTGGACCTACAACGAGGTCGAACGCCGCCTGCCGCTGCCGATCGACGACGGACTGTTGGATGAGTTGGACGCCGAAGCGCGGCCGCACCGTACGGGCTATCGATTGGTCACCTTCGACGGCCCGGTTCCACAGCAGTGGGCGCAGGGCTACTGCGACGTCAACAACCGGCTGGTGCTGGACGCCCCGCACGGTGACCTCGAGGTCGAGGCTCGCCGCCGGACACCCGAACTGCTGGCCGAACAGGATGCGGAGATCAACGCTTCCGGCCGGCGTCGGGTCTCGGCACTGGCGATCGCCCCGGACGGATCGGTCGCGGCGCTGAGCAGTTGTGTGATCTCCGATCCGGATGAGGAATCGGTCGACCAATGGGCAACGGTGGTCGACCGCGCTCATCGCGGGCATCGGCTGGGCATGTCGGTCAAGGTCGCCGGCTACCGGCTGCTCCGCGACCTGGCCCCGGACAAGCGGTACCTGCAGACCGGCAACGCCGAGACCAACCGGTGGATGATCGCCATCAACGAGGCGTTCGGCTTCGCGGTTCACTCCACGATCGGCGTCTTCGTCAAGCGCATCGACTGACGATCAGGGACGACGTACGGGCATTGTCCGACCTGCCCTCTAGGGTCGGGACGTGGCCAAGCACGCTCCGCAGACTCCTCCGCACCCACCGACCGCGCGCCGACTGTCGACTGCCCAGGCCCGCCGGATCGCGCTCGCCGCGCAAGGATTCGGCGGCCGCCGCGGTTCTGGTGCAGGTGGGCAACGCCCCGATCACCGGCCGACGATGCGCGACGTCCAAGCCGTCATCGACCGGCTCGGGCAGTTCCAGATCGACACCATCAACATCGTCGCCCGGGCGCATTACCTGCCGCTGTACAGCCGACTCGGTCCCTACGACCCAGGTCTGCTGGATCGGGCGGCGGGCAAGGCCCCGCGGCGGCTGTTCGAGTACTGGGGCCACGCCGCGAGCATGATCGACGTGACCCTCGAGCCGGCACTGCGGCATCGGATGGAGTCCTGGTCGGCGCGGGAGATGTGGGGCTCGATGGCCCGGATCGCCCGCGACCGGCCGGAGTTGATCGACTGGGTGCAGCAGCAGGTGATCGACCACGGACCGATCGGAGCCCGCGGCATCGACGCCCGGGCCGCCGCGGAGCTGGCCGATCACGCCGGTCCGCGGCAGCGCGAGAACTGGGGGTGGAACTGGTCGGATGTGAAGACCGCCTGCGAACACCTGTTCGTCACCGGCCGGATCACCGCGGCCCGGCGCAACGGTCAGTTCGAGCGGCTCTACGACCTGCCCGACCGGGTACTGCCCGCAGCCGCGACAGCGACCGCGACGCCGACCGAACCGGAAGCGATGCTGACCCTGGTCCGCCGCGCCGCCGCCGCGCTCGGCGTGGCCACCGAGCCCGATCTGCGCGACTACTTCCGGACCAGTCAGGAGCGGACGCTGCCGGCAGTCCAGGAGCTGGTCACGACCGGCGAGCTGATCCCGGTCACCGTGCAGGGCTGGAAACAGCCGGGTTATCTGTGGCATCAGGCGAAGCAGCCCCGCAGAATCGAGGCCCGGGCGCTGATCAGCCCGTTCGACTCGGTGATGTTCGAACGCCGTCGACTCGAGGCCCTGTTCGACTTCTTCTACCGGATCGAGATCTACGTCCCCGAACCGAAGCGGGTACACGGCTATTACGTCTACCCGTTCCTGCTCGGAGAACGGTTCGTCGCCCGGGTCGACCTGAAGGCCGACCGGGCTGCCGGCGTGCTGCGGGTCCGGTCGGCCTGGATCGAGGACACTGCCGACCCGGCCACGGTTGCGCCCGAACTCGCTGCCGAGCTCGCGCTGCTGGCCCAGTGGCTGGAGCTCTCCGACATCGATGTCGAAGCCCGCGGCGACCTGTCGGCCGAACTGTCCGATCACGTCCGAGCTGCCCCGTTGTCGGCGTGAATCCCGGTGGGGCGCGTCGACGGGCAGTCGTGATGGGCCATCGATCGACAGATCGCCAGCGGCGTAGATTGACCGATCGGGCGAGGTCGGCCAGGACGTCGGCACCTGGCAAACCTGACCGAGAGGATTGCTGCCAGGCGGGGCGGATCACAGCAGCTCTCTCGGTCAACTTGGCGACCATGCCCGTTCGCCTCGCATCCTGCAACGGCTATCGGGCAGCGTCCCCCGCCGCTCACAGCTCGGTGCACGGAACCATGCAATTCGCGATGTCAACGGACGGCAGGTCGAGCCTGCCCGCTCAGAGCGTCGTTCTGGACGGGAATGAGATCGCGATATGCCGGGATCCTCTCTCCGGAACCGATGAACGATTGGGCTACGCGGCAGGACGTTTCCCTGGATGGGAGCACCTCGGCCGGCCGGTGGCTGGCTGGCAGAGTGCCCCCTGACCCGGCCGGGATCGACAATGGGGGAGATGGACCTCCATCCGCAGCCCCCAGTCCGACGATCGGCGGGCGGCTGGGACGTGCTGGCGATCCTGCTCGCTATCGTCGCCGGCTGCGTCACGGCGGTCCGCTTCCTGCGACACTCCCTCGCGGTGGCGACCGCCGCTCACCCGTGCACCGGTGCGTGCGCCGAGGGGCGTGGGATGGTGCTGGTGCTGCCCACCGGCCTCGTGTTCGCCGGCTGCGTCGCGGTCGGCATCGTCGTCTCCGTCCGCTGCCTGGCCAGGATCGAACCGTCGTGGCACTGGGCGGCCGCGCTGCTGCTCCCGCTGGCCTGCGGTGTACTCGGGTACGCCGTTGCCACCGGTCTCGCGGAGGCCGTCGGGCGGATGATCTGACGGCGACCCAGCCCGCCGTGCGGCCTGCCCGATCCGGTCGGCGTTCGATTCAATCGGCGCCCAATTCAATCGACGGGACCGTACCGTCCTGGGCACAATGCCGCCATGCTGACCGCCGAGCAACGGCAGACGTTCGACCTGCGCGGGCTCGTCAAGCTCCCGGCGGCGATCCCGGCCACCGACAGCGGCCGGATGGGCGACGCCGTCTGGTCGTTCCTGGCCGAGCACCGAGGCATCCAGCGACACGATCGGACGACCTGGGGAGTCGACCGACCGACAGGGTTCCAGCCGCTGACCCGGTCCGGTGGCCTGGACGGCATCTGGTCCGCGCCCGTCGCCGATGCGGTGGCCGCACTCCTCGGACCGGCGGACCGGCAGCGTCGTGAGCGCGGCCGGCTGCTGATCACCTTTCCGCAGGCGACCGCCTGGACGGTCCCGGGCGACAGTTGGCACTTCGACTACGTACCGCCCGACGGGACCGACCCGCGTGCCGTGCAGGTGTTCGCGCTGCTCGATGACGTACGGCCGCACGGCGGCGGGACCCTGGTGCTCACCGGCTCACACCGGCTGGTCGCGGCGGTCGGCCGTTCGCAGGAACCCAGGCCCCGCGCCGTACGAGCTGCTCTCGCGACCGCGCATCCCTGGCTCGCCGATCTCTGGGCTCCCGATGAGCAGTCGACTCCCGCCGAGCGCGAGGACAGCTTCCTGAAGCATCCGGAACCGATCCACGACGTGACAGTCGAAGTGGTCGAGGTGACCGGCCGGGCCGGTGACGTGTTCCTGATGCACTCCGACTGCTTCCACGCGATAGCGCCCAACGCGCTGGACCGGCCACGGCTGATGTGCACCAGCCTGGTGACCCGGCGGCCGTAGCGAGGGCGTGTTCGGTGAGTCCGTCGCGGCCCGGTGAGATCAAGAATGGGTCGCGATCGCACCAACCGCGCCTGCGGCGTCCGGCGTCGCGACACGATGAGCGGGAGTGTCACGGGAGGGAGCGACGATGGGGCGACGATTCGTTGCGGTGTCGGCGCTGCTGCTGTGTACCTCGATCGGGTGCATGCCGACGACATCGGAACCAGTGAGCCCGGCAGAGATCGAGGGAATGCGAACGGACCCGGACCACCAGGGTCTGGTGGTGAGCTATATCGGCGGCGCCTGCGACGGTCGGGCACGTCTTGCAGTGACCGAGAAAGGTAGCCGGATCGACGCCAAAGTGCTCGTCGAGCGGAAGATGAACGTTTCTTGCACCGATGTGGGCATTCCTCGAACCGTCGCGGCCCGGCTCGCCCGCCCGATCGGTGAGCGCACCGTCTGGTCGTCGGGACGCGAGTATGTGCCGTTCGACGGGGCACACCTGCTGACTCCCGCTCCGGTGCCGGCCGGATTCGGCGGGGTGAACGAGAAGGCGGAGTCCTGGGCGGGGCCGACGTCTCCGCGCGGCCGGGTTGTCACCAGTACGTGGGTGACGAGCCGCTTCGACGCGAACGCGGCCGCTCCCGACGGTGAGTGCCGCGCGACGCGAGGCTTTCTGACCGTGGAAATCGGTCCGGTCCCGGCCGGCAGAACGTCCGGGCGAGCCAAGGTCGGGACGGCGCGGATCGGCACGGCGACCGCGCAGGTGTATCGGGACGGGCCGACCGATGACCCGGCTGGCTGGAGTTACGTCTGGCAGGTCGACCATCGCCGGGTCGAGCTCGGCAACAGCGGCAACTGCAACGAACAGGATCGGCTGCTCAGCCGGACCGAGTTGCTCCGAGTCGCGAGGTCCCTCCAGCCCGCCTGAGCGCTGGGCATGGGATGCTGCCCGCCCGTCGTCTAGCATGAACGATGGACTGAAGACCGCCGAGCAGGGAAGAAGAGCAAACTCGTGGCTTTGATGGACAGGCTGTCCCGCATCGGCGAGGGCAGGACGCTCAAGAAGCTGAAGGCCGTGGCCGATCGCGTCAATGCGATCGAAGAGGATTTCGTCGCGATGAGCGACGACGAGTTGCGCGCCCAGACCGACGAATTCAAGAAGCGCTACGCCGACGGCGAGTCGCTGGACGACCTGATGTACGAGGCCTACGCGACGGTCCGTGAGGCCAGCAAGCGGGTGCTCGGCAAGCGGCACTTCGACGTCCAGGTGATGGGCGGGGCGGCGCTGCACTGGAACAACATCGCCGAGATGAAGACCGGTGAGGGCAAGACCCAGACCGCGTTGCTGCCGTCGTACCTGAATGCGTTGACCGGCAAGGGCGTGCACATCGTTACCGTCAACGACTACCTGGCCAAGATCCAGTCCGAACAGATGGGCCGGGTGCACCACTTCTTGGGGCTCAAGGTCGGCGTCATCCTGTCCGAGATGGATCCGGCCGAGCGCAAGGTCGCCTACGAGGCAGATGTCACCTACGGCACCAACAACGAGCTCGGCTTCGACTACCTGCGCGACAACATGGCGCTCAGCATCGACGACTGCGTCCAGCGCGGCCACTACTACGCCATCGTCGACGAGGTCGACTCGATCCTGATCGACGAGGCCCGGACACCGTTGATCATCTCCGGTCCGGCCGAGGACAATCAGCGCTGGTATCCGACCTTCGCCCAGCTGGTCACGAGGATGCGCCGGGACCGTGACTACGAGGTCGACGAGAAGAAGCGCACCGTCTCGGTGCTGGAGGCCGGCATCGACCTGGTGGAGGACCGGCTCGGGATCGAAAACCTCTACGAGTCGGCCAACACGCCGCTGATCTCCTACCTGAACAACGCGATCAAGGCCAAGGAACTCTTCAAGCGGGACAAGGACTACGTCGTCACGCCCGAGGACGAGGTACTGATCGTCGACGAGCACACCGGCCGTACGCTCGCCGGCCGACGCTACAACGAGGGTCTGCACCAGGCGATCGAGGCCAAGGAGTCGGTGGAGATCAAGGAGGAGTACCAGACCCTGGCCACCATCACCCTGCAGAACTTCTTCCGGATGTACGACAAGCTCGCCGGGATGACCGGTACGGCGATGACCGAGGCCGCCGAGTTCCAGAAGATCTACGGCATGGGCGTGGTCCCGATCCCGACCAACATGCCGATGATCCGCGAGGACCAGAAGGACCTGATCTACCGCACCGAAGAGGCCAAGTTCACCGCGATCGTCGACGACGTGGCCGAGCGGCACGAAGCCGGGCAGCCGGTGCTGATCGGCACCGCGAGCGTGGCGAAGTCGGAGATCCTGTCGGCGATGTTGAAGAAGGCCGGCGTCAAGCACGAGGTGCTGAACGCCAAGCAGCATGAACGCGAGGCCGCGATCGTCGCGATGGCCGGCCGCAAGGGTGCTGTCACGGTGGCGACCAACATGGCCGGTCGTGGTACCGACATCATGCTCGGGGGCAACCCGGAATTCCTTGCAGACAAGGCGATCCAGGCCAAGGGGATCGACCCGGTGGACCACGTCGAGGAGTACGAAGCTGCGTTCCCGGAGATGCTGGAGACGTTCGAGAACGAGGTGAAGTCCGAGCACGAGGAGGTCGTCGAGCTCGGCGGGCTGTACGTGGTCGGATCCGAACGGCACGAGTCACGGCGGATCGACAACCAGCTCCGCGGTCGTTCCGGCCGTCAGGGCGACCCGGGGGAGAGTCGGTTCTTCCTCTCCCTCGGCGACGACCTGATGCGGCTGTTCAAGTCCGACATCGTGGAATGGGTGCTGACCGCACTGAAGGTGCCCGACGACCAGCCGATCGAGAACAAGCGGGTCAGCTCCTCGATCGCCAGCGCGCAGACCCAGGTCGAGGCGCAGAACTTCGAGATCCGCAAGAACATCCTCAAGTACGACGACGTGATGAACCGTCAGCGGCACAAGATCTACAGCGACCGCCGCGAGGTGCTGGAGGGTGCCGACGTCGAGCAGCAGCTGCGCGACACCGTGGACAGTGTGGTCGAGCAGTACGTGCTGAGCAGCACCGAGGGATTCAGCGAGGACTGGGATCTGGAGCAGCTCTGGACCCAGATGAAGACGCTGTATCCGGTCACCCTGAAGCGCGCGGAGTACGAGGGTGAGGAAGACCTCGACCGCGACATCCTGATCGCCGACTTCCGCGCCGATGCCCAGCAGGCCTACGACACCCGTGAGGAGTCGCTGGGCACTGACGTGATGCGCGAGCTCGAGCGTCAGGTGATGCTCACCGTGCTGGACCGCAAGTGGCGCGAGCACCTCTACGAGATGGACTATCTGCGGGAGGGCATCGGGCTGCGGGCGATGGCGTCCAAGGATCCGCTGGTGGAGTACCAGCGCGAGGGCGGCGCGATGTACTCCCAGATGATGGAGGCGTTCCAGGAGGAGGTCGTCGGCTACCTGTTCCATCTCGAGGTCGAGGTCAATCGGGGACCGGCTGTCGGCGTCGTCGCCGACGGCGGCGGGCAGCCGATGACCGTCGGCGACGGATCGCGCCGGCAGCGGGATCGCAAGCCGATGGTCGAGTCCGGCCCTGACCCGGACGGCCCCGGTGTCGAGGTGAACACCGTGACCGAGGCCGAGGAGGAGACCGAGGACGCCGACCAGGTCAAGGCTGCCGCGACCAACGGGAAGCGGGAACCGGTCGGGGTCGCCGCCGGCGTCGCGACGGACAACGGCACCGACACCGCTGCTGGCACCGAACAGCGTCCGACGTTGCGCGGCAAGGGCCTGTCCGAGCCGAAGCAGCGGAGGATGTCGTACAGCTCGTCCGACGGCGAGGTGAAGACCGGCGCGGTGAAGAAGTCCAAGGACGACCCGTACGCCAACGTCGGCCGGAACTCGCCCTGCCCCTGCGGCTCGGGCAAGAAGTTCAAGCTCTGCCACGGTCGCCGGACCGCCTGAGCCACCGACATCGAGATCTGCCACGATAGGCGGGTTTGAAACGTCTCGATGATGAACGGATAAGGGTGGCAGTGATGCGTACTTCGACAGGCTCAGCACTTCGCATCGTGCAGGTCGGTCTCGGCGGATTCGGTCGCAACTGGGCCGCGGAGATGATCCCGCAGGTCAGTGAGGTCGAGCTGGTCGGCAGCGCCGACGTCTCCGAGCAGTCCCGGGAGGCGGCGGTCAAGGCCGGGGTCGCCGATCCGGACCGCTGCTTCAGCACCGCCGAGGAGGCGATCGAGGCCGTCGACCCGGATGCCGTGCTGGTCACCGCCAGCCTGGTCGGTCACGTGCCGGCGATCCGGGCCGCACTGCTGGCCGGCAAGCACGTGATGACGGAGAAGCCGTTCGCGCCGTCGGTCGAGGAGGCCACCGAACTGGTGGAGTTGGCCGACAGTAAGGGGCTGACCCTCGCGGTCAGCCAGAACTACCGGTTCTTCCCGGCAGTGCGAGCGGTCCAGCAGATCGTCGCTGCCGGCGAGCTGGGGGATCTGCATGCCGTCGAACTCGACTTCCGCCGGTTCTCCGGCAGCGACGGTCGGCGAGGTCCGCATCACTTCCTGGACGAGCCGCTGCTGGTGGACATGTCGATCCATCACTTCGACCTGTTCCGTACGGTGCTGGGCCGCGACGCCGCGCAGATCACCTGCCGGACCTGGGATCCGGACTGGTCGCTGTTCAGCGGTCCGTCCGAGGGCGTGGCATTGATCGACTTCGGCGACGTCACCGCCAGCTACCGGGGGAGTTGGGTCAGCCACGGCACCCCCACCCCGTGGGCGGGCGAGTGGCGGATGGACTTCGCCGAGGGAAGCGTGGAATGGACCAGTCGCGGTGACGGCAAGGACGGCTGGCAGGCCGACAAGGTCGAGATCCGGACCGGCGACGAGGTTCGTCAGGTCGAACTGCCGACCGTCCAGCGGACGGACCGGGCCGGCAGCCTCACCGAGTTCGCCCGATCGATCGCCGAGGGGCGTCAGCCGGAGAATTCCGGGCGCAACAATCTCGGCAGCCTGGCGCTGACCTACGCGGCCGTCGAATCGGCGTCGACCCGTTCGGCGATCTCCATCGGCTGAAACGCCGATGGCCGCTCCGGTTCCTGATCATCGGGGTACCTGATCATCGGACTTCCGACGAGTCCTCGGTTTTGCGACGAGCCCGGGCGCGGGTGTGGATACTCGCCCCGGACTCGTTGAAGATGCTGATCACCTCGGCCGGTTCGTCGCCGGCCGAGGTCATCGCATGCGGTACTCGGGTGTCGAACTCGGCCGCCTCCCCTGCCTCCAGGGCGAGATCGTGCTCACCCAGCAGCAGCCGCAACCGGCCGCTGAGCACGTACACCCACTCGTAGCCGTCATGCGTCCGGCGCTCGGGCAGTCGTCGGCGTGACGGATAACTGATCTTGAACGTGTGCACCGGCGCATTCGGCGGCGCGAGCGGCCTGATGGTCAGCCCGTTGCTGCGGTAGGACCGTTCCTGGATCCGCGGATCGGGGACCTCGCGGGCCACAAGATCATCCAGACCGATCCGCAGCTCCCGGGTCAGCGGCAGCAGCAGCTCCAGATTGGCCTGCCGTTTGCCGCTCTCCAACCGGGACAGCGTGCTGGTCGACATCTGCGCCGCCCGCGCCAGCTGCTCGAGAGTCATCCCGCGTTCCTTGCGGGCGGCCCGGATCCGCGCTCCTACCTGCCTCAGCTGTACCTCGCTCATGGCAACCAATCCTGACACCCCGCGACCTTGCCGATCAAGCAAACGGCCTTGCCGCCGGGCGCCCGAATCGGGTCACCGATCTTCACGTCGGCTGTGTCGCCGTGCATAATGGCCTCACCACATAATGAGAACGATTATCGATACGGTTTGCCGAACCGAAGGACCGGAGGGCCCATGCCGATGGACGACAACCCGCTCACCGACGACGAGCGCAACGACCGCAACGACGGGTCGACACCGGTGGTGACGATCTGCGCACTGACCGAAACGCAACGTGTTGCCGCTGCCGGCAGCGTGTTGGTCGATCTGGACCGGGGCGTCCAGCTCAGCTTCGATCTGCTGAACCACCGAGGACTGATCCGCCGTCGGATCCATGACCTGACCGGGATCGTCGAAGACACCTTGATCCCGATGGAACACGGCTGCGCGCACTGCAGCCTGCGGGACGTGGTGATCCGCAGCCTGCGGGAGTGGTCCGCCCACGGCAGGCCGATCGTGCTGGCATTGCCGCCGACGACCGAACCGGCGACGATCGTGCCCGACCTGATCGAAGCGGCCGACGGCGATCGGCTGCGGATCGGCGGCGTGCTCGTCGCCATCGATGCGGCGACGGTCGAATCCGATCTCTTCGGCGACGACCTGCTCGACGAACGTGGCATCGCCCAGGGGGCTACCGATCGCCGAGCGGTCGGTGAGGTCGTGGCCCACCAGATCGAGTACGCCGATGCCGTGGTCTTCGGCGCGCCGCTGTCGACACGGCAGGCCGCCATCCTTGATCATCTGGCGCGGGAGACAGCATCGAGGTGCCAGCTGCACAGTCTGTCTGGTGCCGACCTGCTGGATGTGGAGTCCCATGATCATTTCCGCACCGCGACCGACGGCTGCCGGACGGCCGCTGTCGAACCCGGACCAGCGACCGACGCCGCAGACTCGGACGGGATCTGGACCATCGAGTTGCTCTCGGATCGGCCGTTCTCCCCGGACCGACTGCGGTCCGAACTCCCCGCGCTCGGCGCCGGTCCGCTGCGTGGCCGGGGGCACTTCTGGCTGCCCACCCGGCCCGAACTGCGGTGCGTCTGGGACGGCGCCGGCGGGCAGCTCAGCGTCGGCCCGGCCGGCGAATGGCCCGGACCGCAACAGACCCGGCTGGTGATCACCGGCGCCGGCGGAGATCCGGCCGTCGTCCGGGCCGCCTTCGACCGAGCGCTGTTGACCGACGCCGAATACGTCGGCGGCGCCGAGCGGTGGGCACGGGTCGACGACGGGATGGATCCCTGGCTGGGCGTCCGGATGATCGGCTGACTCCGGTACGGTCCGGACCATGCGCTCTCCGGTGACACCCCGTACGGTGATCTTGATCCGGCATGCAGCACCGGTCGCGTCGGGGGATGTCGCGCCGAGTGAATGGCCACTGAGTGATGCCGGCTGCCGAGCAGCCGAAGCACTCATCGGTCGGATTCCGCTCGGCGCGGTGCTCGCGTCCAGTGCCGAGCGCAAGGCGGTGCGGACCCTGTCCATCGCCGCCGGTGTCGACGCCGCCGAGCTGATCATCGATTCCCGATTCGGTGAGGTGCTCCGTCCGGGTGAGCCGTTCGATGATGCTGTCGCCGATCGACGGCGGGCCTGGATCGAAGGGCGCCCCGATGAGCGTCACCTCGGCTGGGAGAGCCGGTCCGAGGCGGCCGCACGGTTCGCCGCCGGGCTCGAGGCGATCGACGGCGATCAGGTCGTCGTCGCCTCACACGGCATGATCATCACCAGCTGGCTGATGGCGATCGGTGTCGTCCCGGCGGCGTCGGCCGGCGACTACTGGGCCGCGCTGCGGTTCCCGGAGTTGATCGAGGTGCCACCGATCGACGGGCCGCTGCCGAATCGGTGGTGAGGTTCCGACCGCCCGATTGTCTCGCGCTACGCTGGCGCCGGAGGTGGAAGGATGTCGACCCGGCGACGCAACACTGCACAGCGTGCCCTGATCGAGGCCGCGCTGGTCGAGGCCAAGGACTTCGTCAGTGCCCAGGATCTGCATGCCCGGCTACGCGCCGACGGAAACCCGGTCGGGCTCGCCACCGTCTACCGCAACCTCAACGATCTGGTGTCCTCGGGTGCTGCCGACACCATTCAGATGAACGGCACCGAGCAGCTGTTCCGGCACTGCGGCGACGAACACCACCATCACCTGGTCTGCGTCGACTGCGGCCGGACGATCGAGATCGCCGAGCATGACGACTGGGTCGAGTCGGTCGCCCGGCGCAAGCGGTTCACCTTGATCAGTCACACCATCGAGATCTTCGGCCGCTGCCCGGACTGCCGGCGACAGCTCAAGACCGAACCGTCCTGACCGACATCATCGCCCGGGGCGCGGCACCGGGCTCGCCCTTCCGGGCGAGCCGGGCACGCCACCCTCAGCGCGCGGCGGACTTCAATCGGGTTCCCGGGCGCAGCCGTACCGACTTGCCGGCCGGGATCTCCATCTGCTCACCGGTGCGCGGATTGCGACCGGTGCGGCTCGGCCGCTCGGTCACGTCGAGGGTGAGCAGGCCGGGCCAGCGGACCTCGCCGCCGGCTGCGGCTGCTGCAACCAGTTGGGCGTCCAACGCATCCAGCACGGCGCTCACGGTGTCGCGATCGACCCCGGTCTCGGCGGCGATGGCGTTGTTCAGTTCGGTGCGATTCATGGTGCTCCTTCGGTGTCTGATCTGTTCGGTCAGCGGCGTGCTCGTCGGCTCAACGCCAGGGAACCACTGATCTGTTCGGGCTGCTGCGGCCCGCGCTGCACTCCTGAATAGACCAGTACTTCCCTAGTGGGCTAGCGGTCTTCTCGGAAATCGACGTGCTGCCGGATGTGTGGGTCGTACTTGCGCAGCACGAGCCGGTCCGGATCGTTGCGGCGGTTCTTCATCGTCAGATAGCTGAAGCCGGTGCCTGCGGTCGAGCGGAGCCTGACCACCGATCGCACCGCGTTCCGTCCTGCCATGGCGTGTACCTCCTGATGTCAGGCCATCTCTGGCGCCCTTAACGATAATGGTTATCGCTAGACGAATGCTGCTTATTCCCGACGAACGGGTGTCGGCGTGCCGTCGCGGAGGGCTGGACCGTAGAGTTTCCGGCGTGAGAGGACAGAGGCTGCGTGTTGCCGCCCTGGGGCTCGCGATCGCGTTGTCGATCGGGACCACGGCGTGCAGCGGAGACAAGGACGCCGATCGGCAACCCCGACCGAAACCGACTCCGACGGCGACCAGTGCGTCCGCGACGCCGTCGCCGACCCCCAAGCCCAGTCCGTCCAAGGCGGCGGCCTACGACCCGATCACCGGGGGCAAGAAGAGCAGCAACGTGGTGATCGCAGCCAAGATCGACAACGTGGCTGCGGCGCGCCCGCAGGTGGGCATTTACAAGGCCGACATCGTCGTCGTGGAGCGGGTCGAGGCTGACCTGACCCGAATGGTCGCGATCTACCACAGCAACTTCCCGCGCCGGGTCGGCCCGGTGCGCAGCGCCCGCAATACCGATGTCCAACTGCTGCCGATGTTCGGCAAGCCCGGCCTGGTGTTCTCCGGCGCCAACCGCAAGGTGCTCAAGCAGCTGCGACACAGCCCGTACCTGCGGCCGATTCCGCGCGAGACCCGGGACAACTCCCGGTCCGCGCCGCACAACGTGATCGTGCATCTGGACAACGTCGCCAAGCTGCCCGACATCGGCAAGGCCAAGCCGATCGGCTACACCTTCGGCTCCGGACCGCAGTGGAAGTCGGCGGCCAAGGCGCCGTCGGTGAAGGTCCCGATCGGTGTCGACACCTTCGGCTTCGACTACCGCGGCGGCCGCTATCGGACCAGCTGGAACGGGCAGCGGAACACCGACGGCGATGACCACAAGCCGGTGCTGACCGACAACATCGTCCGGCTGAAGGTCAAGTCCCACAAGGACACCCAGACAACATCCGACCTGTCCAACGTCGCCGAGACGGTCGGGTCAGGCAAGGTGACGGTCTACTCCCAGGGCAAGCAGTTGACCGGCACCTGGAAGCGTTCCAAGCTGAACGGACCGATGACGCTCAAGGACAGCCACGGCAAGGACATCGCGCTCAAGCCGGGGAAGACCTGGATGCTGCTCGACGGCTGACGTCGGCACGCTTGCCGAGGTGTTTCGGACGCCGCAGCGCGGCGAGCTCCAGGGTTGTGCACAACCAGCGGCCGCCGAAGGCGTCGAGCCGGAACGCCAAGGCCGCCGTCCGGTCGGGCCAGTCGAAGACCACGACCACCTCGGTACGACTGGCGGTGTTGCGCTGCAGGTGCACGGCGCGCAGCGCGGCACGGTCGCCGACCGTCCGCCGCCGGACCCGACGAGCCAGCTGCGCCATCGCGGTCGGCGCCAGCCAGCGATCGAGCTGGCCGATCGGACGGAGCCCGGCCACCGCCTCCAGCAACGCGTCGGCGAGCCGGATGCTCCACCCGGCCGGGTCCGGTGGCGGTGGCGTGAGTCCGGACCGCTGGCCGGTCGGGGTCGGCCAGCTCGCGCCGAACCGGAGGATCCGCACGGCGCCGAAGCTGCTCCGCGTAGGACCGTCCGCCGGAGCCGTGGACCGCGGCGCCGGGTGTTGGCCGCTGTCCGGGCCCGGTGGCTGACCGGGTCGCGTACCAACGGCGACCTCGTCCTCACCCCAGGGCAGCGGCGGTTGGTGCTGGCCGATCCGCACGGTCAGTCTGTCGTCGGTCCCGGTCGGCCAGCCGCTGGCCACCGGTCCGGCGCGTGGTGCCCGTCGGAAGGCGATCGCGGCACTCCTGCCGTGCACCCGCTCGGCGTCGTCCTTCGCTGGAATCGGCATCGACCCTCCTCGCCCGAACCGCCGTCCCCGACCCTGCCCGAACCCCTGCCGGAACGCTGGCCGGTACCTTCTGCACCGGACGGATGTGCCGGCGGTGGTCATCGCTGATGCTGCCACCGCGCACCGACACAAATCGTGCCGAGAGGGGATCGCCCCGCAGATCTGTGGACAATTCGTGCAGAATTGGGCCCTGTTGTGTCCGTACGTGGGTCCTGTCCCGTGATCCGCTGACCAGGAGAAGTGCAGCTTGACCGTCCCGCCCGAGTCTCAACCCAGCCAGCCGACCGCGCCGCGCGTGGTGGTCGTCAGCCCGACCTTCAACGAGCGGGACAATCTGCCGATCCTGGCCCGGCAACTGGCCGACCTCAAGATCCCCAATCTGCAGTTGCTGGTCGTCGACGACAACTCGCCCGACGGTACCGGCGAGGTCGCCGACGAACTCGCCGCGACGTCGGGGGATCGGGTGGCCGTCCTGCATCGGACCGAAAAGGACGGTCTGGGCCGGGCCTATGTTGCGGGCATCAGCCGGGCGCTGGCCGACGGGGCGGACGTCGTGCTGCAGATGGATGCCGACCTGTCCCATCCGACCGAGGTCATTCCCGAGATGCTGCAGATCCTGGCCAGGCAACCCGACGTCGGCGTCGTCCTCGGCTCGCGATACGTGGCCGGTGGCTCGGCTGCAGGGGAGTGGGCCTGGTATCGGCGGCTGCTGTCGGCCTTCGCCAACGTCTACGTCAACACGATCCTGCGGCTGCACGTCAAGGACGCCACGGCCGGTTTCAAGGCCTGGCGCGCCGCCACGTTGCGTCGGATCGACGTCGAGACCATCCGCAGCAACGGCTACGCCTTCCAGGTGGAGATGAACTACCGCACCGTCCGCAACGGGATCCGGATCGCCGAGACGCCGATCCACTTCGAGGAACGGGCCGAGGGTCAGTCCAAGATGACCCTGTCGGTGCAGCTGGAATCGGCGCTGATGCCGTGGCGGCTGCTGTTCGGTCGCAAGGTCTGATCCTGTCCCGGATCGGCTCCCTCGAGCTGCTGGCGACCCGGTGCGGGAATAGCTGAGACGAACCGACGTTGAAATACCTGATCAGTCAAGTATTTTGGTGGTGTCGTCGACAGCAGGAGGGTGCGTATGCCGTCGATCTTCGACCCCGGCGCCCCGGCCGGCGCGTTCGACGCGTTCGTCGGTGAGGCCCGCCGGGCGGCCCGACTGCGGACCCCGTGGGAGCCCGCATCGGGGCGGATGCCCGCTCTCTTCATCAGTCATGGCGCGCCGCCGCTGCTGGACGACGCGGAGTGGATGGACCAGCTGTTCGGCTGGGCCCAACGGCTGCCGCAGCCGCGGGCCATCCTGATCGTCTCCGCGCACTGGGAGTCCGCCCCGCTCGCGTTGTCCAGCCCTCGACCGGCGGCCCCGTTGGTCTACGACTTCGGTGGCTTCGCCGACCGCTACTACACCCTGCGGTACGAGACGCCCGATGCCTCCGAGCTGGCCTCTTTGGTCCGCTCGGTGCTGCCCGACGACCAACGTCCGCACGAGCACCTCGATCGCGGCCTCGACCATGGCGCCTGGGTGCCGCTCAAGGTGATGTACCCCAACGCCGACATCCCGGTCCTGCAACTCAGCCTGCCCACCGGCGATCCGGCCGCCTTGCTGGAGCTGGGCGGTCGGCTGCGCGCACTTCGCGACCACGGGGTCCTGGTGATCGGTTCCGGGTTCATGACCCACGGCCTGCCGTTCCTGACCCGGGAGAGTGTCAGCGGCGCAACCGTTCCGCAGTGGTCCACCGATTTCGATCACTGGGCGACCGAGGCGTTGGGCAACGGTGACGTCGAAGAGCTGTGCCGCTATCGGTCCGCAGCGCCGGGGATGCCGTACGCCCATCCGACGGTTGATCATTTCATTCCGATGTTCATCACCCTCGGCGCGGCGGCCGACGCCGGCACCGAGGTCACGCCGGTGATCGACGGTTATTGGATGGGCCTGGCCCGGACGTCGTTCCAGGTCGCCTGACGCACGATCCGTGTCGACATCGAAGATTATCGAAGATTCCTGGTTGCAGCAGCCATGACTGCGCGGGCAGGAATCTCGATGGACGGTGCCGCGGAGCCGCCGATACCGTGCGTCCATGAGTCGTGTCGTGTTCACCTGTGGGCCCGCCGGTTCGGGCAAGTCGACCCACGCCCACGCCCTGGAACGCGACGGGTTCGTCCGGCTCTCCTTCGACGACGAGGCGTGGCGGCGCGGCATCGACAGCCACCCGCTCGAACCCGCCGTCCGGGACGAGATCGAGGCCGAGCTGCGCGGTCGGCTGATGCACCTGATCGAGGACGATGTCGACGTCGTCCTGGACTTCTCCTTCTGGTCCAGGGCGATGCGCGACGACTATCGCCGGCTGATCGAACCGACCGGCATCACACCCGAGACGATCTATCTCAGGACGCCCCGTGCCGTCGCGCTGGAACGCGTCCGGCGGCGGGCCAATGATCATTCCGACGCCATCCGACTGACCGACGAACTGGCGGCGAGCTACTACGACCATTTCGAACCGCCGACGGCCGACGAGGGTCCGCTGATGATCATCGACACCGCACCTCGGCCGGTCATCCGGGTCGGCACCGTCGACGACGCGGATGCACTGCACCGGCACTGCTACAGCGCAACCCCGGTGGAGATGATCAAGAGCTGGTTCGATCCGGCCGAGGAGACCGACCGGGTCGGATTCGTCGCGGTCGATCCGACCGACGGTGCGATCGCGACCTGCACCCTGACCCGACATCCACACCGGATGCAGCGGCAGCGCGCCGAGATCGAGGGATTCGTGATCGCCGCCCGCCATCGCGGCAGCGGGCTGGCTCGGCGGCTGGTCGAACACTGTGCCGACTACGCCGGCACCAGGTGGCAGGCCGATTCACTGGAGCTGTCGGTGCGCGGTGGCACTCACGCCGAGGATGCCTATCGTGGACTGGGATTCATCGAGTGGGCACGATTCCCCAACGGGCTCCATGATCACCAACGCACCTACGACGACGTCCGGCTCTACCGGCCGATCTAGTGTCGCGCGTCACTAGCGGACCGACGCGGCCGCCCGGCGTTGATCAGGACAGTTTGATCAGTCCCCGTCAGTCCCGTCAGTCCCCGTCGATCAGGGCATCACGCAGGGCCCGCAGACCGCGTTCGAGATCGGCGACGTCGGCCGGGCTGAGACGCTGGGTGAAGATCTCCACCAGATCCTCCAGATGCGGTCCGATGGCACGGTCCAGTTCGCTACGCCCCTTGTCGGTGACGACGGCATAGACCACCCGTCGGTCGGTCGTGCTGGGCGTCCGCTGCACCAGGTCGTCGCGTTCCAGGCGCTCCATCAGCCGCGTGGTGCCGCCGTTGGTGATCGACATCCGTCGACTGAGCTCCGACATCCGTAACCGTCCCTGCGGGCTCCGCGACAACCGCAGCAAGGCCTCGAACGCCTCCGGTGCGATGCCGACCCGGGCCCGCAACGTCGCAGCGACCCGCTGTTCGAGGGCGGATTCGGCCTCGAACAGCAGTCCGGCCAGGGTGATCAGGTCGTTGTCCAGCTCGGACGCGCCGCCGACCGGCACCGTGGCGTCGATGCTGCGACTTCCGGTGGTATCGGTCATGGATCATCATCCTGCCATTCCGGGGCACCGCGGCCGAACAGTTTCGATCACAGATACCGATCGGATTCGGAACAGTGGCATCACACGCGTCCTGCGCCGACCTGCTGCTGCCGTCAGCCGTTGGCGAAGTCGACGATCGCGTCGAGCGCGGGCTGGTAGCCGTCGGTGGTGTCGACGTCGAGGGTCGGAACGTCCAGATGGATCGCGTCCCAGTCGGGGTTCACCCGCATCGCCTCGGTGTCGGCGTGCGCGCTGCGGGTCGCCACCTCGGCCAGCCGGCTGCTTCGCCGGTGCAGCAGCACCTCCTCACCCGTCCGGCAGCGGATCACCCGGACCTCCTCGGCCAACTCCAGCAGCGGGGTGAGCCCTTGCACCCACAGCCGGTGTTGGAAGGCGGCCTCGGCGACGACGGTGACACCGCCGGCCAGCAGCAGCCGTACGCAGTCGAAGAAGAGCGGGAAGGTCCGCATCGTCAACGGGTCGGAGGTCGCGGCAGCGAAACCAGGGCCGTACGCGTGCACCATCCCCTCCTTGATCTCGTCCCGGCAGATCGCGGGACAGCCGATCGCCTCGGCCAGCCGGTGCGCGAGCGTCGTCTTCCCCGAACCGGGCTGCCCACTGACCACGATCAACCGGGGGTGCAGCCGGACGAGATCGGCATCGGACGCGGCGTCAGCAGAGGTCGGCATGGCCCCAGTTCTACCAAGATCAACGAGCACAGAACAGATCTTGATCCGCGCCGCCTGCTGTGATTACTTGGGAGAAGGGCACGACCGGCAGGCGCCGTTTCACTGGCTACGCTGACGCCATGAAGTTTGTGATCACGGGAGTGCGGCGCGGCATCGGCCGGCTGGTGGCAGAGCGGCTGATCGCCGACGGCCACCAGGTGTACGGCGTGTTGCGACCCGGCTCGACCGCCGATGATCTTGATCTTGCCGGCAGCGTGCACGCCGATCTTGCCGAACCGGGATCACTGCCGGCCGCGACGAGCGATCTGACGAGGTCGATCGACCGCCTGGACGGGCTGGTGCACAGCGCAGGGATCATCGGCCGGACGCTGCTGGCGGAGAACAGTCCCGCGGACATGCAGGCGATCTTCGACGTCAATGTGCTGGCCGGTGCAGAACTGGTGCGCTGCCTGCTGCCGCAGCTGCGGCATGCGGCCGGCACCGTCGTCCTGGTGAATTCGACGTCCGGACTCAGCGCCGGACCGCCACTGTCGGCGTACGGAACCAGCAAATACGCCTTGCGGGGCTACGCCGAAGCTCTGCGGGCCGAGGAACCACGGCTGCGGGTGACGTCGATCTTCCCGAGCCGCACCGCGACCGACATGCAACGTGAGCTCCGGGCGATCGAGCAGGGCGAGTTCGTCGCCGAGGACTACCTGCGGCCGTCGACCGTCGCCGATCTGATCATCCAGGCGCTGCTGCTTCCCGACGACGCCGTGCTGACCGATGTCGTGGTCCGCCCCCGCGCTCGTCCCCGATCATGATCATCGGTCGGTGATCATGAGCTGAGGTAGCGCAACACCGCGAGCACCCGCCTGCTGTAGCCGCCGCCCGCCGGCAGCTCGAGCTTGTCGAAGATCGCGTTGCTGTGTTTCTCCACGGCTGACGCCGAGATGTACAGCGTGCCGGCGATCCCGGCATTGGTGCGGCCGTTCGCCATCTGCTCCAGCACCTGGTGCTCGCGAGCGGTCAGCCGACTCAACGGGTCGGTGTGCGAGGTCTCGCGGAACAGTTTCCGGACCACTTCCGGATCCAGCACCACGCCACCGCGCTGCACCCGGTCCAGGGCGTCCAGGAACTCCGCGACGCCCATCACCCGGTCCTTCAACAGGTAGCCGACCGCCCGACCGTCGGCCATCAGCCGACCGGTGAACTCGGTCTCCACGTACTGGGACAGCACGATGATCCCGACCTGCGGCCAGCGCCGCCGGATCTCCAACGCGGCACGGATCCCCTCGTCGGTGTGGGTCGGCGGCATCCGGACGTCGATGATCGCCAGCTCGGGCTGCTCGACCGCCATCCGCGCCAGCAGTTGGTCGGCGTCGGGGACGGCGGCCAGCACCTGGTGGCCTTCGTCGGCGAGCAGGGCGCGGACGCCCTCCCGCAGCAACGCGGCATCCTCGGCGATCATCACGTGCATGGCAGGACGGCCTCCAACCGGGTCGGCCCGGACGGTGGGCTGCTGATCGACAGGGTGCCGCCGGCCGCTTCGACGCGGCCGGTCAGACCGGCCAGACCGTGTCCCGGACGTGGTACGGCCCCGCCGACTCCGTCGTCGGTGACCCGGACCGAGAGCCGGCGGTCCGACGCCGTACCGGTCGGGCCGTCGAGCCGGACGTCGGTCCGGGTCGCCCGGGCATGCCGCGCGACGTTGGTCAGGGCCTCGGAGACGAGGTGGAAGACGCAGCTCTCGACGGCGGCCGGCAGCCGGGTCGGCGCCGCCCAGTGCACGGTCACCGGGGTTCCGGCTTGCTCGGCGAGCCGGTGCAACGCCGCGGCCAGCCCCTCCGATTCCAGGGTCGCCGGGCTGACCCGCCAGGCGACATCGCGCAGGTCGTCCAGCAGGTCGGCCGCCTCCCGCTGTGCCTGCTCGAGCAGTGCGGAGCCGGCCTGCTGCGGCTCCAGTTGTCGGCGGGCCCGGCCGACCAGCAGTCCGAGCGCCACCACGCGTTGCTGGATGCCGTCGTGCAGATCGCGTTCGATCCGGGACCGTTCGGAATCCAGTGCCCGGATCAGGTCGTGGCGGCTCACCGTGAGCTCTTCGACCCGACGTTGCAGCAGTTCGCTGCGGGTCGGCCGGAACCAGTGCTCGGCCGCGAGTCGGTCGAGTGCGGCCACCCCGGCGATCCCGGTCAGGTCGAGAAAGAGCAGGATCAGGCCGACCGGGACCAAGGCGGCGACCGTCATGCTCCGGACCGGGACGGTGGCGACGCTGTCCGCGACCGGGAGGTGGAGGTCGAACAGCCAGGACCCGAGCACCGCGACCACCGCCCAGCAGCCGTAGAGCAGCAGCCCGAGCACCACCGCCGCCAGCAGCCCGATCGGGACCCGGGTGAGGAGATAGCCGACCGACCGTGGCACGCTCGTCGGCGCGGGCGGTGCGGCCTGTCCGAAGCCGATCCACCGCTGCACCCGTCGGCACTGCCAGCCGCTGACCAGCAGTGGCATCCGGCCTCCGCGGAGCACTGCGGTGACGATCGCGGCGACCAGATCAACCGGCCAGCTCACCGCGCCGAGCCCGACGCCGACGACCGGTCGGGCCATCGAGAGCAGGCGGTCGAACGGAGGACGCACCCGGCCAGCGTACGTGCCCACGCCGAGCAGCGGATTGCGGTTTTCCGCACTCTTCATTGCGGATGAACGGCGCCGGTCCTGCGGGTCGACTCATCCCGTGCGACTGTCGGGTGCTCATACTCTCGACGTCATGATCGACAACCTGTTGACCACGATCACCGACTGGGCGATCGGCATGATGGAAGCACTCGGCGCGCCCGGCGCCGGCCTGGCGATCGCGCTGGAGAACGTCTTCCCGCCGCTGCCGAGCGAAGTCATCCTGCCGCTGGCCGGGTTCACCGCCGCACAAGGAAGGCTTGTGCTCTGGCAGGTGCTGATCTGGACCACGGTCGGTTCGGTGGTCGGGGCCCTGGTGCTGTACGGGATCGGTGCAGCCCTCGGCAGGGACCGCCTCCGTCGATTGGTGGACCGGCTGCCGTTGATCAAGCTCGACGATGTCGATCTCGCCGAGCGGTGGTTCACCCGGCACGGACCGAAGGCGGTGCTGATCGGACGACTGGTGCCGATCGTGCGGAGCCTGATCTCCATCCCTGCCGGATTGGAACGGATGTCGTTGCCGCGGTTCGTCGCCCTCACCGCGCTGGGCAGCGGCGTCTGGAACACGCTGCTGGTGTCCGCGGGCTACCTGCTCGGGTCGCGGTGGCATCTGGTCGAGGACGGGGTCGGCATCTTCTCCAAGATCGTCGTCGTCGCGGTGCTCGCCGCCATCGTGGTGTGGGTGATCCGGGCGGTCCGGCGGCGTCAGCGGACGCGAGCCGACAGGTCCGAGCAGCCGGAGGCACACCGGTCGGCGGCGGCTGAGCGGAGTCTGGATCGTCCGAACTGATCCATGCTGAACGGGCCACCGAGCGCCGAGTAGTCTGAGCCCTCGGAGCAGGTACCCCCGAGGAGTGCGATGCCGGATCGGTTGACAGCGCTGGAACAGACCACCCTGGCCCTGGACACCGCACGGACGCCGGCCACCGTCGGCACCGTCGATGTCTTCGACGCCGGCCCCGACGGATTCGACTACGAGCGGCTGATCGGTCTGATCCGTGATCGGATCCGCTACGTGCCGCGATACCGGCAGCGGATCCTGGGCGTTCCGGGCCGGCTGGCCGACCCGGTGTGGGTGGACGACGCCGACTTCGACCTGACCTTCCACGTCCGCCGGTCGGCACTGCCGCGGCCGGGCAACCGGCAACAGTTGCGGGAGTTCGCCGGTCGGGTGCTGTCCCGCCGGATGGACCGCTCCCGACCGCTGTGGGAGCTGTACCTGGTCGAGGGCCTGGAACATGATCGTTTCGCCCTGGTCGCCAAGACCCACCAGTGCGTGGTGGACGGAGTGGACACCGTCGACCTGGTTCAGGTGTTGCTGGACAACGCACCCGACGACACCGTCGCTGCGGAGGAGAGTTGGCATCCGTTGCCGGCGCCGGGACCGGTGGAGCTGGTCGCCGGTGCAGTCACCGAGGGATTGCGGGACCCGGGCCGTACGGTCAGCAACGTGCAGCATGCGTTGACCGACGCGTTCGGGGTCGCAGTGGCGGTCAGCGAAGCCGTCGGCTTCGGCGGCCCGATCGGTGATCTTGCCGCGGACGCCTTGCGCGGGACCCGAGCACCGAATCGGACGCCGTTGGCGGGCTCGGTGTCGGAGCAGCGTCGGGTGGCGGTGGAGTCGGCCGATCTGGATGATCTTCGGGCGGTCCGGGCCGAACATGATCACACCATCAACGACGTCGTGTTGGCGATGATCAGCGGCGGGCTGCGGTCCTGGCTGATGACCCGCGGGGAGAGCGTCGGCCCGGGCGCGTCGGTGACCGCGCTGGTGCCGATGAGTGTGACCGAGGACGGCGAGGAGACGTCGTTGGGCAGTCGGGTCGAGCCCCACCTGATGCGGTTGCCGATCGGAGAGCCGAATCCGTTGATCCGACTGCACCAGGTCGGCTACGGAACCCAAGCACACAAGGAATCCGGGCGTGCGGTCGCGGCCAGGGAGATCTCCGACATCGCCGGTTTCGCGCCGGCGACCTTGCATGCGCTCGGCGTCCGGGCGACCGGTGATCTGCTGCGTCGGCCGTACGATCTGTTGATCACCAACGCGCCCGGTCCGCAGTCGCCGGTCTATCTCGGGCAGGCACCGATGACGGCGAGCTACCCGGTGGTGCCGCTGTCGGCCGGACACCTGCTGGCGATCGGTGTCACCTCCTACAACGGCAAGGTGTTCATCGGTCTGAACGCCGATCGGAACGCTTTCGCCGACCTGGACGTGCTCGCCCAGTGCATCACCGACGAGCTGGACGACCTGCTCGACACCGCGGTCCGAGCCAGGGCTGAGCGGCAGCCGACCCGGGCAGCCAGCGCGGAAGCCAAGGAGCGGGTCGCCCGCCGCGCGGCGAAGAAGGCGACCGCCAAGAAGGCTGCGGCCAAGAAGACGACCGCCAAGAAGACCGCGACCAAGCACATCACGGCCAAGAAGGGGGCGGCCAAGAAGAGCGGAACCGCGCAGGAGTCGGGCACGGCGGGCCCGAGTGGCAAGGACTCCGGCAGCGCGCGGACCGGCACCGAGAGCGAGCAGCGATCATGAGCCCACAGCGACCTCGGATGATGATCTTCATCCCGCTCGACCGTGACACCGCGACGGCAGTCCGGTCGATCGGACGGACCGACGAACGACTGATCGGCTATGCCGCCACCGGTCAGCTGATCAACGCCCACGGCTACCGCACCGACGAACGCGAGGACGCCGACTACGCCGCGCAGCTGTACGCCTCGATCGCCGGGATCGCCCGCAGTGCCGACGACCGTCGGCTGGTGGTCGCGGCCGACGTGCCGATCGCGGGGGTCAGCGATCATGCCGACGACGCCGACTACGGCTCGGTCGGGGTCCGCGGCCTGGACTGGGCCGACGTCACGGCCGTCTTCGTCGACGACAACGACGCTGCCGAGGCGGTCGGCCTGGCGCGGAAGTCGATCCAGGCCCAGCCGGACGCCGGACTGGCCGGCTGGGTGGAACTGCCCGCGGTGACCGCGCTGACCGACAGCCACGAGCTGCTCTGGCACACCCCGGACGAGGCCTGGTGACCCGCTGATGTCCGCGGACCAGGGCAGAATGTCCCTTGCCTAGGGCAGACTGGGGGAATGCCACGCTCCATCTGGAAGGGCGCCATCTCGTTCGGCCTGGTCACGATCCCGGTCAAACTGTTCTCGGCGACCGAGGAAAAGGACGTCAGTTTCCGCCAGGTCCACCCCGAGGACGGCGGTCGGATCAAGTACAAGAGGGTCTGCGAGAAGTGCGGCAAGGAGATCCCGTACGCCGAGATCGCCAAGGGCTACGAGATGCCCGACGGGCGGATGGTGATCCTCGAGGCCGAGGACTTCGCCACCCTGCCGCTGGCGACGACCAAGGCCGTCGAGGTGGTGCAGTTCGTCGGCGAGGACGAGATCGACCCGACCTACTTCGCCAAGACCTACTTCCTGGAGGCCGAGGGGTCCGGCGCCAAGCCGTACGTGCTGCTCCGCGACGCGCTGGTCAAGAGCGGCCGGTCGGCGCTGGTCAAGGTGGCGTTGCGGTCGCGCGAGTCGTTGGCGCTGGTCCGGCCCAAGGACAACATGCTGCTGATGCACACCATGCTGTGGCCGGACGAGCTGCGCGACGGCAGCTTCGCCGCGCCGGCCGAGGACGTCACGGTGTCCGACGCCGAGGTGGCGATGGCGCAGAACTTCATCGATGCCCTGGCCGGCGACTTCAAACCCGAGGAGTACGCCGACAGCTATCGGGAGGCCGTCGAGGCGCTGGTCGAGTCCAAGCTCGACGGCACCGAACTGGTCGCCGAGGAGGAACCGCAGGAGGCCGAGGTCGTCGATCTGGTCGCAGCGCTGCGGGCCTCGGTCGATGCAGCCAAGAAGCGGCGCGAACAGGCCACGGCGGACGACGAATCCGACGCCGAGCCCAAGAGGTCGTCGAAGGCGAAGAAGAAGGCCGGCTGAGCCTGCTGGCTCCTGGTCCCGACCGCGGGCGGCGACCTATCGGATCTGCAAATCCGGGGCATCGCGTTTTGGCGGGTTCCGGCCGTGCTCTGTCCTCCCTAGTGTGGTGAGGCGTTCCTCCGAGCGAACAGCTCGTCGGAGCGACTCGAAGGGGAGTCATGCAGATCACGTCGTCCAGCACGACGGCCCGGACGTCCCGGGTCAACCGGGTCCGAGTGGCCGTCGTGGTCATGCTGCTGCTGGCCGGGACGATCAACTACATCGACCGGTCGACGCTGTCGATCGCGAACCACGACGTCAGTGCCGAACTCGGCCTGAGCAGCACTGAGATGGGGCTGGTGTTCTCCGTCTTCTCCTGGGCCTACGCCTTCGCCCAGCTGCCGGCCGGGCCGTTGCTGGACCGGCTCGGGGCACGGATGGTGCTCGGGATGGGTCTGATCGTGTGGTCGGCCGCGCAGGTGCTCGCGGGGCTTTCGCACGGGATCGGGCAACTGGTCGGTGCCCGGGTGCTGCTCGGCGTCGGTGAAGCACCGACCTTCCCGGCCAACGCCAAGATCGTCTCCCAGTGGTTCCCGCCGGGCAGACGAGGCGTTCCGCTCGGCGTCGCCACTGCGGCCTCGACCGTCGGGCCGGCGATCGCGCCGCCGATCCTGACCTGGTTACTGCTGGCGCACGGCTGGCGAGTGATGTTCATCGTGATCGGCGTGATCGGCATCCTGGTCGGACTGGTGTGGATGATCCTCTACCGCAGCCCGGAGACCAGGACGGCTTACCAGGAAGGGCTTGCGGCGCTCGGCGTGACGACCGAAGCGACCGACGAGCGGCAGCCGTGGAGCATCAAGGAGTGGTTGTGGCTGCTGCGGCACCGCACCAGTTGGGCGATGATCGGTGGCTTCACCGGTGTGATCTACTCGGTCTACCTGTACCTGACCTGGTTGCCGGAGTACCTGCAGTCCGAACGAGGGCTGAGCATCGCGGCGATCGGTTGGGCGCTGGTGCTGCCGTACGCGTTCGGCACCGTCGGTCAGCTGCTCGGCGGCATCGTCGGCGATGCGCTGATCAGCCGCGGCGTCCCGGTGGTGACCGCCCGCAAGATTCCGGTGGTCGGCGGGCTGCTGGTCGGCGGACTCTGCTCGATCCCGACCGCGCTGGCGCCGACGACCGGCTGGGCGCTGGTGGCGATCTGCGGCGTCCAGTTGTTCATCAACATCGCCAGCAGCGGCGGCTGGGTGATGGCGGCAACGTTGGCCGACAAGCGCACCACTGCCTCGCTGGGCAGCCTGCAGAATTTCGGCGGCTACTTCGGCGGTGCGTTCGCGCCCCTGGTCACCGGCGCTGTCGTCGGGGCCAGCGGATCGTTCGTGCTGGCCCTGCTGATCGCCAGTGTGGTGGCGGTGTTGGCCGCCGGTCTGTATGCCTGGGGTGTGCGCAAGCCGATCCCGCCGTTGCCTGCGGTCGCGCTGAACGGGGTCGACCCGACCGACGCGGACGAGACGAGGGATTGATCATGGACGGTATCAGCAGCTACCGACCCGACCTGTTCGCCGGCCGGGAGGTCGTGGTCGTCGGCGGCACCAGCGGGATCGGTCTCGCCGTGGCCGAGGCGTTCGCCCAGCTCGGCGGCACGGTCACCGCTGCGGGCCTGCTCGCCGAGCCGTTGGACGCTCGGCCCGGCGTCACCCCGTACGCGCTCGACGTCACCGATTCCGATGCCGTCGGCGCCCTGTTCGCCGACCGGCCCAGGATCGACGTCCTGGTCAACTGCGCCGGGGTGATCCGCCGGGACGCCGAGTTCGAGCTCGACGTCTTCGCCGACGTCCTGGACGTCAATCTGACCGGCACGATGCGGACCTGTGTTGCGGCGCGGGAGGCGCTGGCCGCGGCGGCTGGATGTGTGATCAACACGGCGTCGATGCACAGCTTCATCTCCGGCCCGAGGATCCCCGCCTACACCGCCAGCAAGGGCGGCGTCGCGCAGCTGACCAAGTCGCTGGCCGGTGCCTGGGCCGAGCAAGGGATCAGGGTGAACGCCGTCGCACCCGGCTGGATCGGCACCCCGTTGACCGGGGCGATCCGACACACCGCGGCCGGCGAGATGATCACCGCTCGAACGCCGATGGGCCGCTGGGGCGAATCGGACGAGGTCGCGGCCGCGGTCATCTTCCTGGCCAGCCCCGCGGCCAGCTTCGTCACCGGCAGCGTCCTGACCGTCGACGGCGGATTCCTCACCGGCTGACGACGAGCAGACCGACCGAACAACCAGACCGATCAAGATCAGGAGAGAACATGCCGACCACAGCCAACATCGCGATCTCTGCCGAAGTACCACCGGAGATCGCCGTCGCCGCCATGCCCGACGACGACCGGGTCTGGGTGCCGCAGGCCGACGGCGTCTTCTTCCGGCCTCTGCTGCTCAACCGGATCACCGGTCAGTGGTGCAACCTGCTGAAGGTCACCCGTGCCGGGATCGTCTCCCGGCATCGACATCCGTCCCTCGTGGTCGGCTACGTGATCAAGGGAAAATGGCAGTACGACGAACACGACTGGGTCGCCGAGGAAGGCGGCTTCGTCTACGAGCCGCCGGGCGAGATCCACACCCTGCGGGTGCCCGACGACTGTGCGGAGATGATCACCTTCTTCAACATCAGCGGCGCGATGATCTACGTCGACGACGACGGCAACCAGATCGGCTACGAGGACACGTTCACCAAGATCGACCTGTGCCGCGAGCATTACGCGGCGAACGGCCTCGGGGCGGACTACGTCGACCAGTTCTGTCGCTGACAATCGCCGGGCGAGCTGCCGGGTACGGGATTCGTTAGGGTCGTGCCCCGAGGGACTCGGCAGCAACGGAGGTCGGCGATGCAGCAGCTACCCGAACGGATCGCGCAACTTCGCATCGACAGACTCCGCAGTCTGCTGGCTGCCGCGCAGTACGGGAGTTTCTCCGCCGCCGCCGAGTCGCTGCAGTTGTCCCAGCCGCGGGTCAGCACCCACATCGCCGACCTGGAACGGGTGTTCCGGACCACCCTGTTCGACCGCTCCCGGCAGCCGATCGCGCTGACCGAGGCCGGCGAACGGCTGGTCGGTTACGCCCGTCGGGCGGTGGATGCGCTGCTGGAGGCCCAGGCCGGGCTGGACGAATCCGGTCAGCTGTCCGGCCGGTTGGTGATCGGGATGTATCCCTCGGCGGCCGCGACCATCTTCGGCGAGTTGGTGGCCGGCCTGGCCGCATCCAGTCCGGAGCTGGAGATCGAGCTGTGGGAAGGATCGACGCTCGAACTCGGGGTGGCACTGGCCGAAGGCGATGTCGACCTCGCGATCCGGCCGAGTGTGCCGGAGCCGGTCGCCGCGGATCGGCTGTCGTCGGCGGTGTTGTGGACCGAGCCGTTGGTCGCCGTGCTGCGGGCCGACGACCCGCTGGCCGGCGGTGCCGAGATCGAGCTGGGCGAGCTGGCCGACCGGGATCTGATCATGATCGGCGGTCCGCTCGGACAGCGGCGCCGGCCGGGAGCCTTCGAGAGCCAGCGCGCCTTCGCCCGGGCCGGTATCGAACCGCGGATTGCGCAGCAGACCAACCAGCCGCAGACGCTGCTCACCCTGGTACGGGCCGGGCTCGGCGTCGGAGTGACCAATCGGTTGGCTGTGGCCAGCGCCGGGCCCGGCGAGTTGCAGGTCCGTCGGGTGGTCGGCGAGGGCTGTCAGCGTCAGGTCCGGGTCTGGTGGCGGACGGCATCGCCGCTGACTCGGATCCACCACGCGGTGATCGACGAATGTGCCCGGCTGGGCAGACGGCTGGTGCCGCGTTAGTCTCGCTATGTGGATGCTTCGACGACTGTGCCCGTACCCGTCAACGAGAAGGTGCTCGGTTACGCGCCGGGCAGCTCCGAACGCGCCTCGCTGGAGGCGCGATTGAAGGAACTGGCCGGAGCCGGGCCGATCGAGCTGACGGCCACCATCGGCGGCCAGCAGCGCCCGGCCGGTGGTGCGTCGTTCGACGTCACGATGCCGTCGGACCGCCATCACGTCCTCGGTAGGTCGGCCGCAGCCAGCACCGACGACGCGCGGGCCGCGATCGATGCGGCGCTGGCGGCCGCACCGGCGTGGGCCGCGACACCGTTCGACGAACGGGCGGCGATCATGCTGCGCGCCGCCGACCTGCTCGCCGGACCGTGGCGGGACACCCTGAACGCGGCCACCATGCTCGGCCAGGGCAAGACCATCCAACAGGCCGAGATCGACGCCGCGTGTGAGCTGATCGACTTCCTGCGGTTCAACGTCTCCTACGCCCAGAAGATCTACTCCGAGCAGCCACTGTCGGTGCCCGGCGTCTGGAACCGGGTGGAGTACCGGCCGCTGGAGGGCTTCGTCTACGCCATCACTCCGTTCAACTTCACCGCGATCGCCGGCAACCTGCCGACCGCGCCGGCCCTGATGGGCAACGTGGTGGTGTGGAAGCCGAGCCCGACCCAGCAGTTCGCCGCCGAGTTCACGATGCGGCTGCTGGAGGCGGCCGGACTGCCGCCGGGTGTGATCAACATGCTGCCCGGCGACGGCATCGACCTGTCTTCGGTCGCACTGGCCGACCCGCGGTTGGCCGGTATCCATTTCACCGGCTCGACCAGGACCTTCCAGCATCTGTGGGGGACCGTCGGGGCCAACATCAACGCCTATCACGGCTATCCGCGGATCGTCGGCGAGACCGGCGGCAAGGATTTCCTGATCGCCCATCCCAGCGCCGATCCGGAGCCGATCGTCACGGCGTTGGTCCGCGGCGCCTTCGAGTATTCGGGGCAGAAGTGCTCGGCGGCCTCCCGGGCCTACCTGCCGCAGAGCATCTGGACCAAGATCAAGGACGAGCTGATCGACACCACCGCGGCGCTGCCGGTGGGCGACGTTCGTGATCTTGCCAACTTCACCTCGGCGGTGATCGACGAGCGCGCGTTCCGCAAGCACCATCAGCTGTTCGACCGGATTGCTGCCGGGACCGATGCCACCGTGCTCACCGGAGGGACCGCCGATGATAGCCAGGGCTGGTTCGTGACGCCGACGTTGATCAACTCCGACAACCCGCAGCACGAGATCTTCCGCGACGAATACTTCGGACCGATCCTGGGCATCCACGTCTATCCCGATGATCAGTACGAGCAGACCCTGGACCTGGTCGACTCCTCGGCGCCGTACGCCCTGACCGGAGCGGTGTTCGCCACTGACCGGGCTGCCGTCGAGTCGGCGCATCAGCGGCTCCGATTCGCCGCCGGCAACTTCTACGTGAACGACCGGCCCACCGGTTCGATCGTCGGCCAGCAGCCCTTCGGCGGAGCCCGAGCCTCCGGTACCAACGACAAGGCCGGCTCGATGTGGAACCTGATCCGCTGGGCCAGCCCGCGCGCGATCAAGGAGACCCTGGTACCGCCGACCGACCACCGTTACCCGCACATGAGCTGAACTCCCACACCCGCCGACCCGGCACTTCCTCCCCGACACGCCCGGCGTGTCGGGGAGGAAGTGCCGGGTCGGCGGGTGTGGCGTTGGCTGCCGGCGACGGCAGAGACTCGGCGGAGCGCCGAAACATGATCGACATCTGGCCAGGCCAGCGGGGACTTGGACACGGGGCGGAATCGGCTTAACACAGTCAGAACGTGCCGGCGTCGCGGACGTAACACGACCTGGCCAAGGTGTGGGCATCCCAACTCCCGAAGAAGGATGCCATGTATCGCACTCCGTCCGCGGCCGACGTCAGCGAGGTGGCCGAGCGTCTCGGCATCACGCTGACCAGCGATGAGGCCGCCGTCTACCAACGCCAGTTGGCGATCATGATCGCCGACTTCGACGAGTTCCTGACCGAACGCAGCGCCGGCCGGCCGCCCCGCTACCCGGGCAACCGGGACGTCGGCTATCGACCGACCGCCGCAGAGGATCCCTACGGCGCCTGGATGTGGAAGTGCTCGATCCCCGGCGCGCCGACCGGCCTGCTGGCCGGCAAAACCGTCGGCTACAAGGACCACATCGCCGTCGCCGGGCTGCCGCTCACCTTCGGCGCCGCGGCGATGGAGGGCCACATCGCCGACTTCGACGCCACCATCGTCAGTCGGGCCCTGGAGCAGGGTGCCGAGATCATCGGCAAGAACGTGATGAACGGACTGGCCGGCGGATTCGGCTTCGGCGGCGGCTACGGCGACTACGGCCGACCGCTCAATCCGCACAACACCGAGCACTTGACCGGTGGATCGTCGTCGGGGTCAGCCGCCGCCCTGGCCGCCGGCGAGGTCGACATCAGCTACGGCGGCGACCAGGGCGGCTCGATCAGGATCCCGGCATCCTGGTCCGGGATCGTCGGCCTGAAGCCCACCTTCGGCCTGGTTTCCCATTTCGGCATCAGCTTCGGTTCCGACCAGAGCATCGACTACACCGGGCCGATGACCCGGACCGTCGCTGACTGTGCAGTGGCACTCGAAGCGGTTGCGGGCTATGACGGCCTGGACCCCCGGCAGACCAAGGATGTGCCCGACGTCTACGACGCGACCAGCAACCTGGACGACGGCGTCGAGGGACTGCGGATCGGCATCCTGACCGAAGGATTCGCCCGGGCCACCCCGCAGGTCAGCGCATCGGTGCACGCCGCCGTCGAGGTGCTCGCCGGACTGGGCGCCAAGATCAGCGAGATCTCGATCCCCGAGCATCAGACGATCTCGCTGGCCCAGAAGGCACTCAGCGCCGAAGCAGCGCTGGCGATCCGCGGCACCGGCATCTTCGGAGCCTTCACCCGAACCTTCTATCCCGAGGACACGATCAGCGCGATCACCCGGATCTGGCAACACCACAACGATCAGCTCGACCCGCGCGGCGCGCTCACCCTGCTGGCCGGCGAGTACAGCCGCCGCTACTTCAGCGGCCGGCTCTACGCCCGTGCCCAGAATGTCCGGCCGACCTACATCGGTGCCTACGATCGGGCACTGGCCGAGGTCGATCTGTTGATCATGCCGACCACCCCGACCCAGGCGCCCGCGTTCGAACCGATCCCGGACCGCCTGGAGGCGCTGGAATTCGCCCTGCACGGCGCGACCATGTGGGACGCCACCGTGAACACCCAGCCGTTCGACTTCACCGGCCATCCCGCGCTGTCGGTACCCGGCGAAAAGCAGAACGGCCTGCCCGTCGGGGTCCAGCTGGTCGGGCCCCGCTTTGCCGACGATCTGCTGCTCCGGGCCGGTCAGGCCTACGCACAGGCCGTCGACTTCGACGACATCGTCGCCGTCGCCAGTTGATCGACTCCTGCAACCGGAGGTACGCCATGGCAGCTACGTCGGTCGCGACCGTCGCGACCCATGATCATCAGCCGACAACCGCCGATCGGACCGAATCCTCGGTCCTCGCCGTCACCGATCTGACCACCGAGTTCCGCACCCGCCGTGGACCTGTCCGCGCCGTCAACGGCATCTCCTTCGACGTCGCCCGTCGCGGTGTGCTGGCGGTGATCGGGGAGTCCGGCAGCGGGAAGAGTGCGATGCTCCGCTCGCTGATCGGGATCAATCCGCCGAGCACGGCGATCACCGGCCGGATCTCCTTGCAGGGCAAGGATCTGCTGTCGCTGCCGGCCAAGCAGCGCCGCCGGATCCGGGGCCGCGACATCGCCATGGTGTTCCAGGATCCGCTGACCGCACTGGATCCGGTCTACACGATCGGCCGGCAACTCACCGAGACGGTCGGCAAACAACAGCCCGAGCTGACTCGCGAGCAGACCCGCCGCCGGGCACTGGAGCTACTGGAGTTGGTGCAGATCCCGTCGGCGTCCACCCGACTGAAGGCCTACCCCAACGAGCTGTCCGGAGGTATGCGGCAACGGGTGGTGATCGCGATGGCGATCGCCGGCCGACCTCAGGTACTGCTTGCCGACGAACCGACCACCGCGCTGGACGTCACCGTCCAGGCAAAGATGATGCGGCTCTTCGGCGAGATCCAGGCCGAGATCGGGATGGCGATGATCGTGGTCACCCACGATCTCGGCGTTGCCGCCGAACTGGCTGACGACGTCGCGGTGATGTACGCCGGTCGATTCGTCGAGCAGGGCAGTGCGGTCGACGTGCTGAGCAGACCGCGGCATCCGTACACCGAAGGGTTGATCGAGGCTAATGTCCGCGCCGGTCAGGGGAACCGACCACTGGCCATCCCCGGAACACCGCCCAGCCTGACCCGGCTGCCACCGGGCTGCGCGTTCGCACCGCGGTGTCGGTACGCCGTCGGCGCCTGCTGGGAGGGGGCGGCACCGATCAACGGGACGGTGCAGCACTGGAGCCGGTGTCTGTTGGCAGACGGTGCCGCATGACGGGCGGCGACCGGCTCACGGATTCGGGTCGCGGGACGACGCAGGCGCGGTTCGGACGTCGATCCGCGCTCGCCGGGCTGGCCGTACTGCCTGCCGTCGGAGCAGCAACCACCGGCTGCGGCCCCGGCGTCGGCTCGACAGCTGCCGCGGCGGACGAGCCCGGGATACTCAAGATCGCCATGACGGCTGGCAACATCCCGTTCCCGTCCACCCCGCCGAACCAGGGCTACGAGGGATACCGGTTCGTCGGCAACAACCTCTACGACGGGCTGACCCGGCTGAATCTCGAGCAGGACAAGACGATCCCGACACCGCACCCGTCCCTGGCCAGCTCCTGGACCCGGGAGAACAATGATCAACTCTGGACCTTCACGCTGCGCCGCGACGTCCGCTTCCACGACGGCCAGCCGTTCGACGCTGACGCAGTGGTCTTCCAGTTCAATCGGCTCAAGGACGACAGTTTCGCCTACTACGACGAGACCTCGGCGGCCAATGCTTCGGCCTTGTTCCGCTATGTGAAGAGCTGGCGGAAGGTCGACCGGTACACCTTCCAGATCACCACCACCCAGCCGTACGCGCTGCTGCTGTGGGATCTGACCAGCATCTATTTCCCGAGCCCGGCCGTGGTGAAAAGGGTCGGCAACGAGGACTACAACCAGCACGCCGTCGGCACCGGGCCGTTCACCATGACCCGCTACGTCGACGGTGAGGTGATGGAGCTCACCCGCAACCCCGACTACTGGGCCGGACCGGCCAAGCTGCGCAAGATCATTCTGTATCCGCAGCCGGAGCCGGCGTCGCGGCTGGCGATGTTGCAGTCCGGAGAGGTCAACTGGGCCGAGGTGCCCGACCCGGACTCGCTGAGCATGCTGAAGAACGACGGCTTCGTGATCACCATGGGCAAGTATCCGCACGGGATCATGCCGCGGCTGAATCTCTTCCGGGAACCCTTCAAGGGCAACCTGAAGCTTCGGCAGGCGCTCAACTATGCCATCGACCGGGACGGTACCGCCGCGTTGATCAACGACACCGGTTATCCCGCCCGACAGTACGTCTACCCGGGACATCCCGCCTACGCCGAGGGCGTCGGCTTCGACTACGACGTCGCCAAGGCCCGGCAGTTGCTCGCCGATTCCGGACACCGGCCGGGCGAACTGCAGCTGACCATGGCCTATCCGACCGGTGGTTCGGGGAACATGTACCCCAGCGTCATGATGCAGAAGCTGCAGGCCGACTTCGCCGCGATCGGTGTGGACCTGGCGCTGATGCCACTGGAGTGGACCACGATCATCTCGATCGGCCTGGAGCGGCTCAATTCACCCCAGTGGAAGGACATCGACATCCTCTGGGCGTCACCGGCGGCGGGGATGATGCCGACCGGCTACAGCTCGACCTTCCTGTCCAGGACACCGGCCGGCCAACCCAACGCCACCGGGCTGGACGATGCCGCGGTCGACCGGTCCCTCGGGCGGGCGATCAAGCAGCCCGAGGTCGCCGATCAGAACCGCTATCTGCAGGCCATGATGCGCGAGGCCACCGAGCAGGCGGAGTTCCTGTTCTGGATGCACGATCTGAACCTGCGCGTGATGAGCACCGGCGTCACAGGCTACGTCCAGGTCCAGTCCTGGTGGGTCGACTTCACCCTGATCTCGGTCGAATAGGAGACCTCCGTGATACGCATCATCCTGCGCCGGATCGGACTGGCGATCCCGATCCTGCTCGGCGTCTCGATCATCGTCTTCCTCCTGATGCAGGTGCTTCCCGGCAGCCAGGAGTCGCAGCTGCTGTCGGAAGACTCCTCGGACTCAGAACGCGCGGCCATCCGTGCGCGGCTCGGCCTGGACCAGCCGCTGCCGATCCGCTACCTGCACTGGCTCGTCCAAGCCCTGCACGGCGATCTCGGCTATTCCCTGGTCCGCCGTCGCGACGTCACCGATCTGCTCGCCCAGGCTTGGGGGAACACCGCGGTGCTGGCGCTGGTATCGGCGGTCTTCGGCATCGCGCTCGGGTTGCTGCTCGGCTACATCGCCGGCACCCGGCGCGGCAAGCTGACCGACCGGGTCGTCGGTGTGGTCAGCCTTTCCGGCCTGAGCATCCCGTCCTTCTTCCTGGCGATCGTGCTGCTGGCGATCTTCGCCAGCTGGCTGCGGCTGCTGCCGTCCGGTGGCGCCACTTTCGACGCCGGCCCTGCCGTGGCACTACGCAGTCTGGTGTTGCCGGTGCTGTCCGGTTCCTTGATCACGATGGCGATCACCGCCCGGGTCACTCGTGCGGCGATCGTCAACGTGTTCGGCGAGGATTTTGTCGAAACCCTGCGGGCCAAGGGATTGAGCGAGTGGGAGGTCCGTCGGCACGTGCTGCGCAACGCGATCTCCCCGGTGCTCACGACGTCCGGTGTACAGATCGGAGCCCTGATCGGCGGTTCGGTGCTGGTGGAGACGATCTTCCGCTGGCCCGGCATGGGGTTGCTGATCTTCAACGCGATCAGTTCCCGCGACCTGATCGTCGTCCAAGGGGCCACGTTGACGATCGCACTCACCTTCGTCCTGATCAACCTTGCGGTCGATCTGGCCCAGGCGGCGATCGATCCCCGGGTGAGGGGAGCAGTGGCATGACCGACAGCACCGTCGATGTGATCATCGAACGCCCGCTGCCGAGGCTGCTGCCTGACGACTTCGGGTCCGGCCGGACGGATGCCGAGCGGGGCACTGCCGCGGCCCGGCGTGCGGACTGGAACGCCGAGCAGGACGGTGTCGCCGGCCAGTCGTTCTGGCGGGAGACCGGACGCCGGTTCGCCGAGAACCGAACCGGCATGGTGGCCGCGATCATCGTGCTGCTGTTGATCATCAGTGCGGTGTTCGCGCCGCTGCTCAGTCCGTACGATCCGCTGGTCGGGGTGCCGCGTCACCGCCTGGCCGGCTTCGGCTCGCCCGGCCACCTGCTCGGCACCGACGAGCAGGGCCGGGACATGGTCGCCCGGATCCTCTACGGCGGTCGGCTGTCGCTACTGGCCGGATTCCTGCCGACCGTTGCCGCGGCCGTGATCGGGACCACGATCGGCGTCACCGCCGGAATGGTCGGCGGCGTCGTGCAGACCGTGCTGATGCGGGTGATGGACATGCTGTACGCGTTCCCGGCGATCCTGCTGGCCATTGCCGTCGGCGCATCGCTCGGGCCCGGCCTGACCAACACCATCATCGCCGTCACGATCGTCTATGTGCCGCCGGTCGCCAGGGTGGCCGAGTCGGCGACCCGTCGGGTGATCTCCGCCGAATTCATCGAGGCGGCCCGGCTGAGTGGCGCCGGCCGGTTCCGGATCGCCCGCACCCAGATCCTGCCCAACGTGTTGAACGACATCATCGTGTATGCCTCCGGCCTGGTCGGGGTCGCGATGATCATCGCTGCCAGTCTGAGCTTCCTCGGTCTCGGCTCCGCACCGCCGGCACCGGAGTGGGGCTACATGCTGAACAGCCTCCGTGGCGCGCTCTACGACACGCCGCTGGTCGCCATCCTGCCCGGCTTCATGATCTTCCTCACCTCGGTGGCCTTCAACCTGGCCAGCGATGCGTTGCGGGAAGCCATGGACAGCCGACTGTGAGAGAGGAGTTGATCATGACGATCAGCAATCACCCGACCGACACGGTCTCGGACGACCGCCGCGCCCGCCGGGTCGACGAGCACAACCTGCTGGAGCTGCTCGGGGTGTCCAAGGAGTTCACCGTCCGCACTGCGGACACCGGCCGGGCGAGACTGTCCGCCGTCGACGGGGTGTCCCTCACGGTCCGCTCCGGCCGCACTCTCGGCGTGGTCGGCGAGTCCGGCTGCGGGAAGTCCACGTTGGCCCGCGTCATCGTCGGGCTGCACCGCGCTGCCGGCGGCGAGATGATCTTCGACGGCGCACAGGTTGCGGTCTCGTCTCCGCACCGGAAGGCGAGCAACCGGATGCAGATGGTCTTCCAGGACCCGTCCTCGGCGCTGAACCCGCGGATCACCATCGGCGACTCGATCGCGTTCCCGTTACGGGTGCAGCGCTGGACCCGTAGGGACACCGAACGTCGGGTGACCGAGGTGATCAAGGATGTCGGTCTGCCGCCGGCGTATGCCAACAGCTACCCGCATCAGCTCAGCGGGGGCCAACGGCAGCGGGTCAACATCGCCCGTGCACTGGCCGTGAAACCGTCCCTGATCGTGCTTGACGAGGCTGTGTCCGCGCTCGACAAATCGATCCAGGCGCAGGTGCTGAATCTGCTGACCGACCTGCAGGACGAGTACGGGCTGACCTACGTGTTCATCAGCCACGACCTCAATGTCGTGGAGTACATCAGTGACGACGTCCTGGTGATGTACCTCGGCCAAGCCGTCGAACAGGCGCCCGCCGCAGCGCTCTACGCCGAGCCCCTGCATCCGTACACCCAACTGCTGTTGTCCTCGATCCCCGAACTCGACCCGACCAGAAGCAGTCGCCGGCAACCACTCGACCTGCAGCAGGCGAGGGAGAAGGGCGACGGCGAGTTACCCAGCCCGATCGACCCGCCGACCGGCTGCCGCTTCCGGACCCGGTGCCCGTTTGCGATGGACATCTGTGCGCAACGCCGCCCGCAGCCGGTCGAGTCCCGACCGGGGCATCAGGTCGCCTGCCATCTCTATGCGTCCCAGGCGAGCAACGACAAGGCAACGCCGCAGTCCCTCGAGGAGGCCGTCGGCAAAGTGCGTTCCGGCTGACCGCAGCGGCGTTTCAGCACCTCCCATCCATTTCCGATAGCAAAGGAAGATCTGATGACTGTCAGCACCAGTGAGCAGCAGGTGACCGGCCTGCTCGACGCCGCGCACCTGAGCGTCAGCGCCGAGGAGAAGGCGCAGATGATCAAGGACTATCCGACGATCCGTGCCGGGGCCGACGCGCTCTATCTGCCCGAACTGGAATTCGTCGAGCCGGCGACCCGGTTCGACCCCGCCGGCTACTACAACTCCTGACCGTTCGCGAAACGAGGACTGCCCATCATGACCGACACCCGGACTCCGCCGACGGAGTTGACCAGCACGATCGACAACACCGCCGGACCCGCCTTCTCGACCAGCTTGACGATCGCCGATGCCGGCACGGCGCTGCGTTCGGGCGAGCTGACCTCCTCCCATCTGACGCGGGCCATCCTGGACCGCGCGATCGCCCTGAACGACGCACTCGGTGCCTATGTCGTGATCACCGAGGAGGCCGCCATGGAACAGGCTGCTGCCGCGGATGCGGACTTCGCCGCCGGCGTCGATCATGGACCACTGCAGGGGATCCCGCTGGCGATCAAGGACATCATCGCGATGACGGGTGCACCCACCACGGCCAACAGCCGGGTGCTCGCCGCCGACTGGGGCGACGACGCCGATGCGCCGGTGACCGCCCGCCTGCGCGCTGCCGGCGCCGTGTTCGTCGGCAAGTCGACGACCAGCGAATTCGCCCTCGGGCTGCCCGATCCGGACAACGGCTTCCCGATCCCGCGCAATCCCTGGAACGTCGCGCACACCCCGGCGGGATCGAGCTCGGGCACCGGCGTCGCAACGGCGGCCCAACTGGCCCTCGGCGGCCTCGGCACCGACACCGGCGGCTCGGTTCGCGGACCCGCATCCGTCAACGGACACACCGGACTGAAGGTGACCTTCGGCCGAGTCCCGAAGAACGGCGTCGTCCCGCTCGGTTTCAGCCTGGACAGCGTCGGACCGATGGCTCGCAGCGCGATGGACTGCGCGCTACTGCTGGAGGTGATGGCCGGCTACGACGGCGGCGATCCGAATGCAGCGCACGTCGCGGTGCCGGCCTACTCCGAACTGATCTCCTCAGGAGTGGACGAGCTGCGGATCGCGTTGCCGATGCCGTACTTCTTCGATCATGATGATCTTGATCCGGAGCAGCGAGCAGCCGTGTTGACCGCGGTCGACCAGTTGGTCGGTCTGGGCGCCAGCAGTGAGCAGGTCGTGCTGGAACATGCGGCGGAGGCCAAGGAGGCCAATCACCTGATCCTGGTTGCCGAGGCCTACGCCTATCACCGCAACAACCTGGTGCATCGTTGGCAGGACTACGGCCGCTTCACCCGGCCGTCGCTGGCCCGCGGCGCGTTCTACACCGCAGCCGACTATGCGCAGGCAAGCCGGTTCCGAAGCTACTGGTCCGCGCAGGTCGCCCGGCTGCTCAGTGATCACGACGTGATCATCACGCCCTCGGCGCCCACACCGGCCGAGCGAGCTGACGAGATGGACGCCAGCAGCCGGCTCGCCAAGCCGAGTTACACCGGCCACTGGAACCTGTCCGGCCTGCCTGCCGTTGCCGTGCCGGTCGGGCTCAGTTCGACCGGCCTGCCGCTGTCGATGCAGGTGATCGGCAAGCCGTTCGCCGAGGCGACGGTGCTACGGGTTGCGCACGCTCTGCAGCAGATCACCGATCACCACCTGCTGGTACCTCCGACCGGTCAGTTGCTCGTCGGCTGAGCAGCCACCGCTCGGCGATCCGCCGATCAGATCGACGGATCGCCGTAACGCACGGTCGCGCCGGCAGGGGAGGACGCCCGGGCCGGCGCGGCCGATGACTTCATCACGTGGGTGAAGACGAGATGGTCGGCTCGAGCGTGGCTGATACTGAATTCGAGGGGCGTCCCGTCCACCGCCCGCAGCACCCGGCTGGTGTCCAGCAGCGCAAAACCGACCGGCACCCGCAGCAGGTCGGCGGTCAACGCGTCGGCATTCGAGCAGCTGATCTCCAGGTCGGTGTCTCCGACCGGTTGACCGATGATCTGACTGATCAGTTCGTAGGGCGACCGGTGGAGATCGATGTGAGGGTCATCCAGGATCACGCTGAACGGTTCGGCCGGCAGAAACGCGGTGCGTACGCTCACCGGATAACCGTCCAGTGTCGTCAGCGATTCCATGATCACCACCGAGGAGTCGACCGGCACCGCAAGCTTGTCGGCAGTGAACGCGGTACATGTCTGTGGGCTGACTGCCCGACAACGGATCGCGATCCGGGGTGCGACGGAGTTGACGTCCTGAGCCAGATCGCGAGACTCGTCCACCGGATGAAGGATCGGACCTGGTGCGAGGACGAAGGTGCCCGCGCCGCGGACGCGCTCGATCAGTCCCTGCTCTCGCAGGAGGTGCAGGACCTCGCGGATCACTCCGCGACTGACCCCGAACTTTTTGATCAAGGTGTCCTCGCTCGGGATCGCGTCCCGGCTGCCGGTGCGGAGCACCTCCATCCGGAGCAGGTCGGTGACCCATTGGACCGACTGGACGCGTTCGTGACCGCGAGGTCGACCTGCGGAGGTCGAAGGAGGCATCTGATCACCGCCGGGGTTGAGAGAACGAACGGGATCCCTCGACGCCATCGTCACAGGTGACCTCATTCTAAGCCTCGATCCACCGATGTGCCGCTACTGCGCGACCCCATCCGGGCACAGCGGCGGCGTTGCCGCCGCTCAACGGTCAACCAGACCGCCCTCGCGGCGGCACCTCGCCGATGCACCCGTCTGGTGCCGCTCGCTACGCGGCACATCGGCGGATCAAGGCTAAAGTTGCTCGACGCGGCAAGCCACAGTCAGGTACGGGTTGTGGGCGCGGCGGCGTGCCAGATGTGTTGGGCGAATTGTCCACAACCGAAGTCGTGGCTGCCGGTCTGGTCGACCAGGAACACTCTGCCATCGCGCGGCGCCCGGAACAGGAAGGTTCCGGGCTCGGGTTGTCGCCGCCGCCAGTGACCGTGGGTGATCACATTGTGTTCCCGCCGACCGTCGGGGCAGAGGTTGTCCTCTCTCGTTTGTGCCGGTCGTCCGGGCGTGTAGGGGATGGTGTGATCAAGATCGAGATGGCGTCCGTCGGCTCCGGAGAAGGGGAATCTGCTGGTCGGGTATTTGAGGAACATCCGTTCCCGCATCGCCCGCGGGACCTCATACGCATCGCAGGGTGTCATGTCGACGTTGAGGTCGATGACGGGTTTGAGGGTGATGTTGCAGTGGCCGAGCCAGTCGGCGACCAGGCTGGAGATCATCGGGCCGATGTCTTCGACCCTGGTCACGCCGAGGCCGGCTCGCAACGTCTCCTGTGCAATGTGCACATACAAGGTCGCGTCGGGGCGGAACTTCGCCGGGTCGATCTGGCCGATCGCCGCGATCGCGAGCTCTGCCAAATGCCGGTGTTGATCAACACGCGGGAACCGGTTCGACTGGCCGCCGCCGTCCTGGGGATCCGGTGCCGGCTCATCGTCGGGCTGGTCCTGTTCGGCGTTTGCGTCGTGGGTCGGCGCCGCCGGCTCGGATGCCGTCGGATCGGTTGTCTCGGTGTCGGCGTCGTGGCTTGTCGCCTTGGGGAACAGGGAGTCGTCGTCCGGGTCGGGGTCGAAGAGGGTTGGTGCGGTGTCTTCGGCGATCATCCGGACCGCATCGAGCGGGTTGGCGAGCACGTCGATGGCGGCGGCCATTCGTTCGTTCTTGCTGCCTGGATGTCCGCGGCGGGCGAGGATGTCGGCGATCCGGCTGACCTGGGCGTAGAACCGGATCCCGGCGGGTGTCTTGGTCAGGATGTAGATGCCTTTGATGCCGTGCTCGTTGCTTTGATTCATGAAGACGCCGACATCGTGGGCTGCTTGGTCGGCGAGCTTCTTCACATTCTCGGCATCGACCCGGATGATCGTGGCGTCGAGTTGGGCCAGCAGTTTGTTCCAGGACCAGCGTCCGACCATCGGAGCGATCGACCGGTCGACTTCCAGAGCTTGCTCGAGTGTGAGGTGTCGAGACTGGCGGGCGATGGTTTGACAGTCGAGGGCGTCGACCTCGTTGTTGCAGAGTCGCTGCCATAGGTGCGGGAGGCGGTGGCGCAGATCGAGGGCGTCGGCGATGATCCGTTCGGCTGTGCCGGTGGACTTGTGCATGGTCGCGGCGAGGCCGGTGACGCAGAACCGGGTGAACTCGGGCGTCCCGTCGCCGCCGGGTCGGATGGGACGGTCGCCGCCGGGGATGGCCAGTTGGTAGGCCGTGATGCTGTCGGCAGGGAAACGGTCAGCCCAGGCGGCTGCGAGGCGGAGATTGCTGTTCGAGGTGGCGCGGGCCAGCCAGTGGAAGGCTGTCACCTGGTGGAGAAGTTGGTCGGTGGCCAGGCAGGACGGATCGACACCCGCCGCCCCGAGGGCCGTGTTCATCAGCCCGCTGCCATCGATCATGTGACCAACATTAAACGGGGGCACTGACAGTTCTTGGGCTGCGGATTTCAAGCCAGTAAAGGATTCGGCGCGCTTGATGCAGTAGCGCGTCCGTCTCGGGTGTGACTACGGCCCTTCGGCTGGCTCAGGGATCTTGAGCGAACCCGAACCGACGAATTGGCGGGCCCGAGACACCGACTGCGTAGCCGGTAAGCGGCCGGTGGTCCTCGATATCGTGAACAGGGCCCTGCGCGCGGGCTGCAACCTGTCGACAACCTCGATCCGGCGGCATAGCTTCCCACCACCCGGGCGTTCTGGACGATGCCGTGGACGCCCGGGCAGACGAGAAATCAGGCGCTGAGGTAGTCGGCTCCGAGCTTCTCCTGGGTCCGGAAGCCGGCCAGCACGGCCGGTGCAGCGGCCTCCTCGAGCTTCTTGCCGAGCAGCGGCACGTTCACCTTCAGCAGGCCGGTCAAGGTGAGCGTGCTGCCCGCGCCGTCGGCGATCAACTCGTACTTGCCGTTGAAGTTGACCGGCTGGCCGGGCACCTTCATGGTCACTGTGCCGGTCCGGCCGCTGCCGCTCTCGGCCCAGCTGATGTCCTCCACGACGGTCAGTGTCTCGCCGGTGAACGGACGGGCGGCATCGGGGGAGGGCAGGTCGCGGCTGGTCTTCACCGACGAACCGTCGACGATCACGTCGTAGGAGGTGGCGTGGGTCTCCTGGCAGACCTTCTCCAGGAAGTCCTTGTCGGTGAGCATGGCGTACACCTGCTCGGGGGCAGCAGCGAACTCGGCACGGGAATCGATATCCATGCCCCCATCATGACGTACCGAGGCCAACGAACGGTGACGCGCAATGACGAGCCCACAGCATGACGTGCCGACACAATAACGTCGAGGGGGAGAAACACCGGCGATGCTGCCGCCAACGCTTCGGCGAGGGGCTAGTGTCGGGACCAGGACGCACAACGATGTGCGTCCGCCTACACAGCCCACCGGCTCACTGCGGGCGATCCTCGCAACAGCCGAACCGGTCGGTCACGAATGCCGGCCGGGTGGGGATCGACAAGGATGGTTTCCCAGATTGCGCGCCACCGAAGCAGACATCGAACGAGAGAAGCTGGCCAAGATCAAGTCGGTCGCTGCCAAGGGTGCAGCTATCGCCCGGCGATTCGGCCACGAACCCGAACGGGTCAAGGAGTTTCTCGGGCATTACTTCCGGCACGTTGACGCCGACGACGTCGGTATCCGTACCGAATCCGACTTGCTGGGGCTGGTCGTCAGTCACTTCCGGCTGGCCCAGGAACGCCCCGCCGACCGGGCGGTGGTCTCGGTCTTCACCCCGATGCGGGACACCGATCAGTGGAGTGTGAACGGCGCGACCGTGGTCCAGATCGTCACCGACGATCAACCCTTCCTGGTCGACTCGGTCACCATGGAGGTGATCCGTCAGGGCTGGAACATCCGGGAGGTCTTCCATCCTCAGTTCCTGGTCCGTCGCGATCTGGCCGGCCATCTGCAGACCATCGTCCGCAGTTCCGAGGCCGGCGCCCCCAATGTCATCGGCGAGTCCTGGATGCATCTGGAGATCACGCCACCTGCGGACCCGTCCGACAGCGCCGACGAGGATCTCGCCGCCGGCCTGCGGGAGGTGTTGGGCAGTGTTGCCGAAGCGGTCGCCGACTGGGAGAAGATGCGGGCGGCCGCCGGAGCTGCGGCGGCCGATCTGCGGCCCGCGCCGACAACGCGGGACGAGGACGTCGACACCGCACGGGATCTGTTGGAATGGCTGACCCGGGACAACTTCACCTTCCTCGGCTATCGCGAGTTCACCGTCACCGAGCATCGCGATGATCATGAACCGGAACACGTCTCGTACACCATGAGCCCGGTACCGGGCACCGGGCTCGGCATCCTGCGATCGGATCAGGCCGCCGAACAGTCCTTCGCCGCGGTGCCGCTGCCCGGTCCGGTGACGCCACGGATGATGGTGATCACCAAGGACGACGTCAAGGCCAAGGTTCATCGGCCGAGCTATCTGGACTATCTCGGTGTCCGCAGCTTCGACGCCGACGGGCGGGTGATCGGGGAACGCCGGTTTGTCGGCCTGTTCGCCTCGACCGCCTACACCGACTCGGTGATCCACATTCCGGTGCTGCGGCAACGGGCCGACGCGGTGCTGCGCTGGTCCGGTTATGACGCCAGCAGCCACGGGGCCAAGGCGATGCTGGACGTGTTGAACGGCTATCCCCGCGACGAGCTCTTCCAGGCCTCGGTCGCCGAACTGGCGCCGGTCGTGGAACGCATCTCCCGGCTGAAGGAGCGCCGACAGGTCAGGGTGTTCGCTCGTCGCGACTCCTACGGCCGTTACCTCTCCTGCCTGGTCTATTTCCCTCGCGATCGCTACACCACACAGGTCCGGGTCCGGATGGAACAGGTGCTGTTGACCGAGCTCGGTGGCGATGCGGTCGACTACACCACCCAGGTCTCGGAATCGGTGCTGGCTCGGCTGCACTTCGTGGTCCGGATGCCCGAGGGGCAGCCGCTGGCCGAGATCGACGTTCCCGAACTCGAGAGCAAGCTGACCGCGGCCACCCGGTCCTGGGACGACGATCTTGCCGAACAGGTCGTCGGACACGAGCACGCTGACCAACTGCTGCGGATGGCGCGCAAACTCCCCGAAGGCTACAAGGAGGACTTCACCCCCAAGCAGGTGATCAAGGACCTGGAAGCCTTTGCCGGGCTGCGTGATGCCTCGGATATGGCGATGGCGATGTATCGGCCGGATCACCCGGACGATCAGGCCGATCTGCGACTGAAGATCTTCCGCGGCGCGGATCCGATGACGTTGTCCACGGTGCTGCCGCATCTGTCGCTGCTGGGCGTGGATGTGGTCGACGAACACCCGTACGAGTTGTCGTCCGGTGAGCGCACGGCCCATGTCTACGAGTTCGGCTTCCGGGTG